>NZ_JBNZGA010000002.1:0-69690 GCF_050573415.1 Paenarthrobacter sp. NEAU-H11 | reverse complement strand
CCTCCCGCCATACCTCGGGGGGGCTTATGTGGCTCCGGTGGTGCGGCTGGAAACCAGCCGCACCACCCACGCCCTGTACGGCGAGGACGGCGTTCACTTGGCGGACCTCGCCGATGACCGGGTGACGGCCGAGCTCCTGCACCGCGGACAAAAAGGCGGAGCCGGGGGCGGCGGGGAGAAGCAGCATTGGCGTGAGTGGGAACTGGAACTCGTCCATGGCGATCCCGGGTTCTTCGGCCCCGCCGAGGAGCTGCTGGCCAAGGCCGGAGCCCGTCCCGCCGGGCACGCCTCGAAGCTTGCCCGTGCGCTGGGCGGCGCCGCCGGCTCCCTCCCGGACGCCGGCCCGTCCCGGAACGGAAGTACCCCTGCCCTGGCTGCCGGCAGGAAGGCCCCCGCAGCCGCCGTCGTCACTGCCTACCTCAGTGGACAGATCGGGGAGATCCTGGCCCAGGACCCGGGAGTCCGGCTGGAGGAGCCCGAGTCGGTGCACGACATGCGGTCCGCGCTCCGCCGGGTCCGCTCCGTGCTTTCTGCCTACTCAAAACTCTATGCAGCCGCTCCTGTGCGCCGGCTGCGCGACGAACTGAAATGGCTGGGCCAGCTGCTCGGCGCGCCACGGGATGCCGAGGTCCTGCTGGCCAGGCTCCGCGGGCACCTCGACGACCTTACGCCGGGGGAGGGCGTGGACGACGTCAGGGCCAAGGTGGAGCACAAAGTGGGCGGCGCCTATGACGACGGTTACCGGCAGCTCCAGGAGGCGCTGCGCTCGGAACGCTACTTCCGGCTCCTGGATGACCTGGAGGCGTTCCGGGACAAACCGCCGGTCCGTCCGGACCCGGTGGTGCCGGGGCGCCGCGTGGCTGCGAAAGCCGTGGCCAAGGCTGCCAGGCGGCTGCGGCGCTCGCACAAGGCCGCGGTGCGGTCCAAGCGCGGAACGGCCCACGAAACCGCCCTCCACCAGGTGCGCAAGGATGCCAAGAAGCTGCGGCACGTGGCGGAATCTGCCGCCCAGGTCTACGGCAAACGTGGGGACAAGGTGGCCAAGGCCGCGCACCGGCAGCAAAAGATCCTGGGCAATTTCCACGACGCCGTGATCGCCCGGGACCTGCTGGCCACGGTGGGCTCACGCCAGGAACCGACGCCGGCTGCGGCAGCCTATGCAGCATTGGAGACGCGGGAGGACGGGCTGATCAGCAGCTCCGAGGCCCAGTACCGGAAAGCCCGCAGGAAGTCGCGGAAACTGCTGCGCCGCGGGCTGGGGTAGCGGCATGTCAGGGCAACGCGGGGTCAGATAACGCCCGATAAATCGCTGATATCGGGCAGGAAGTGACCCCGCGTTGGCGTTATTTCCCCTGCCGCGCGGACAGCCGGGCCACGGCCAGCGCCAGCCAGAGCTGCACGCGGTCCGCAGTGACGGCGGGGTCGTAACCGGTCAGCTCGGTAATCTGCGCCAGCCGGTACCGGACGGTGTTCCGGTGCAGGGTGAGCTCCTCGGCGACGGCGGCCACCGAGCCGTTGTTGTTGAGGTAGCTCTCCAGCGTGGCCATCAGTTCCGAGCCGTGGGCGGCGTCAAAGGTCCGCAGCGGGTCCAGGGACTCGTTGGCCATGTCCGCCAGCGGTACGTCCTCGCTGGCCAGGAGCAGCGATGTCAGGCTGAGGCGCTCCGGCTCATTGACGGGCAGGCCGTGGCTTGCCGCGTCACGGGCCTCAAAGTAGCTCCACCGCAGGCCGTTCGGCTTGGTGTACGCGCCGCCGATCCCGATCGTGGCGTGGATGCCGGCTTCTGCCAGGTGGTCGCTCAGCTTCCGGGCAAGGGCAGGTGCGCCGCCGCCGTCGTCGTTAATGACCAGCACCAGGTCCTTGCCCACGACGGCGGCCACCGCCTTTTCCAGTTCGCGCGGCACCGAGGTACTCACCAGTGCCTTGTTGTGGGCGGCCGAAACGGCCAGCAGCACCACGTTCTTCCGGGTGCTGTTGACGCCCACGCCGGCCAGGCGCCGCTGGGCCTCGCTGGTCTCCAGCGCCCCGTGGATCACGTCTTCCAGGACCTGGCCGCAGAGGGCACGCTGGGCCTGGCGCTGCTTGACCATGTTGTTCAGCTCCACGCTGATCAGGCTTTGGGCGTACCCGATGATGCCCGAGTCCTCGAAGGGCTGCCGGACCCAGAGCGTGCAGGCATCCCGCCGGCCGGTGGGGACGGGATAGGAGGACCAGGAGTCCGCGGACGGGGAATCGCTGCTGCTGTTGTAGAGCTGGGCCGTGAACTGGGTGAGGGCCACGTCGGTGCGCAGCATGTTGCCCAGGTGCTTGAGGAGCTCGGCGAGCCCGCCACCGGTCAGCAGGGCCCGGGCCAGAATCTGGTGCCCGGCGATCAGCCGCTCGAGCTTGGCGTAGTGGTCCGCGGACTGGGCGTCGGCCACCAGCTTGCCAATGGCAATGAACGGCGTCTCGTAGGGAACCTCCACCACCGGCAGGCCCCACCGGTTCGCCTCCGCCAGCAGGGCAGGAGGGACCGTCTCGTGCGAGAGCCCCACGCCGAAGCCAATGCCCACGGCACCGGCCCGCTGCACCTGCCGGACAAAGCGCCGCTGCTCCGGCGCGGATCGCAGGCGCAGGCCGGTGGTGAGGATCAGTTCCCCGCCGTTGAGGAACCGGTGCGGATCCTCCAGTTCCGTGACTGCCACCCAGTTGATGTCCTGGTGCCAGGTGGTCTCGGCGACCCCGGCCTTGGACAACTTCAGGGAGTTAACACCCAGCAGGGCGGCAAGGGAGATGGCCATGGATCAAGGATAAACGGGCGCTGGGCAACCGCACTAAACAGCTCCCGGAAGGGTGTGCAGGTGGCTATTCACTGCACAGGGGCGCTGGCATAGGCTCAAGGCAGTTCCATCCATCCGCCCCGAACTCCGCCCGGGCGCGGGTGGCCCCTACGAAAGAGGTTGCACACCGTGGTCCAAACCTTGCAGAACTTCATCAACGGGAAGTTCGTCACCCCTGCCGGCACCACCCTGCTGGACATCGTGAACCCGACCAACGGGGAAGTCGTGGCGCACTCGCCCGTCTCGGTGCAGGCTGATGTGGACGCCGCCATGACCGCAGCCAAGGACGCCTTCAGGACCTGGAAGCACGTCACCCCGGGGCAGCGCCAGCTGATGCTCCTCAAGCTCGCCGACGCCGTCGAGGCCAACAGTGACGAACTCGTGGAGGCCCAGCACCGCAACACGGGCCAGGTCCGCTCCCTGATCGCCTCCGAGGAAGTGGCGGCCGGCGCCGACCAGCTCCGTTTCTTTGCCGGCGCAGCCCGCATCCTTGAAGGCAAGTCCGCCGGCGAATACTTCGAGGGGCACACCTCCTACGTCCGCCGCGAACCCATCGGCGTCGTGGCCCAGGTTGCACCCTGGAACTATCCCTTCCTGATGGCCATCTGGAAGATCGGCCCGGCGCTCGCCGCCGGCAACACCGTGGTCCTCAAGCCCTCGGACACCACCCCCGAATCCACGCTGGTCCTGGCCCGCCTCGCAGGGGACATCCTGCCCGCCGGCGTCCTGAACGTGGTGCTGGGCACGGGCGAGACCGGTGCCCTGATGGTGGACCACAAGGTTCCCGGCCTGGTGTCCATCACCGGCTCCGTCCGTGCCGGCATCGCTGTGGCGTCCGGTGCCGCCAAGGGCCTCAAGCGTGCCCACCTGGAGCTTGGCGGCAAGGCGCCGGCCATCGTCTTCAAGGACGCCGATATCAAGAAGAGTGCCGCGGCCATCGCCGAGTTCGCATTCTTCAACGCAGGCCAGGACTGCACCGCGATCACGCGCGTGCTGGTGGAGGACTCGGTGCACGACGACGTCGTCGCCGCCATGGTGGAGCACACCAAAACCCTCCGCACCGGCTCGCAGAACGATGAGGACAACTACTTCGGCCCGCTGAACAACATCAACCACTTCAACGCCGTCAGCTCGGTGGTGGAGAACCTGCCTGCCAACTGCCGGATCGAAATTGGCGGCCACCGGGCGGGGGAGAAGGGCTACTTCTTCGAACCCACCATCGTCACCGGCGCCAGGCAAAGCGATGACATCGTCCAGAAGGAAACCTTTGGGCCCGTCATCACCGTGCAGAAGTTCAGCACCGAGGAAGAAGCTGTGGAACTGGCGAATGACGTGGACTATGCCCTCGCCTCCAGCGTGTGGACCACCGACCACGGTACGGCCATGCGCCTGAGCCGCGACCTGGACTTCGGCGCCGTCTGGATCAACACCCACATCCTCCTCACCGCCGAAATGCCCCACGGCGGCTTCAAGCAGTCCGGCTACGGCAAGGACCTCTCCATGTACGGCGTTGAGGACTACACGCGCATCAAGCACGTCATGAGTGCACTCGACGCATAACCCCGCCGCCAAACCTCCGCATCAAACCCCAGGCTTTCCAGAAAGGCTCCCCATGACCACCACCGCATCAGACATCACCTTCCGCCTGGAGCAGAAGCGCCGGGTCCAGGCCGACTTCCCCGGGCCCAAGTCGGTGGCACTGGCCGAGCGCCGCAAGGCGGTAGTTGCCGCCGGCGTCGCCTCCGCCGTTCCCGTCTACGTGGCAGACGCCGACGGCGGGATCATCCACGACGTCGACGGCAACTCCTTCATCGACCTCGGCTCAGGCATCGCGGTGACCAGCGTGGGCGCGTCCGATCCCGCCGTCGTCGGGGCCGTCAAGGAAGCCGTGGAGCACTTCACGCACACCTGCTTCATGGTCACCCCGTACGAGGGGTACGTGGCCCTCGCGGAGCAGCTCAACCGCCTCACGCCCGGCGACCACGAGAAGCGCACGGTCCTCTTCAACTCCGGCGCTGAGGCGGTGGAGAACGCCGTCAAGGTGGCCCGCCTCGCCACCGGACGCGACGCCGTCGTGGCCTTCGACCACGCCTACCACGGCCGGACCAACCTCACCATGGCGCTCACCGCCAAGGCCATGCCGTACAAGACCAACTTCGGCCCCTTCGCGCCCGAGGTGTACCGCATGCCCATGAGCTACCCGTACCGCGAGGAAAACCCGGAGATCACCGGTGCCGAGGCCGCCAAGCGCGCCATCACCATGATCGAGAAGCAGATCGGCGGGGACCAGGTTGCCGCGATCATCATCGAACCCATCCAGGGCGAAGGCGGGTTCATTGTCCCGGCCGAGGGCTTCCTCCCGGCACTGGCCGCGTGGGCCAAGGAGAAGGGCATCGTCTTCATCGCGGACGAGGTCCAGTCCGGCTTCTGCCGCACCGGTGAATGGTTCGCCGTCAACCACGAGGGTGTTGTCCCGGACATCCTGACCCTGGCCAAGGGCATCGCCGGCGGCATGCCGCTCTCCGCCATCACCGGCCGGGCAGACCTGCTCGACGCCGTGCACCCCGGGGGCCTGGGCGGCACCTACGGCGGCAACCCGGTGGCATGCGCTGCCGCGCTGGCATCCATCGGCTCCATGGAGGAGTACGACCTGAACGGCCGGGCCCGCCACATTGAAGCCCTGGCCACTACCCGCCTCCGCGCGCTGCAGGCCGAGCTTGCCGGTGCCGGAACCGCCGTCATCGGCGATGTCCGCGGGCGCGGCGCCATGCTCGCCGTCGAACTGGTCCAGGCCGGCTCCAAGGAACCGAACCCGGAGCTGACCAAGGCCGTGGCGGCCGCGTGCCTGAAGGAAGGTGTCATCATCCTCACCTGCGGCACCTACGGAAACGTGATCCGCCTGCTGCCGCCGCTGGTCATCACCGACGAACTGCTGACCGACGGCCTGGACGTCCTGGCCGCCGCCATCAAAGCCAACGCGTAGCAGTCCACAGAGTTAGCGTCCCTCGCAACGGCGCGAACACAACCCGAGGCCCCGGAACTACTGTTCCGGGGCCTCGGGGGATTAAGGCGCCGCTACCTCTGGGCTTTGTCCGGTTCGCCGATGACCACCTGCGCGGGACTGTGCAGCACGTAGCCGTTGAGCCAGGAAAACAGGGCGCGGACTTTCTGCTGGAATCCGGACAGCAGGGCAAGGTGCACCAGGAGCCAGGACAGAAAAGCCAGCGGACCCTGGAGCTGGACGCGCCGGCGCCCAAGTTCAGCCACCGCCGCGCCCCGTCCGATCATCGCCATGTATCCCTTGTCCACGTAGCGGAAAGGCTGCCGGGTTCCGCCGTTGAGGTCGGCAAGGATGTTGCGCGCGGCCCACTTCCCGGCCTGCTGGGCCACCGAACCGAGCTGCGGCAGTTTCGCTCCGGTCGAATCGGTGATGTTGGCGGCGTCGCCGACGACATACACGCCTTCCGCACCAGGGGCCGTCAGGTCCGCCTGGACGTCGATCCGGCCGCCCTTTCCCTGCGGCAGCCCCGAGCCGGCGATGAGGTCACCGCCCTTCAGCCCGCCGGCCCAGACAACGATCCCGCCCGGGATGACCGTCCCGTCAGCCAGCGTCACGCCGTCGGCCCTGACTTCGGTGACGCCCACCCCCATATGCATCTGGACCCCTATCTTCGCCAGGCGTTGCCGGGTGTATTCCTGGGACTTGGAAGAAAACATGGCGAGCACGCTCGGCACCATGTCCACCAGGTGCACGCGGCACCGGGCCGCCAGTTCCGGGGAGAAGAACTTTGCCACAACGAACTTGGTGTTTTCCGCCAGGGCGCCGGCAGTCTCCACCCCCGTGGGACCGCCGCCCACCACCACCATGTCCACTTCGGTTCCAGGCTCGCGGTCGGCCCGGTCCAGCAGCCGGGTCACGCTGGTTCCGAGCCTGGTGGCGTCGGTCACGGAGTACAGCGGGAAGGCATGCTCCTCCGCCCCGGGCGTATTGAAGAAGTTGGGCACGGCGCCCACGGCGATCACCAAAACCTGGGCGCGGAACGTGTCACCCTCGTCGGTGGTGACGGTGCGGTTTCCAACATCAACCGAGGCCACTTCCGCGGTCAGGACCCGCACGTTGCGAATCCGCCGGAACATGGACCGGATGGGGCGGGCAATGGCGGACACGCCGATCTGCGAGGTGGCCACCTGGTACAGCAGCGGCTGGAACTGGTGGTAGTTGTTCGAATCGATAAGCAGGACGCGGACGCCCTTGCGGCCAAGTTCCCTGGCTGCAGCGGTGCCGGCGAATCCGGCCCCGATCACGATGACCTGATATGAGTCCTCCATCCGAGCAACCTACTCCACCGGGGTTCCCGGCAACAGGGGGCTAGGGGGATTTGAGGGCCGCCCGGTTCCGTCTCCGGGCCACGGACGCCTTGCGGGCCGTGCGCAGCATGTCCACGGTCAGGACCAGCAGCGCCACCCACACCACGCCGAAGCCGATCCAGCGGTCCAGGGTCATCGCTTCCCTGAACACCACCAGCGCCAGGATGAACTGCAGCACTGGCGCGAAGTACTGCAGCAGCCCGATGGTTGTCAGGGGAAGGCGGCGGGCCGAGGCTCCAAAGAACAGCAGCGGTACCGCCGTGATCACGCCGGAGGCCAGCAGGAGCCAGAAATGGCCCGGTCCCTGTGTGGTGAGCGTGGCTGTTCCGGCGGCTGCCAGGTAGACCATCGTGGCCGCCGCGAACGGGGCCAGCACCATGCTCTCCACGCTGAGGCTGGTGACGGCGTCCACCCTGGACCCCACCCGCTTCTTGACGAAACCGTAGAGGCCGAAGCTGAGGGCCAGGGTCAGTGCGATCCACGGCAGCTTGCCGTAGGAGTAGGTGAGGACGCCCACCGCCACAAAACCGATGCCGACGGCGGTCCACTGCAGCGGACGCAGCCTCTCCTTCAGGACGAACACGCCCAGCAGGACAGACACCAGCGGGTTGATGAAGTAGCCAAGGGAGGCCTCAACGGCCTGCCCGGTGGTCACCCCGTAGGTGTACGTCAGCCAGTTGACGGCGATCAGGAGGGCGGCCAGGGCCAGCGAACCAAGCACGGCCCGGTCCCGCAGGGCCTGCGCCAGCGCGGACCAGGAACGGGTGGCCATGATGAGGAGGGCGCAGAACAGCAGGGACCACACCACCCGGTTGGCCACGATTTCGACGGCGCCCGCCGGCATGAGGACAAAGAAGTACAGCGGGAGCAGCCCCCACAGCCCGTAAGCCCCGATGCCAAAGAGGATTCCCGCCGTCGTCTCCTTATCTACGGCCTTGGGACCGGCGGCTTTGGGGCCGGCTGCCCGGGAAGGACGGGGCGCAGCGGCGGGAGCCGGGGCACTGGCGGGGGAGGATCCATCGGGAGTGGGCACGGAACCCATAACACCACCCCGGGGGCAGGTATTCCAGCAGGCAGGGCACGCAACCGGCAAATAATCAGTAGGCTTGCTTTTATGATCTTCGCCAAGCGGCCGGACACGGCCCCATGAGGCTCCGGCGCAGCAACGCTTCGGGCCGAGGCTACCGCCGTGTTGCTGCCGGTAAAGGCTTCAGCTACCGGGACCTGGACGGCTCCACCTTGCCGCCCGGTCCGGTTCGGGACCGGCTGGAAAGTATCGGCATTCCGCCGGCGTGGACAGATGTATGGATTGCCCCGTTCGAGAACGGGCACATCCAGGCAACCGGTGTGGATGCGGTGGGCCGGCGCCAGTACATCTACCACCCGGAATGGCGGGAACGGAAGGACCGGGTGAAATTCGACCGTTCCCTGCAACTGGCGGAGTCGCTGCCGTCGGCCCGCCGCAGGGTCACCATGGACCTGCGCAGTGAGGGCTTTTCGCGTGACCGGGTCCTCGCCGGGGCCTTCCGGATGCTGGACAGCGGATCGCTGCGGGTGGGGTCTGAGCGGTACACGAACGAGAACGGCAGCCACGGGCTCGCCACCCTGCTCTGCGCCCACGTGACGGTGCGCAAGGACCGTATCCTGCTGAAGTTTCCCGCCAAGAGCGGCAAGGACTGGGAGTCGGAATTCCGCGACGCAGACCTCGCCGTCCTGCTGCGGCTGCTCAAGCGGCGCGGCCCCAATGCCCGGCTCCTGGCGTACAAGGAGGGACGGCAGTGGAAGCCGGTCACCAGTGCCGACATCAACGCCTACGTGAAGGAGCGGACCGGATCCGACTTCACGGCCAAGGACTTCCGGACCCTGCGGGGCTCGGTTGCGGCTGCGGGCAGCCTGGCCCGCACAGGCGCCCGGCGGACGGCGGCCAAACGCAAGAGGGCCATCGCCCGGGCCATGATGGAAGCGTCCGAGGTGCTGGGCAACACGCCGTCGATCGCCCGCAAGAGCTACGTCGATCCCCGCATAGTGGATCACTACCACGAGGGCGAAACCATCGATCCCAAACGGCCCGACTCCGCCGAAGCCGAGCTCAGGGCCCTGCTGTACCGCGAAGGTGACGTGGTTCCGCTGGCGAAGAGCGGCTGAGCCCTAGAATAGGGGACTGTGCGCTACCTGTCCGGCGCATTCTCGTCAAGACAGCCAGTTCAGAAGGGCTTCCGGTGTCCAACCACAGCGAATCCGCCTCCTCCCGTCCCCTCCGCGTCGCCATTGTGGGCGCGGGGCCGGCCGGTGTCTACGCTGCGGACATCCTCACGAAGTCCAGCGGGGTCAAGGACGGCGACTTCGCGGTCAGCATCGACCTGTTCGAGGCCTACCCGGCGCCGTACGGCCTGATCCGGTACGGCGTGGCGCCGGACCATCCCCGGATCAAGGGCATTGTCAATGCGCTGCACAAGGTCCTGGACCGCGGCGACATCCGGTTCCTGGGAAATGTAACGTACGGCCGGGACCTCACCCTGCACGACTTCCGGGCCTTCTATGATGCCGTGATCTTTTCCACCGGCGCGGTCAAGGACGCTGACCTGGACATTCCCGGCATCGAGCTGCAGGGCTCCTTCGGCGGCGCTGACTTTGTGTCCTGGTACGACGGCCACCCGGACGTCCCCCGCGAGTGGCCCCTGGAGGCGAAGGAAATCGCGGTGATCGGCAACGGCAACGTGGCACTGGATGTGGCCCGCATGCTGGTCAAGCATCCTGAGGAGCTGCTGAGCACCGAGATTCCGGACAACGTATACCAGGGGCTGAAGGCTTCGCCGGTCACGGACGTGCACGTCTTCGGCCGCCGGGGCCCGGCCCAGGTGAAGTTCACGCCGCTGGAACTGCGGGAACTAAGCCACATGAACGACGTGGACATTGTGCTCTACCCCGAGGACTTCGAGTTCGACGAAGCCTCCGATGACGCCATCCGCAGCAACAACCAGATCAAGACCATGGTGAACACGCTCACCAACTGGCTGGTGGAGGAGCACACCGAGTCCGAGAATCCGTCCTCCAGGCGGCTCCACCTGCACTTCCTGCACAGCCCCGTAGAGGTGCTCGACGACGGCACGGGCAAGGTGGGCGGGATCAAGTTCGAGCGCATGCAGCTCGACGGGACCGGGAATGCCAAGGGCACGGGGGAGTACATCGAGTACCCGGTCCAGGCCGTTTACCGGGCCATCGGTTACCACGGCTCCGCACTGGACGAACTCGAGTACGACGCCAAGCGGGGCGTCATCCCCAACGAAGGCGGCCGGGTCCTGGACGCTGAAGGCAACCCCGTTCCCGGCATCTACGCCACCGGCTGGATCAAGCGCGGGCCGGTAGGCCTGATCGGCCACACCAAGGGCGACGCCCTGGAAACCATCGGTTTCCTCCTTGAGGACCGGCTGACCCTGCCCCCGGCCAAGAACCCTGACCCGCAGGCGATTATCGACCTGCTGGAAGAGCGCGGCATCGAATACACCACATGGGAGGGCTGGAACAGGCTCGACGCCCACGAAGCAGGCCTCGGTGCTGCCTGGACCGGGCCCGAAGGCCTGGACCACGTGGTCCGCGAACGCATCAAGGTGGTGCCGCGCGAGGAGATGATCCGCATCTCCCGCGGCTAACGGTTCCCGCCCCCCAACCTTGCGGCTGACGCGTCCCTGTTTGCGTAACTTTTGCAGGCAGCTGGTCCCCGCAACCGCGCCGTTCCGGGGACTGCCGCCTGCCACAGGCGCCAAAAGCAACGCATTTGCGGCTGCCGTTCAGCCGGCTGAGGGGTACAATTGCCGGGCTGGCAGAACGAATGCCGTGCACCATCATGGGAGTTCGATGACGAACCTGATCCAGCCGGCCGAGCCGCACCAGCGAGCCGCCCTCGCCGGGCATGAGTTCCTGGACGGTGCCGCTGCCGGCACCCCGGAAATACCAGGCCTGCGCAAGCTCATCAAAGAGTCCTGGCAGCGTTCGGCCAGTTTCAAGGCAAACCCGGACAGCCCGGCAGCCCCGCTCGCCATGGACCGGGACGTGCTGGAGGACTACCGCAGCCAGCACCCCCTGGCCGCCATCATGCCTGTCATTAACAAGCTCCTGGTCCAGCCCAGCCACGACAGCGGCCTGCTGGTGGCAGTGGGTGACGAGGTGGGCCGGCTCCTGTGGGTGGACGGGGACCCCGTGCTGCAGCGCCGCGCCGAGGGCATGATGTTCGTCCCGGGTGCCGACTGGTCCGAGGCAACGGTGGGAACAAGTGCCCCCGGAACCGCCCTTGCCCTGGGCCGGGGAATCCAGATCGCCGGGGCCGAGCACTACCAGCGCACCGTCCATCCCTGGAGCTGCACCGCTGTTCCTTTCCACGATCCGGATTCCGGCGCCGTCCTGGGCGTGGTGGACATCACCGGTACGGCCACGGCGGTGGCACCCCACACGTTGTCGCTCGTCGAGGCGACCGTGGCCGCCGCGCAGGCGCAGCTGCGGGTTGAACGGCTGCAGCTGGCGGCGTCGCTGGCCAGCAGGCCTGCACGACGGCGGAGCCAGGGCAGCGCTTCCCGGTCACCGGTGCCGGGGGCGAAGGAGGGCAGCCTGTACCGCAACAGCCTCCAGCTGCTGGGCCGCGACCAGGCCCTGCTCAGCATCGAGGGCAAAACCGTGGTGCTGTCCGCCCGGCACAGCGAAATCCTCGCCCTGCTGAGCTCGCACCCGGACGGACTGAGCGCCGAGGAACTCAGCGTCCTCCTGTACCCGGGCGACGGCTCCACCATGACCCTGCGCGCCGAAATGGTCCGGCTGCGCAAGGTCCTGCAGCAGCTCAATCCGGCCGCCGTTCCCGGCTCGCGGCCGTACCGGCTGCCCCTGGACCTGGTGCCGGACAGCGGCCAGGTCCTTAACTGCCTGCAGCGCGGCGCCCACCGGATCGCTCTGGAGATCTACCGCGGGGCCGTGCTGCCCAAGTCCGAGGCCCCCGGCATCATCGACCTCCGGGACAGGGTCTCGTCCCTGATGCGGGAAGCCGTCCTCACGGACGGCAGCGCCGAAACGCTGCTCAAGTACGCTGAGCTGCCCGAGGCGAGGGACGACGTCGGGGTCCGGCGTGCCGCCCTGAAACTGCTGCCTGCCCGCTCGCCCAAGCGTGCCGCCGTCGTCGCCGACCTCGAGCGGCTGGAAGCCGAACTGCGCGCCTGACAATGAGCCCCTGTGATGTGGGCCACAGGGTTGCAACCTGACTGCAACCTTTGCCCTCCTACGCTGAGTGCAACGGCGGAGGCCATGAGCCGGCCTCCGCCCCATGCACAGCAAAGGAGCTAGCAATGACTGTTTACGCCCAGCCCGGCACCGAGGGTTCGAAGGTCACGTTCAAGGACCGCTACGAGAACTGGATCGGCGGCGAATGGGTGGCCCCGGTGAAGGGCCAGTACTTCGAAAACGTCACCCCGGTCACGGGCAAGGTCTTCTGCGAGGTTGCCCGCGGCACGGCGGAGGACATTGAACTGGCGCTCGACGCCGCGCACAAGGTTGCGCCGTCCTGGGGCAAGACCTCCGTGGCCGAGCGCGCCGCGATCCTGAACAAGATCGCTGACCGGATCGACGAGAACCTGGAAATGCTGGCCGTCGCCGAGTCCTGGGACAACGGCAAGCCCGTCCGCGAAACCCTCAACGCCGACATGCCCCTGGCCGCGGACCACTTCCGCTACTTCGCTTCCGCCGTCCGCGCCCAGGAGGGCCGGCTCTCGCAGCTCGACGAGGACACCACCGCCTACCACTACCACGAGCCGCTCGGCGTCGTCGGCCAGATCATCCCGTGGAACTTCCCCATCCTGATGGCCGTGTGGAAGCTCGCGCCCGCCCTCGCCGCCGGCAACGCCGTGGTGCTCAAGCCCGCCGAGCAGACGCCGGCGTCCATCCTGGTCCTGATGGAGCTCATCGGCGACCTGCTCCCCGCCGGCGTCCTGAACGTGGTCAACGGCTTCGGCGTCGAGGCAGGCAAGCCGCTCGCCTCCAGCCCCCGGATCCGGAAGATCGCCTTCACGGGCGAGACCACCACCGGGCGGCTGATCAGCCAGTACGCCAGCCAGAACCTGATTCCGGTGACCCTTGAGCTCGGCGGCAAGAGCCCGAACATCTTCTTCAACGACGTCGCCCAGGAGAACGACGCGTTCTACGACAAGGCGCAGGAGGGCTTCGCGCTGTTTGCCTTCAACCAGGGCGAGGTCTGCACCTGCCCGTCCCGCGCGCTGGTCCAGGAAGACATCTACGAGTCCTTCATGGCCGACGCCGTTGCCCGGGTGGAAAAGATGGTCCAGGGCAACCCACTGGACACCGAAACCCAGGTCGGGGCGCAGGCCTCCAACGACCAGCTCGAGAAGATCCTTTCCTACATCGACATCGGCAAGCAGGAAGGCGCCACGGTCCTGACCGGCGGCGCCCGGGCCGAGCTGCCCGGCGACCTTGCCGGCGGTTTCTACGTCCAGCCCACGGTCTTCGAGGGCCACAACAAGATGCGGATCTTCCAGGAGGAGATCTTCGGCCCGGTGGTCGCCGTGACGAAGTTCAGCGACTACAACGACGCCATGGGCATCGCCAACGACACCCTCTACGGCCTCGGCGCCGGCGTCTGGTCCCGCAACGGCAACGTGGCATACCGGGCAGGCCGGGAAATCCAGGCCGGCCGTGTCTGGGTGAACAACTACCACGCCTACCCGGCGGGCGCCGCGTTCGGCGGCTACAAGTCCTCAGGCATCGGGCGCGAGAACCACGCCATGATGCTGGACCACTACCAGCAGACCAAGAACCTGCTGGTCAGCTACAACGAAAACAAGCTCGGCTTCTTCTAGAAGTAGCCGCTGCACCCCAGTTCCAAACCCGCTACAACGACGCAAGGATTTCGCCAATGACGACGAGAATGCAAGCAGCAGTAGTAACCGAATTCGGCAAGGACCTCCAGGTCCAGGACCTCGAGATTCCCGCCCCCGGCCCGGGACAGGCACTGGTCAAGGTCCTGACCACCGGCGTCTGCCACACCGACCTCCACGCGGCGGAAGGTGACTGGCCCGTCAAGCCCTCACCGCCCTTCATCCCCGGCCACGAGGGCGTGGGGGAAGTGGTGGCCCTCGGCGAGGGCGTCACCGACCTGGCCGTCGGTGACCTGGTGGGCAATGCCTGGCTCTGGTCCGCCTGCGGCGACTGCCAGTACTGCCGCACCGGCTGGGAAACACTCTGCGAAGTGCAGAAGAACGCCGGCTACAGTGTTGACGGCTCGTTCGGCGAGTACATGCTGGTGGACTCGCGCTTCGCCGCCCGCATACCGGCGGGATCCGACCCCGTCGAGGTGGCGCCGGTGCTCTGCGCCGGCGTCACCGTCTACAAGGGCCTGAAAATGACCGAAGCAAGGCCGGGGCAGTGGGTCACCATTTCCGGCATCGGCGGCCTTGGTCACATCGCCGTCCAGTATGCCGTCGCCATGGGCCTCCGGGTGGCTGCCGTGGATATTGCCGACGACAAACTCGCCCTGGCGAAGGCGCACGGCGCCGAACTGACGGTCAACGCCCTGCATGAGGACCCGGTGGAAGTCATCCAGCGCGAAACCGGAGGATGCCATGGAGTACTGGTCACCGCGGTGCATCCCTCGGCCTTCGGGCAGGCGATCGGCATGGCACGCCGTGGCGGGACGATCGTGTTCAACGGCCTGCCGCCCGGCGACTTTCCCGCACCGATCTTCGAGATTGTGCTCAAGGGCCTGACAGTCCGCGGTTCAATCGTGGGCACCCGACAGGACCTGGAGGAGGCGCTGGACTTCTACGCCCAGGGCAAGATCCACCCCACGGTGTCCGTCCGGGAACTCTCGGAGGTCAACGCCGTCCTGGATGAAATGAAGCACGCCAAGATCGACGGCCGCGTAGTCCTGAGGTTCTGATGCCGCTGGACAGGCTTGAGGCCGGGGTGACGCTGCCCGGGGAGGACTTCTCCCGGGTGGCGCTCACCCCGGCGGCCGTGCAGCTGCTGCGGAAACTGTGGCTCCAGCACGGTCCGCTCATGTTCCACCAGTCCGGCGGCTGCTGCGACGGGTCCTCGCCCATGTGCTATCCGGCGGGCGACTTCATCACCGCGGAAGCAGACGTCCTGCTTGGCCTCTTCGACCTCTCCGAGGGACTGGAACCGCGGCCGCTGGAATTCTGGATGTCGCGGGAGCAGTTCAGCTACTGGAGCCACACGCACCTGACGGTGGACGTGGTGCCGGGCAGGGGGAGCGGCTTTTCGGTCGAGGCGCCGGAGGGAAAAAGGTTCCTGATCCGGTCCGCCCTGATGGACTGGCCCGCCTAGGCCGGTTCGACCAACTACCACTTGGGACCCTTCATCTGAAGGGTCCCAAGTGCTTTGCCGGAATAAAGTTCGGCAGAGTAACCGTCTCACCATTCGGGACAATTGGGCCCGTCCAGTGGATGGACACTACCGTTAATAGGTCTGTTTCCATCCGAAACCAGGATTGTGATCCCCCAATGAACCTTCTCCGGACCAAATCCATCGAGCAGTCGATCGCCGACGCCGATGAGCCCGGGCGCAAGCTGAAGCGCTCCCTCAGTACCTGGGACCTGATGATCATGGGCGTCGCGGTTGCTGTCGGCGCCGGCATCTTCTCCGTTGGCGCCAAGGCTGCGGCCAACTTCTCCGGTCCCGCCGTGACCCTGTCCTTCGCCATCGCCGCCGTAACCTGCGCGCTGGCCATCATGTGCTACGCCGAGTTCGCCACCGCCATCCCCGTGGCAGGTTCCGCGTACGTCTTCACTTACGCCACCATGGGCGAACTCCTGGCCTGGATCATCGGCTGGAACCTGATCCTGGAGCTTTTCACCGCCGCGGCCGTGATCGCCAAGTACTGGGGCATCTACCTCAGCAAGGTATTCGCCCTCATGGGCGCCGATATTCCGCCGGCGATCTCCCTGGGCGGGATTGACCTCTACTGGGGTGCCTTCCTGATCGTGGCCGTCTTCACCGTGCTGCTGGTCCTGGGCACTAAGCTGTCCGCCCGCGTAGGCAACATCTTCACCCTGATCAAGATCGGCGTCGTCCTCTTTGTCATCGTGGTGGGCTTCACCTACGTGAAGGTCGAAAACTACGCCCCGTTCATCCCGGCCGCCCAGCCGACCGGCGGCGCCGGTGGCGCCGACGTCCTGAAGCAGTCGTTCTTCGGCTTCCTCACCGGAGCCGCCCCCGCCCAGTACGGCACCCTTGGCATCTTCGCCGGCGCCGCTCTGGTCTTCTTTGCCTTCATCGGCTTTGACGTGGTGGCCACCTCGGCGGAAGAAGTAAAGAACCCGCAGAAGACGCTGCCGCGCGGCATCTTCGGCGGCCTGGCCCTGGTAACCCTGCTCTACATCCTGGTGTCCCTGGCACTCACGGGCATGGTGTCCTACACGCAGCTTGCCGAGGCCGAGAACCCCACCCTCACCACGGCCTTCGAAGCAGTGGGGGACACCTCGGCGGCCAAGATCATTGCCTTCGGCTCCCTGGTGGGCCTGACCACCGTGATCATGGTGCTCCTCATGGGCCTGTCCCGCGTGGTGCTGGCCATGAGCCGCGACGGGCTACTTCCCCGTGCACTGTCCAAGACCAGCCAGAAGCGTTCGACACCGGTGCGCCTCCAGATCATCTGCGGGGCCGCCGTCGCCCTGGTCGCCGGGCTGACCAACGTGGACCTGCTGGAAGAAATGATCAACATCGGGACGCTGTCCGCCTTCGTGGTGGTAAGCCTGGGCATCCTGGTGCTCCGCAAGAAGCGCCCGGACCTGAAGCCGGCCTTCCGCGTACCGTTCGGCAAGGTCCTGCCCGTCGTGTCCGCCGTGCTGTGCTTCTACCTGATGACCAACCTCGCGGTGGAGACCTGGATCTTCTTTGCGGTCTGGCTGGTCATCGGCATGGCGATCTACTTCTCCTACGGCCAGCGCCACTCCCGCCTCAACGAACGCTTCGGCGTCGCGAGCGCGGCGGTCAACGGACCGGCTGCTGACAAAGTGCGCGACGGCGAGGACGAGCTCACCCGCGCCTGACACCCCGTGCGAATGCCCGCCCCGCCCTGGCCTGGCCAGGGCGGGCATTCGCATGTCCGGCTTCTAGGATGGATCACATGGCCCGTCCCACACGATCCGAACGCAAGGCAGAACTCCTGGCCGCGATCCTGGATTACCTGATGGACAAAACGCTTGCCGAGCTCACCTTCCGGAGCCTCGCTGAGGGCCTGGGGATGAGCGCGTATGTGCTGGTGTACCACTTTGGAAGCCGGGACCAGCTGATCAACGACATTGTGGTTTCCATCGAGTCCCGGCTGGACCGGATGCGCAACACCGATGTGCACGACATCGACCGTGCCGCCTGGCGGGACTTCCTGCTGGACTCCTGGCAGTGGACCATGGCCCAGCGGAACCGGCACCTGACGCGCCTGGAATTCGAAGCGACGGCGCAGGACATCGTGGCCGCCGAACCGAGGGGAACGTCGCAGGAGCACTTCCGGATGCTCCACCATAAAACCCGCGACTGGCTCATGGTGCAGGGAATTCCGGAGGAGTTTGCCGACACCGACGCCCGGCTGTTCACGTCCACCTTCTACGGGCTGCAGTTCGACTTCGTGGTCATGAATGAGCCGGAAGCGGCCACCAAGGCCTTCGAGCTGATGCTGGCGGTCTTCTTCAACAACCTGGAAACGCGCCTGGCGCCCGGTGGCGGGCAGGGCTGAGCCGTCCCCGGCGCCGCAGGCCGGGCGTTGGCAGGAACTGCGGAAATCCAGGCCTGGCCACTGGAAACTGTCCCTTACGGTGCCGTCTCAGAGCTGTAACAATGAGCCGTACACGGATGTGCTGGCAGTCGTACCATGATTGAATCGGATAGTCGAACTTCTGTTCGAATGTCGAACACTGGGCTTGGGGGCGGGTCAGCCCCCGGTCATGGGCACGAAGGAGTGATCATGAAACGTCGTCTTATTTCCATCCTGGCAGTTGCCTCTGTCCTGGGGCTGGCGGCCTGCGGAAGCGGCTCGCCCAGTTCCACCGGCGGCGGAAGCGCACCGGCCACCGGGGGCGGCGGCGCGGGCTTGACCAAGGTCAGCGTCGGCGTCATCCCCATTGTGGACTGTGCCCCCATCTACCTTGGCGACAAGCAGGGATTCTTCAAGGACGAAGGCCTTCAGCTGGACATCCAGACGGCCACGGGCGGCGCGGCGATTGTCCCCGGCGTGGTCAGCGGCAGCTTCGACTTCGCGTTCTCCAACCTGATTTCGGTGATGGTCGCCAAGGACAAAGGGCTGGACCTGAAGTTCGTGGCCAACGGCGCCTCCACCACCGGCGAGAAGGGCAAGGACATCGGCGGCGTCGTGGCCCCGGCCGGCTCGGACATCAAGTCCGCGAAGGACCTGGCCGGCAAAACGGTGTCCGTGAACAACCTCTCCAATATCGGCGACACCACCATCAAGTCGGTGATCGAGAAGGACGGCGGTGATCCAAGTGGGGTGAAGTTCGTGGAGGTAGCCTTCCCGGACGCCCCGGCGGCCCTGGCCAACAAGCAGGTGGACGCCGCGTGGATCCTGGAGCCCTTCCTGTCGAAGGCCGTTGCTGAAGGCGGAACCGTGGTGTCGTCCAACTTTGTGGAAATGAGCCCGGAACTGGACATCGCCGGCTACTTCACCAAGGGCGACACCATCAAAGGCAAAGCGGAGCTGACCGGGAAGTTCACCCGGGCCATGAACAAGTCCCTTGAGTACGCCCAGGAGCATCCGCAGGAAGTCCGCGACATCGTGGGCACCTACACGAAGATCGACGAGGCCACCCGGGCCAGGATGATCCTGCCGCGCTACCGCACTGACTTCGACAAGGATGCCTTCAAGACGCTCGGCGATGCCGCGGCCAAGTACGGCACCCTGAGCAAAGCGCCGAGTGCGGACGACCTCCTCCCGTGAGTTCAGGAACCCTGGCCACCGGCGGGGCCGCTCCACGGGCGGAGCGGCCCCGAAGGAAGGGCGGCAAGGGAGCGGCGAAACAACTGCTCGGAGTCGCGGGGATCATCGGATTCCTGGCCACCTGGGAGCTCATTCCCCGCCTCGGCCTGATTAATGAACGGTTCCTCCCGCCCGCCAGTGAAGTGGTTGCCGCCCTGGTTGTTGACTTCGGCCTCACGGCCTTCTGGGTTGCGGTGGGAGAGACCATGAAAGCGTGGTTCCTCGGCCTCCTGATCGCCGTGGCCGCAGCCGTCCTGCTCGGTTTCATCATCGGCTCCAGCGGCTTCCTCCGGAAGGCCACCAACTCCACCATCGAGTTCCTGCGCCCCATCCCGTCGGTGGCCCTTATCCCCTTGGCCGTGCTGCTCTTCGGGGTAAAGATCGAGTCGTCCCTGCTGCTCATCGTGTACGCCTCCTTCTGGCAGGTCCTCATTCAGGTGCTCTACGGCGTGGCCGACGTCGACATGGTCGCCAACAACACTGCCAAGACCTACGGACTGGGCCGGATGGCCCGCATCCGGTACGTCGTGTTTCCGACGGCCCTGCCCTACCTGATGACGGGTGTTCGGCTTGCCGCTGCGGTGGCGCTGGTCCTGGCCATCACGGCGGAACTGGTGATCGGTTCCCCGGGCCTGGGCCGGGAGATTGCCCTCGCCCAGTCCGGCGGCGCCATCTCCGGCATGTACGCCCTGGTGCTGGCCACCGGCCTGATCGGTGTCCTGATCAACATGGTGATGCGCCAGATCGAGAAGCGGATCCTGGCATGGCACTCGTCTGTGCGCTCGGAGGTGATCGTATGAGGTCGTTGAAAAACCTCGGCTATATCGTGGGCCTGCCCGTCCTGCTGGTCCTGGTCTGGTGGTCCTCCACCCTGGGAGCGGTCAACTTTTTTGTCCCCCGGCCCGCCGACCTTGTGGGGACCTTCGGCAAAGTATGGTTCGGTGACAGGTTCTTTTCCGATGTCCTGCCCAGCCTGGGCAGGCTGGTGGTGGGCGTGGCGGTGGCCATTGCCATCGGAGTTGTGGGCGGGGTCCTGATCGGGTCCATCCGGTGGCTGCGGGCACTGCTGGAACCGACGCTGGAATTCTTCCGTGCCATCCCGCCGCCGGTCCTGGTGCCGGTGCTGATGCTGCTGATGGGCATCACCGACTCCATGAAGGTCATGGTGATCATTTCCGGTTGCGTCTGGCCCGTGCTGCTCAACACCATCGAGGGTGTGCGGGCTGTGGACCCGGTGCTCTCCGACTCGGCACACACGTACGGCATCAGCGGCTGGGCGCGCGTGCGGCACCTGGTGCTTCCTTCCGCCAGCCCGCAGATCATGGCCGGGGTGCGCCAGTCGCTGTCCCTCGGGCTGATCCTCATGGTGATTTCCGAAATGTTTGCCTCGTCCTCCGGGCTGGGCTTCATCATTGTCCAGTTCCAGCGGTCCTTCGCCATCCCGGAAATGTGGTCCGGCATTGTGGTCCTGGGCCTGCTGGGCGTGGCCATGTCTTTCATCTTCCAGTGGGCGGAGCGGAACATCCTGCGCTGGTACCACGGCCAGAAAGAGGTAGAAAATGCAGCCTGAACCCACCCAAGCGACAACGGAGGCCACCCTTTCCGTCCGCGGGCTGAAGAAGGTCTACCAGACCGACGGCGGTGACGTGGAGGCGGTCCGGAACCTCACCTTTGACCTGCGCGCGGGGGAGTTGGCCTGCCTGGTGGGGCCCTCAGGCTCCGGCAAGACCACGCTGCTCAAGTGCATCTCCGGGCTCATGGCGCCGACCGAAGGCGAAGTGCTCCTGGACGGCAAGCGGGTGACCGGTCCACCCAAGAAGATGGCCGTGGTGTTCCAGGAATACGGGCGTTCGCTGTTCCCGTGGATGCGGGTCCGCGACAACGTGGAACTGCCGCTGAAAAACCAGGGGGTGCCCAAGGCCGAACGCGACCGGCTGGTGGATGACGCCCTCGAGGCCGTGGGGCTCTCGCATGTGCCACGGTCCTACCCCTGGCAGCTTTCCGGCGGCATGCAGCAGCGCGTGGCTATTGCCCGGGCCATCGCGTACCAGCCCGAGGTCCTGCTGATGGACGAACCGTTCGCGGCCGTGGATGCGCAGACACGGGCCGATCTTGAGGACCTGATCCGGGTGGTCTGGAGAAAGCTGGGCGTCACGGTGCTCTTCGTGACCCACGACATTGACGAATCCGTCTACCTCGGCGAGCGGGTAATCATCCTTTCCAGCTCGCCTACCGTGATCCAGGAGGATATTACGATCGACCTTCCGGACGAGCGCGACCAACTTAATACCCGTTCCCTGCCGCGCTTCACGGAGCTGCGCCACCACGTGTACGAACAGATCCAGCTGGCGAAGAAGGGGCACCGCCCGGCCGCGGCCTCATCCGGGAAGGAGACCCCGGTCAAGGGGCAGCATGCCGGCTGACCCAGTCAACCAATGGCCGCAGGTCCTCCCACAGCCCGGCGATGTCCTGGACCGCGGCAGGGGTTGCCAGCCAGTCCGGCCGGCCAAGGTTGACGCTGGCGGAGAGGGATTTGTGCTTCAGGAGTTCGGCCCGCGGGTGCTCCCGCGCATACCCGCGCGGCACCGTCTTCAGCTGCTCTCCCTCAACGGCAAAGCCGGCCGCGGCAACAGCCTCCAGGATCCGCCGGAGCGACTCGCCGGTGCCGGAGGCGTCCACGGAATTGCGGTACCTGGCCAGCTGCGCCGGCGTATGCGAGTGGTAGCCGCCGCCCACCAGCAGGCCGTCAGCGCTTATCTGCAGGTAGTAGCCAACCCCTTCCTGGACGGATGCCACCGCACCCTGGGCCGTCTTGTAGGGGGACTTGTCCTCGGAAAACCGGATGTCCCTGTTGGGCCGGAAGAGCTTCGCCGGCCCAAACCTTGGTTCCAGCTCCGCAAGCAGTAACGAAAGCGGTTCCCTGACCAGGGACAGGTAACTGTCCTTGTGTTCCTGCCACCACTCCCGGTTGTTGTTGTCCTGAAGCTCCTCATAGAACCCGAAGGCGCCGGCAGGTATGCCCTGGAAAGTTGTCATGCAGCGATCCTAGGGACCCTCCACGCAGATGGACACGGCCGCCGGCCCGTATGTGCAAAGAAGGGCACCCCGCCACGGAAACCGTGACGGGGTGCCCTCAAAGCCGTGAAGCCCGGCAAGAAGCTGGATCAGCCGATCTTGTTGGCAGCCTCAGCGTCGGAGGACGGAGCTGACGGAGCAGCCGCGGTACCGAGGTTGGCGCGCAGCTTGGCGCCGAGTTCGGCGTCAACGTTGGTCCAGTACTGGATGGCGCGTTCCTTGATGCCGGGGCTCTTGACGCCGCCCACTGCACCGGTGATGGTCTCGAGGAAGCGGGCCTTCGCAGCTTCGTCGTAGACCTCGCGGTAGAGCGTGCCTGCCTGGACGAAGTCGCTGTCCTCGGCGTGGAGGGAGTGCGCGGCGAGGGTCAGCTCGCCGTCGTTCTCCCAGCCGCCGGCCGGGTTCTGCGGCTCGACTGCGGCCGGGCCGCCAACGGAGTTGGGGGCGTAGACCGGCACGGACGGGGCGTTGAAGTGGTAGCGCCCGGCACCGTCCTGGCTGTAGTTGTTGACCTGGTTCTTGGGCTGGTTCACCGGGATCTGGGCGTGGTTGGTGCCCACGCGGTAGCGGTGTGCATCCGCGTAGGAGAAGATGCGGGCCTGCAGCATCTTGTCCGGGGAAGCGGCGATGCCGGGCACGAAGTTCGACGGCGCGAAGGTGGCCTGCTCGATCTGCGCGAAGTAGTTTTCCGGGTTCCGGTTCAGCTCCATGGTGCCCACCTTGATCAGCGGGTAGTCGCCGTGCGGCCACACCTTGGTCAGGTCGAACGGGTTGAAGCGGTAGGTCTTGGCGTCCTCGTACGGCATGACCTGGACGTGCAGGTCCCAGGACGGGAAGTTGCCGGCCTCGATGTTCTCGGAAAGGTCGCGGATGTAGAAGTCGGCGTCGGAGCCTGCCAGCTGCTCGGCCTGCTCGCTGCCCATGGAGTTCACGCCCTGGTTGGACTTGAAGTGGTACTTGACCCAGAACCGCTCGCCCTCGGCGTTGATCCACTGGTACGTGTGCGAGCCGTAGCCCTGCATTTCGCGCCAGGAGGCGGGCAGGCCGCGGTCGCCCATGAGCCAGGTGACCTGGTGTGCGGACTCGGGGGACAGGGTCCAGAAGTCCCACTGCATGTCGGCGTCGCGCAGGTGCGTGCCCGGCAGGCGCTTCTGGGAGTGGATGAAGTCCGGGAACTTGATGCCGTCACGGATGAAGAACACCGGGGTGTTGTTGCCCACGAGGTCGTAGTTGCCCTCGGTGGTGTAGAACTTCACGGCGAAGCCGCGGGGATCGCGCCAGGTGTCCGGGGAGCCGCTTTCGCCGGCCACGGAGGAGAAGCGGATCAGCATTTCGGTCTCGACGCCGGGCTGGAGGAAGGCTGCCTTGGTGTACCTGGACACGTCCTCGGTGGCCTTGAACGTACCGAAGGCGCCGCCGCCCTTGGCGTGCACTACGCGCTCCGGCACCCGCTCGCGGTTGAACTGGGCGAGCTTTTCCACCAGGTAGTGGTCAGTCAGGATGATGGCACCGTCGGCACCGACTGACTTCGAGTGCGCGTCCGACGTAACGGGGGCACCTGACTGGGTTGTTGAAATGGCAGTCATTGTTCTCCTATTTCTCTATTTCTTGCGGGGGACGATTGGAAGGAAGTTGTTGGGACTGCTGGCAGTCCTGGCAGATGCCCTGGTACATGACGTCGGCGATCTGGATGGTCATCGGCTTGGCGTTTTCATCCCAGTGGGGGGTGAGGCAGGGTGCGTGGCCCACTGCGCAGTCGACGTCCTCCACCCGGCCGCAGCTGATGCAGATGGCGTGGTGGTGGTTATCGCCCACCCGCGTCTCGTACAGGGCGGGGGAGTGCGGGGGCTCAAACCTGCGGAGCATGTGCAGGTCCGTCAGGTCGCCGAGCACCACATATACGGACTGTGCAGTCAGCTCAGGCAGTTCGGCGCGGGCGGCGGCCAGGATGCTCTCGGCAGGGGAGTGGGGGTGGCGTTCGACGGCGGCCAGGACCGCCAGCCGCTGCTTGGTCACCCTGCGGCCGTGGGCACGCAGGGCGGCAGCCCATGCCTCGTGGCCGTCAAAGTGTTCCGTCATGCCACCATTCAAGCACTTATTATGAGCATCTCACAATAAGGCTCGGCTAATACGTTGTGAACGGGAAGAAACCGCCGCCGCTAGGGTTGCAGGGTGGGGAAACTGCTCGCTGACATCACGCCGCTCCGGGAGAGCCCTGCGTTCCGCCGGCTCTGGGTGGGCTCGGCCGTATCCGCCGTCGGCAGCCAGCTCACCCTGGTGGCAGTGAGCCTTGAGGTTTACCGGATAACCGGGGAGAGCCTCTACGTCGGCCTGCTGGCGGTCTTCGCCCTGGTGCCGCTGGTGATCGGCGGGCTGCTGGGCGGATCCATCGCCGACTCCCATGACAGGCGCCAGGTGGCGCTGCTGGCCTCCACCGTCATGTGGCTGGCCACCGGACTGATCGCGCTGCAGTCCTGGCTGCAGCTGGGCAACGTATGGGTCCTGTACCTCCTGGTGGCGCTGCAGAGCGGCGCGCAGGCCATCAACCAGCCGGCCCGCAGCGCCATCCTTCCCATGCTGATCCGCACCGAACTCCTGCCCGCGGCCAACGCACTGAGCATGATGTCCTTCGGCCTCGCCATGACGGCCGGTCCGCTGCTGGCCGGCGTGCTGGTGGCCTGGGTGGGGTTCGGCTGGACGTACACCCTTGATTTCGCCAGTTTCGCGTTCGTGCTGTGGGCGGTCTACCGGCTGCCGCCCCTGCCGCCGTCAGGGAGCCCGGGCAGGCCCGGACTCCGCTCCGTCGTCGAAGGCTTCCGCTTCCTCGGCACGCGGCCCAACCTCCGGATGACCTTCGTGATCGACCTGGTGGCCATGGTCCTTGCCCAGCCGCGGGCGCTGATGCCGGCCATCGGTGCCGTCATGATCGGCGGCGGCGAAGCGACCGTAGGCGTCCTGCTGGCGTCCACCGCCGTCGGCGCTTTCCTGGCGGGCCTGTTTTCCGGACCCCTCGGCGGCGTCCGCTGGCAAGGGAGCGCCGTGGTCATCTCGGTAATGGGGTGGGGTGCGTCCATGGCGGCCTTCGGCCTGGTGGTGCTGCTCGCCGGGCGTGCACCGGACGGGGCGGTCACGCCCTGGCTTCTCCCGGCGGCAGTCTGCTGCGCGCTCGCGGGCATTGCCGATTCCATCAGCGGCGTCTTCCGCCACACCATCCTCCAGGCGGCCACACCGGACCACCTCCGCGGGCGGCTCCAGGGCGTCTTCATCGTGGTGGTGGCCAGCGGTCCCAGGATCGGCGACCTGCTGGCCGGCGGCGCCACCAGGCTCGCGGCCGAGGGCTGGGTCCTGCTGCTCGGCGGCGGGCTGTGCATCGCCGGGGCCTGGGCGGCGGCCAGCCTCCAGCCGGGCTTCCGAAGGTACGACGCGCGGAACCCTGCCCCCTAGACAGCCGTTTCCATAGTGAGTAAGGAGGAGACGTGCACAAACACTACAACGGGCTCAAGACCGCGGCGCTCTTCGGGGTGCTGTGGGCGGTGCTGCTGGGCCTCGGGGCGCTGATCGGCACCAGTACCCGCAGCTCCGCGCCGATCTGGATCATGGCCCTCGTGGGCGTGGCCACGACGGCATACGGCTACTGGAACAGCGACAAGATCGCCATCCGCGCCATGGCGGCCTACCCCGTCACGGAACCGCAGGCGCCGCAGCTGTACCAGATGGTCCGGGAACTGTCCGTCCGCGCCAACCAGCCCATGCCGCGCATCTACCTCTCGCCCACCATGAACCCGAACGCCTTCGCCACCGGCCGCAATCCCCGGAACGCCGCCGTGTGCGTGACCGAGGGAATGCTGCAGTTGCTGGACGCCCGGGAGCTCCGCGGAGTCCTGGGCCACGAGCTCATGCACGTCTACAACCGGGACATCCTCACCTCGTCCGTGGCCGCCGCCGTCGCAGGCGTGATCACGTCGGTGGGCCAGATGCTCCTGTTCTTCGGCGGCGGTGACCGGCGCAATTCCAATCCGCTGGCGATGCTGGCCATGGCGCTCCTCGCCCCCTTCGCGGCGTCGCTGATCCAGATGGCCATTTCCCGGACCCGGGAGTACGACGCCGACGAGGACGGTTCGCAGCTGACCGGCGATCCGCTGGCGCTCGCCTCAGCGCTGGCCAAGATCGAGCGGGGCGTCACCATCGCACCGCTGCCGCAGGACCAGCGGCTGGTGAATGCCTCGCACCTGATGATCGCCAACCCCTTCCGCGGCGGTGCGATGACCAAGCTGTTTGCCACGCATCCGCCCATGCGGGACCGGATTTCCCGGCTGGAGCGGATGGCAGGCCGGCCGCTGGGCTGACGTCCGGCGTCTCCGGGACGCGCAAAGAGGCCGGCGCAGCCCTATTCCGGGTGCGCCGGCCTCTTGCGTGTCGGCCGAAATTATGCGCGTCGAGAACGACGGCGGCGGACGGCTAGCTGCGGAAGTTCACGAACTGCAGGTCGGCTTCCTCGAAGTCCTTCAGCAGGGCCATGGTGGCCTGCAGGTCGTCGCGGGACTTGGACGTCACGCGGAGCTCGTCGCCCTGGATCTGGGACTTGACCGACTTGGGGGCTTCGTCCCGGATGAGCTTGTTGATCTTCTTGGCAAGGTCCTGCGCGATGCCCTCCTTGATGGAGGCCTCCAGCCGGTACTCCTTGCCGGACGCATAGGGCTCGCCGGCGTCCAGCGACTTCAGCGAGATGCCGCGGCGGATCAGCTTGGACTGGAGCACGTCCAGCACTGCCAGGACGCGTTCCTCGGAGTTCGCCTTCATCAGGATCTTTTCGCCGCTGAAATCCACCTCGGCGCCGACGCCCTTGAAGTCGTAGCGCTGGGCCAGCTCCTTCTGCGCCTGGTTCAGCGCGTTGGCCACTTCCTGCTTGTCTACCTTGCTTACGACGTCGAACGTTGACTCGCCTGCCATGACTCTCCTTTTGCCGGTGGAAGCCCTGTGCGCGGACAGGGGGTTATCACTGCATTCCAGCCTAATACGGATGGCCGCGTTGAGGGGCTCAGGGATTCACAGTTCCCTCCCAGCGGACGCTCTGCAGGAACGAAGGAGGGCGGAGAACAGTTGAACGTGTTGGGAAGTTGTTCGAAGGGAACACCATGCACCGCCAGGCCGTCCGTAACGCCACCCGCACCACCTCGGCAGCAGCGGGGGCGGTGGCCGCAGCGGCGTCGTCGGTGGCCGCAGCAGCGGTGGCTGCCTCCATCGCCCTCGCTCCGGTGGCCGATGCTTCATCCCGGATGGAGGGAGTCAGCGAGGACCTGCTGCGTGCAGTCCAGCTGAACCAGATCACTGAGGAGCAGGCCGTGAAGTTCGAGGCCCGGCTTGCCGGAAGGATTCTGGGAGAGGCCTGAATCCGTTCCTTTCCCCGTTGTTTCAAGGGATTTCCGGGCCTGCGCGGCCCGATTCGATTCTTCGGCGGAAGTTCTGTAAAGTTGTCTTGCCCGCGGTTACTGGAAGCGGAACGGCCCGGAAACGGACGTTCTGCAGACTGCATCGGCGGGTACTTCTTTTGAAGTTCGGCAGATTACCCGAGCGGCCAAAGGGGGCTGACTGTAAATCAGCTGGCAACGCCTACGGGGGTTCGAATCCCTCATCTGCCACCCAAGGAAAGGCCCGTAGTTTCCAGGAAGCTACGGGCCTTTGTCATGCCCGGCCGCTGCGGGCCGCCGCCCTGGATCGGCTTCGGATCACGCCAGGTGGGCAGGCTGCCCGATCTTTTTCCAATCCTGTGACAAATCTGGGCGGATCTTGATGATGCCGCAGATAGTGTTCTCACATATTCGCAATTTTTATGGGGGGAAATTGTCGGTGGCCGGCATGTCTGACGATGTTGAGGGACCCTGGCTCGATATCGCCGAGGAGGTCCGCTGGTATCCCTCGCCGCATAATTCCCAGCCGATAAAGCTGAGGCCGATCAGCGAGACCGTTGCAGTTGTCTATTATGACCTTGACCTTGGGCTGCCTGCCGAATCTTTCGGAATCCCTTTCGGCCACGTGTGCGCGGGGGTCTTCCTGGAGTCACTGTCCGTGGTGGCCGCGGCCCTGGGCTACCGCACCGTGGAAAGCCTTGAGCTTTCCGAAATGGATTTCGCTGCCGAGGACCGGCTGCATCTTATTGGCACAGTCCGATTGGAACCTGCTGCAGCTGGCTCCCATTCCCCGCCCTTGGCCGAAAGTGCTTTGGCCGCATTCCGGGCCAGGCGGACGTCGCGCCGGCCGTACGACAAGCGGGTGGTCGATGAGGCGATTTTGACGGCAGCTTCTTCCATTGCCGCCCGCCAAGGATACGCATTTCATTCAACCGCTGACAGCCGCACTGTTTCATCGCTTGTGCGGATCAATCAAAAAACTCTCTTTTCCGACTTGCGCAATAATGCGGTCTACGCCGAGATCATGGAGTGGCTGCGGTTTTCGAAGGACGAGGCTGCAGCCCGGGCAGACGGTCTCAGCGCGGAGACCATGATCATTCCCGGCCGGGTGCTTCGATTCGCGATGAAGCACCGTAATCTTTGGTCCTTCCCAGCCATCGGCGGTTTCATAAAGGCCGTCTATCTACGCACAATGCGTGGCGTGCGGCAGCTTGGATGGTTGGAAGGCCCGTTCGCGGAGCCGGGCCATTTCCTGGAAGCCGGGCGCACGTTCATGCAGGTATGGCTCTTTTTTTCGGAAAAGGGCGTATCCCTCCACCCCTTTGGCACTGTGATCACCAACCCGTCTTCTCACGCAGAATTCGTCGAGGAGGCTGGAATCAACGAGACAGCGAACCGGATGGCGTGGATGCTGTTCAGGTTCGGTTACAGCGACACCCCGCCACAGTCTCACCGCCGCCCGGCGGCCTCGATGCTGCTCACCGATGACATGTCCGTACAGGAGCCACACCTTGAATAAGAAGCTCATATTTGCGTTCGTCTTTCTTATGGACAGATTCGTCGGGGTCTTTACGCCAAGGGTTTCAACTCACCGGATACTGCTGATGCCGGGCATCGAACCTTTCCGTTGGACCGCCGGACGCTGGAGGGCCTGGCGGACCTTTGAGATGGCGGCTAAACGGGTCCCTGCTTATCGTGAGTTCCTCTCCGAACATGGCGTCAGTGGAAGGCTTTCCCTTAAGCGCAGGACGGTGGCGGAGGCCTTCGCCGCGCTGCCGGAGATGGACAAGGACAGCTACATCAAACGCTGGACCATTCCTGCCCGCAGCGTGGACGGCGTGCTTCCCCGCCATGGAGTGGTTGTCGATGAATCTTCCGGAAGCTCGGGTGTTCCAACCAGCTGGGTGCGTGGCCGCGACGAACGTCTTGCCACAAGGCAGCTGCTCCAAGTTGGCTTTTCGCGCACCGCCGAGACACTGAGGAAGCAGCCGTTCGTGCTCAACTGCTTCTCACTCGGAGCATGGGCAACAGGGATGAACGTCACGACTTCCCTGACAGACGTGACAATGATCAAATCAATCGGCCCGGACCGTGACAAGGTAATCGCCACGATGCTGGAGTTCGGCCCGGATTACACCTACATCATCCTTAGCTATCCGCCCTTCCTGAAAGCCCTGTTCGACGACGATCGGATCATCTGGGAGGACTACGATATCGTGGCGGCATTCGGCGGCGAGGGCATCAGCGAGAACATGCGCGCCCACATCACGAAGTACGCCCACAGTGCCTTCGGCTCCTACGGTGCGTCCGACCTTGAGATCAACATAGCCATCGAAACGGACTACACCGTGGAGCTTCGCCAGGCGATCGCGGCCAACCCGGAACTGTCCTCACGGCTCACCCGGCAGGACGAATACGGCGTGCTCCCGATGATCTTCCAGTTCAACCCGTACGACTACCTCATCGAAACGAACGGGGACGGCGAACTCGTCGTCACGATCGTGCGCAAGGAGAACGTCAACCCGCGGATCCGTTACAACATTCATGACCGCGGACACGTGCTGCGCGTGCGTGAGCTCAACGCTGTGCTTCGGGAATTTGGGCTCGAACACGTCATCCGCCAGCAGTTCCTCGATCTGCCCGTGCTCTTCCATTACGGCAGGAGCGACCTGTCCGTCGACTTCAACGGAGCAGTTGTGGCACCGGATGCATTGCGCGACGTCCTTAGCAGTGACCAGAGCCTTCTGTCAGCAGTCGAAAACCATCGGCTTGTCAGTTTTGAGGATGCGTCGGGAAACCGGCAGCTTCACATCGCGCTTCAGCTCACCTCGAAAGCCACCACCGAGGGCACCTTCGAGGCAGCTTCCTACCGGACATACATCCTTGAACGACTAAGAAGCATGAACGGTGACTTCAACAACGCAATCCTTACTTCACCTGAGGCAAGCCTCCCGACGATTGCTTTTTATCCGCTGCGCACCGGCCCCTTCACATCGGACGGTTCAAAGCTAAAGAACGAGTACGTCTGGCAACTTGGCCCCACGGCTCCCCAGGACTGGGAGCTGGACCTCACGTTCCGGGCCCAAAAGAGCCGGGCATCGGCTGACTGACGTGGGCCGTCCAGGGGCCGAAGCTGCCCCGGAACGGTGCCAAACCGCCGTCGACATCGGCACGGCCCGGGCGTAGTCTGGCAGCATCGGCGCATGTGCCCGATGCCCTGCGTCGATACCAATCGATGAAGGAGGACCAATGAGTGCCGTACGTGAATTCATGACTACGGACGCACAGTGTATTAAGGAAAACCAGTCCTTGGCAGATGCCGCCCGGATGATGAAGGACCTGGACTGCGGATCGTTGCCCATCTGCGGCGACGACGGCAAGCTGCATGGCATGATCACCGACCGTGACATCGTGATCAGGTGCGTGGCCGCCGGACGTGATCCGCGCGAAATGATGGCCAGCGAACTCGCCTCGGGCAAGCCGTACTGGATCGATGCCGACGCGAACGTTGACGCCGCCATTGAAATGATGGAAACACACCAGGTCCGCCGGCTCCCCGTGATCGCCGACCACAAGCTGGTTGGCATCATCAGCCAGGGGGACATCGCCCGCAACTACTCGGAACAGCGCGTGGGCGAACTGGTGGAGCATATCTCGGAGCGCAAGCGGATGAACGCATAGCCGGGGTCTTCCTGGCGCAGTTCATGCCCTTGTCCGCGGCTCCCTGCATTGAAGGCCAGGGACCGCGGACAAGCTATGCCAAGGCAACCTTGGCAGTCAGTTCAGCGCGATCAGGAGCATCTGGCTGGTGCCGGGGATGCAGGTCTGCAGGATGGCCCGGGGGAAGCCGCCGAAGACCGCAATCACGTCGTTGGTGGTTCCCGGGTTGGGCACCTGTCCCCGTGCCGAAACCGTGTACGTTCCATAGCCCGGGATGCTGACCGTCTCGCCCACCCCAATGCCGGAGAAACGTGCCCAGCCGCCGCAGAAATCGTGCTCCGTGATGAAGAGCGAATAGCCGTCATTGGGGGTGTAGTGGATGGGACCGATGCAGGCGTCCACCATGGCCTGGCCGCCGGCGCCCGCCACATAAATGGTGCGGACCGCGGGTGCGGCAAAGACAGGTGCCGGAGCGGCGGCTGGGGGTGCCGGGGCGGGAACGGACGCTGCAACGGGGGCGGAAGCGGGGGAAGCGGCCGCCGGCGCCGCAACAGGCGGGCCGGTCAGGACCAGCGTCTGGCCAGGGTAAATGATGCTGAACGGGCCGAGGCCGTTGGCGGCGAGCATCGCGTTCATGTCCACGCCGTGACTGGCCGCGATGGCCCCGACAGTATCTCCGGGCACCACGGTGTAGACGTTCGGATCACCCGCAGGCGCGGGTTCAGGGGCGGGCGCCGGAGCAGAGGCAGGTGCCGGTTCAGCCGGTGGCGCCGTTTCGGGAGCCGCGGGCGCCGGAGCTTCCGCTTCCGGGGCTGCCGCTTCTGCCGCGGAAACAGCTTCCGCTGCGGCGGCCGGCACTTCAGGTGCCGCGGCTCCGGCAACCTGGCCGATCGCCGTCGTGCTTTGGGTCAGCGACGCGGGAGGCGCCGCCAGGGCACCGACGCCGACGGCGGCCACCACAGCGGCAGTGGCCATGCCGGCCCACAGCTTGTTGCTGATGGCCGGCCGCACGCCGGTGAGGTCGGTGCGGGGTTCATCGGTGGCAAAGCTCCTGCTGGGGCCTTCGGGAGTGGAGAGGTATGGCTGGTTCATGGGTAGCCCATCCGGGTTCGGTCCAGGCAGGCTGGCGCTGTGCGCTTCAGCAGGCAGGACGGATTTAGGAAATATGCGCCCGGCCGCCCCCAGCTGTTGCCGGGCTGCACAAAAAGGCGCGTGATGGAGCGTCCGCATACCCAGAAAATACGGAGGCCCCGTGAGGAGGCAGGACCCCCGGGAAGCCAGCCCGGGGGACCCGCCCGCACGTGTCAGGTCCTAGGAATCCCGAGTCTAGGAAGGGAGCACGGCGGGCGGCACCAGTAGGAAATACCCGAATATTTGCGCGGGATACCCGATAACGCGGCACCGACTACTCAACCGCCGGCAACCCGATACTTGCCCGCAGCCGGGCGGACTACGGCGTGCGCCGCTCCTGCAGCTCGGCGATCTCGGCCCGGAGCGCGGCAATTTCCGCCACGAGCCCCGCCATTTCGGCACGGACCGGCTCCTCCGCCTCGGACACAGCCTCGGCGGTATCCTCCACCCGCTGGACCAGCCACGACGCAATGGACGCTGTCACCACACCCAGGACGGCAATGCCGCTCATCATCAACGCAGCCGCCACCATGCGGCCGATCGGCGTCACCGGGTACATGTCGCCGTAACCCACGGTGGTGATGGTGGTCATGGCCCACCAAAGGGCATCGCCGAAGGTAATGATCTTCGCGTCCGGCGCGGACTGCTCCGCATCCAGGACTGCGAGGGCTCCAACGAACACCAGCATCGTGGCCGAGCCCACCACGTAGGTGACCACGCGTCCCCTGAGCGTGTCGCCCAGCGTCCGGTGCAGCACGGACAGCAGCGTCACCAGGCGGAGGAGGCGCAGCGGCCGGAAGAACGGCAGGGCCACAATCACCAGTTCATGCAGGTTCCGGATGAACCAGGTGCTGCGGTCGCCCGCGAGCCACAGGTTTGCCAGGTAGTCCACCACGAAGATGCCCCATGTCGCCCACATGACTGCCTCGAGCCAGATGGCCGCACTGCCCTCCAGCCTGCCAATCACCTGCCATGCGTACGCTCCCAGGAAGACGAGCGCAGTCACCGTCAGCGGCCAGTCCGCCAGGTCCCGGTAGCGTTGTTGGGTCATGCAGGAAATCCTACTAACAGCTCCACCGCCGGCTGCAGCCATGCATGTTACTGGCGGGTAGCATAAGGGGATGCACCTGCTCCTGAGAACCCTCCTGATGCTCTTCCGATCCTCGCGCCGCCCGCCGGTGACGGTCTGGGACAGTGCCTCACTCCCGCTGCGGGTGCTGCCCACGGACATCGATATCGCCCTGCATGTCAACAACGGCATGTACCTGTCCCTCATGGACCTGGGCCGGTTCGACCTCATGGTGCGCAGCGGAGTCTGGAAGCGGATGCGCCGGCGCGGATGGGGCCCCGTGGTGGCCGCGGAGACCATCGCCTTCCGGAAGTCCCTCCAGCTGTGGCAGCACTACGCCATCGAGACCCGGATCATCGGGCTGGATGCCAAGGCGATCTTCTTCGAGCAGCGCATGGTGGCCGACGGCGAGGTCTATGCCCGCGCGTACATCGCCACCCGGCTGGTGGCCAAGGGCCGGCCGGTCAGCCAGGAGGAGATCCTGCGCGAGTTCGGCGAGCCGCCTGCGGACCTGGTCCTCCCCGACTGGATCCACGAGTGGCGGGCGTCCAGTGCGCTGCCTGGCAGCAGGACGCCGGCGCCGCATGACTGGGAAGCGTAGCGCCTAAGCGCCCACGTCCCGCCGTTCCAGTGCGACGGCGGCCACCGCAACGAGTGCCGCCGAAATGCCCCACAGCCACGCTGCCGCCGCCCAGTCCGCCCCGTTGGCCACCGGCGAATTGCCGTACGCCCAGTGGTAGGGGCTCAGCTCCAGCAGCCACTCCACCTCCTTGCTCTGGCGCCCCACGGCGTTGAACACGTAACCGAGCACGGCCACGGTGGCGCCCGCGGCCAGTCCATAGGTCCGCCGGCCCGTGACAGTGCCGACGCACAGGGCAGCCGTTCCGCTGAGGAGCGCCAGCCCGGCAAACAGGACGGTGGCACCCAGCAGATTGTCCAGCTTGATATCCAGCTGCGCGGGCCCGTTCAGCAGCCAGACGAGCGCACAGACCAGGGCAGCAAGCAGGACCACGCGCAGGAACAGTGCCAGCGCCCGCTCCAGTACCACCTGGCCGCGGGTCACACCGTGGGCCAGGGTCAGTTCCAGCTGACCCGATTCCTCGTCCCCGCCCACGGCCGCGGCGCCCCAGGCGACAGAGGCTATGGTCATCAGCATGAAGCCAAGGAGTCCGTACAGGGTGGCCTGTGCGTAGCCGGGTCCAGTGGCGATCTGGTCATAGTTCAGCGCCTTTGTCATCTCCGGGGGGAGAGCGTTGACCATGTCCTGCATTTCCGCGCTGCCGCCGAGGGACGGGTACAGCGGGAGGTAGAGGAAACAGGCTGCGGCCAGTCCGGCCGCCCAGCCCAGGGTGGAGCGCCACGTGTCGAGGAAGGCGCGGCGGAACAAGGGGAGTGTTTTCACCGCGCGTCCTCCGGCTGGCCTGAGTACATCTTGAGCACGGCTTCCTCCAGGTCAGGCTCCTCCAGGACGAGGTCGGTCAGCTGGAGGGAAGCCAGCATCCGGACCAGCGGCTGGATGGCGCCCTCCAGCGTGGCGGACAGCGTTACGCTGCCGTCCGCCTCAAGCACCTCCGCCTGCCCGATGCCGGGCACCCCCGACAGCAGCGCCACGGCGTCGGGCGCAGGGATGCCGTGCGTGGTGAAGCGGACGTGGCGCACGGCCCCTTCGCGCAGCCCTTCGACCGACTCGACGGTGATGATCCGGCCATCGCGGAGGATGGCCACCGTGTCCGCCGTCTGCTGCACCTCGCTCAGGACGTGGGAGCTGAGGAAGATGGTCTGTCCGCGGTGTTTCGCCTCCCGCACCATCGCGTGGAACTCCTGCTGGACCAGCGGATCCAGGCCGCTCGTGGGTTCATCGAGGACCAGCAGTTCCGGCTGGTGCATAAACGCCTGGACCAGCCCGAGCTTCTGTTTGTTGCCCTTCGACAGCTGGCGCGTGTGGCGGTCGAGGTCCAGCCCCAGCCGCTCGGCGAGCGAGTCAATACGCCCCGGCGGAACGGGCCCGCTGATGGCCTGGTAGTGCGCCAGCAGCTTGCGGCCCGTCACCCGGCCTTCGAGGAACAACTCTCCGGGCAGGTAGCCGATGCGGCGGCGAAGCCCGGGTCCGCCCAGCCGCGGATCAATGCCGAGGACGCGGATCTCGCCCCCGCTGGGCCGGATGATGTCCAGCAGGCAGCGCATGGTGGTGGTCTTGCCGGCGCCGTTGGGTCCGATCACGCCGAACACCGTTCCGGTCTCCACCTCGAAATCAATGCCGTGCAGCACTTCCCTGCGGCCGAACCTCTTGGTCAGGGACCGGGCGGAAACAGCGGTGGCCATGAGCCCTCCTGGACGCGAACACAGCGGCTGGTGACCCCCAGACTAGGCTCCGCGGGCGGCCGTGTACATGGAGGGCGCCCGGTTATTCCCGATCACGCGCGGAGCGAACAAGGGCTCCCTGAACAGGACAGGCCCGGGCATCACGCGTACCGTTGACACATGGCTACCCTTGACATCACAGGTGAACAGTTCGCATCCACCATCGAAGGCAACGATATTGTCCTGGTGGATTTCTGGGCGGAATGGTGCGGCCCCTGCAAGCAGTTTGGGCCCACGTACTCAGCGGTCTCAGAGAAGCACCCGGATGTCCTCTTCACCAAGGTGGACACGGAGGCGGAGCAGCAGCTGGCCGCCGAGGCAGGCATCTCGTCCATCCCCACGCTGATGGCCTTCCGCGAAAAGGTGCTGGTGTTCTCGCAGCCCGGTGCGCTGAACGCCCAGCAGCTCGAACAGGTGGTGGATGCCGTGAAGGCGCTGGACATGGAGGAAGTCCATGCCCATGTGGCACGCCAGCGGGAAGAAGCCGCTGCAACGGCCGGCAGGCAGGCCGGCCCCCAGGACGGAACCCAGATCCCGGACGCCTGATCCCCCCTTAACTTCGAATGCGGGACCTCCCACTGGGAGGTCCCGCATTCGTTTTAAAGCAGCTGATTCGGACAGGCTAGATCCGTTCCACCTTGACCGGTTCCGCCAGCAGCGCGCTCAGCGATTCGTTGAGGTCCTGCACCGCGATGCCCTTGGAATGCTTGGCCAGATCCTCCTCCGACGCCCACTGCTCGGTCAGGACCAGCTTCTCTTCGGTGGCTTCGGTCAGCTCGTAACGGATGCAGCCCGGTTCGTTCACCACCTCATCGATGGCTATTTCGAGCGCCAGCTTTACACGGTGGAACTCGCCGTCGTTGGGGATGAACGTTGCCTGCAGGTCAATGGGTGAACTCATGGATTTCACAATACCGGCAGCAGGGGAGGGCTTTGCCTCTGTTGCGCCGGACACCCGGGTGTTGTGGTTCCGCGGTGCTTTTATTGCCGGGGGCCACTTGGTAGCGTGCCACCATGCGCGCTTACACAGCCGGGGACACTGACGTCCCGCTGCTCGAAGAGACCATCGGCACGAACTTTGAGCGGGTGGTGGAGCGGTTCCCCTTCCACGACGCGCTGATTGAGGCGGCGCCTGTTCCCGGGGCGGATGCGCGCCGCTGGAGCTACACAAAAATGAATGACGACGTCGACAGGCTGGCGCGTGCGCTCCTCGCCACGGGCGTCGCCAAAGGGGACCGGGTGGGGATCTGGAGCCCGAACTGCGCCGAGTGGACGCTGCTGCAGTACGCCACGGCCAAGGCCGGCGCCATCCTGGTGAACGTCAACCCGGCCTACCGCAGCCACGAGCTGGAATTCGTGGTGAAGCAGAACGGCATGCGGATGCTGGTCACGGCGCCGTCGGACCGGAACAGCGACTACGTGGGGATGGCCCGCCGGGCGCTCGCAGGGTGCCCCGACCTGCGCCAGCTGGTCTTCCTTCCCTCGCCTGGCGGGGAAGGGCTCGACGCCGGCGTCCCCCTCAGTGACGCGGAACTGACCTACGCCGAGCTGCTTCGGCGGGCGGACGACGTCGGACATTCCGGCCTGAAGGCCCGCATGGCTGAACTCGGACCGCACGATCCCATCAACCTGCAGTACACGTCCGGGACCACGGGATTCCCCAAAGGAGCCACCCTGACGCACCACAACATCCTGAACAACGGGTTTTCCATTGGCGAGCTGCTCGGCTATACGGAACACGACAGGGTAGTGATACCCGTGCCCTTCTACCATTGCTTCGGCATGGTGATCGGCAACCTGAACGCGCTGAGCCACGGTGCGGCCACCATCATCCCCGGCCGCGGTTTCAGCGCGGCTGCCGCCCTGGAAGCTGTCCAGGATTTCGGCGGCACGTCGCTGTACGGCGTGCCCACCATGTTCATCGCCGAACTCGCGCTGCCCGACTTTGCGTCCTACGACCTCTCAACCTTGCGCACCGGCGTTATGGCCGGCTCCCTGTGCCCCATCGAGGTGATGAACCGGGTGATCTCGGAGATGAACATGCATGATGTTGCCATCTGCTACGGGATGACGGAGACATCCCCGGTGTCCACCATGACCCGGCAGGGCGATACCCTGCAGCACCGCACCGAAACCGTGGGACGGACCATGCCGCACCTGGAGAGCAAGATCGTGGACCCGGGCTCCGGAGATGTCCTGGAGCGCGGGCAAATCGGCGAGTTGTGCACCCGGGGCTACGCGGTGATGGAAGGGTACTGGAACCAGCCGGACAAGACGGCCGAGGCCATCGACGCCGAGGGATGGATGCACACCGGCGACCTCGCCCGCATGGACGGGGACGGCTACGTGGTGATCGAGGGCCGGATCAAGGACATGGTGATCAGGGGCGGAGAGAACATCTATCCCCGGGAAATCGAAGAGTTCCTCTACACCCACCCGTCCATCCGGGACGTGCAGGTCATCGGTGTCCCGGATGCGCAGTACGGCGAGGAACTGATGGCCTGCATCATCCTGGAACCGGGGGCGGAACCACTGGATGCTTCTGCCCTCGCCGACTTCTGCCGCGGCCGTTTGGCCCACTACAAGATCCCGCGCTACGTGGACATCCGGGCCAGCTTCCCCATGACGGTCTCCGGGAAAGTCCGCAAAGTGGAGATGCGCGAGGAAGCAGTGGCCCGGCTGGGTCTCTGATTCGTCCTCCGCTGCAACCTACAGCAACGCGGGGTCACTTTCCGCCCGATAATCCGGGTTTCTCTGGCAGGGAGTGACCCCGCGTTGCCCAGGGAAGGGCGCCCTGTGGATAACGTGAGACGCTGTTCTGCCCGAACGCGCACACTGGGTGGCATGGTTACTGCGAAGCCACTCCCCGAGGAGCTCTCAAAACTGCCATTCACGGTCTATCAGGCGCGGGCCCTTGGTGTTGCGCCGAACCGTTTGCGGGCCAAGGACCTGATGGGCGCAGGACGCCTAATCCGGGTGCACGCCGGCCGCGAGCCTTCCATGGTCGAGCGGGCACGCGTTCTCTGTGCTGCTACGCCGGACGCTTGGGTGTCGCACGAGACTGCCGGTATCTTCTTCGATTTGGGTCTCCCTCCATGGCTTGGCCAGGAGCCGCTCATCCACCTCAGCAAGCCTCACGGATTACCAAGGGTCCGTCGGGCCGGGGTCATCGGTCACCGCGTGCATGTAATTCCCGGTGAAGTCATTGAGATTGACGGGATCAGGGTCAGCGGTCCCGCTCGAACGTGGCTTGACCTGGCCCATAAGCTTCCCTTGCGGTATCTCGTGGCCATGGGGGACCAACTGATCCGCACTCCCCGGCCGGAGTTGGAGTTCCGCAGCCTGCCGTTTGCCTACAAGGAAGGTCTGCGCCTTTTGATACGGCAGCATCCCAACATGAAAGGTGTCGAAAAAGCGCGACTGGCGTTGGATGAGATGCGGGTAGGGTCGGATTCCCTCCCGGAAACGTTCCTGCGGCTGGCGCTCTTGGACGCGCGCCTCCCGGAACCCGAATTGCAGCTCCGTCTCGACCCCGGCGACCCAAGGTCGCCTGCAGCCGACCTTGGGTATCGAAAGCACCGGATCGCGGTGCAGTACGACGGCGCCCATCACCGGTCGAGGGAACAACAGTCGCGCGACAACCGTCGGGACGAATTCTTCATCAACGCGGGTTGGTCCTATTTCAAGCCGAACGCAGATGACCTCGCTAACGGTTTCCAGGACCTCATAGCCAGAATCAAACGGGCCTATTCCCGCCATAACGCGGGGTCACTTTTGGGCCGATGACTGGGGTTTATCGGGCTGTATGTGACCCCGCGTTGCACCGATGAGTCAGTGCCGGCGGTGGTCCTGGATGGTCATCCGGGGGCCGAACGTCGGTTTGCGGAAGCCGCTGGCCTGGATCATCCGCACCACGCGCTGGCGGTGCCCCCGCCATGGTTCCAGCAGCCGGAGCATGCCGGCGTCGTCCGTCCGGCTGCCGGTCAACGCCGCGCCCACGTAGGCAGCCAGGTGGTAGTCACCCACCGAGACCGAGTCCGGGCAGCCGTGGGTGCGCTGCACCACCTCGGCCGCTGTCCACACGCCGATCCCCGGGATTACCTGCAGCTTTTCGGCGGCCTCCAGCGCCGGCAGCGCGGCCAGCCGTTCAATTGCGACGGCGGAACGCAGCGCCCGCATCACGGTGGCCGAACGTTGCGGCCCCACGCCCGCCCGGTGCCACTCCCAGCTGGGGACCTGCAGCCATTGGCCGGCGGTGGGAGCCAGCACCAGGCCGGCCGGAGCCAGCGCGCCGGCCTGGGGAGCGGGGGAGCCGTAGCGATGCAGAAGGTAGCGGTAGGCCCGGCGGGCCTCGATCACCGTCACTTTCTGTTCAAGGATGATCGGGACGAGCTGGTCCACCATGCGGCCGCTGGCGGGAAGCCGGACGTCGCGGCTTCGCCGCCGCGCCTCACGGACCATGCCGGGGAGGGTGGCATGGAAGGAGGGCTCGTCAAACGCCGACCAGTCGTCATCCCCGCCCAGGAGCCGCGGCACTGCCCGCACGGCCGCCGCGGCGCCCGTGCCCCAGGCCTGGACGTCCACGCAGTGCTCCAGGCCCGGGCCGCCGGCGGAGCTGAACCTCACGGCGGCCGGGCCGTCCGTCGTCGTAAACGCATTCCAGATGACGTTTCCCTGGACACTGAAGGACGGATCGCTGTTGCCGCGCAGGAGCGGACTGAGGGTCCGGGCAAGGTGGTAAGGGCCGCCCGGATACCACCGGACAGAGGCGTCCGCCGCGGCTGCCAGCCGGGCGGGAACCTCTGCAATCGTCATACAGCCATCGTCCCACGGCCCAGCGACAACAGGCGGCCGCCACCATCTTTGGCAACCGGACGCACCTGCCAAAGGCCCCTTATCCAGCCGGCATTCCGGGTCTAGAATCCCAGGTGTGGCGCGGGGCATCCGCGCCTTACCTTCGAGATTCCAGGTGAGCGCAATGGGTGGAGTGGTGCATTTCGAGATCCCCGCTGACGATCAGGAGCGGGCCAGAAAGTTCTACCGGGAGGCCCTTGGTTGGCGAATCGACGCCGTCCCGGGAATGGACTACAACATGGTCATCACCACGCCGATGGACGAGGCGACCGGCCAGCCCACGGAAGCGGGCGCCATCAACGGCGGCATGATGGCCCGGGAAGGTGAAATCACCAGTCCCGTCATCACGGTGGACGTTCCGGACATTGACGCCACCCTCAAGACCGTGGAGCGGCTGGGCGGATCGGTCGTGATGCCCAAGAACGAGATCCCCGGAATGGGCTACTTCGCCTACTTCAAGGACTCCGAGAACAACATCATGGGCCTCTGGGAGAACCTGCCACCGGACCAGCAGGCCCAGGCTGCCGGGTAACGGCATGCATGCGGGGGAAGCGGTAGCTTTGTACACATGAAGTACGCCCAGTCCATCCTGGACCTCATCGGCAATACCCCGCTCATCAAGCTCAACCACGTGACAGAAGGCATCAAGGCCACTGTCCTGGTCAAACTCGAGTACCTGAACCCTGGCGGTTCCATCAAGGACCGCATCGCGGCGAAGATGATCGAGGACGCCGAGCGGGAAGGCAAGCTGCAGCCCGGCGGCACCATCGTGGAGCCAACCTCCGGAAATACCGGAGTAGGCCTGGCCCTCGTGGCCCAGCAGAAGGGCTACAAGTGCATCTTTGTGGTCCCGGACAAGGTGGGCGAGGACAAGCGTGCCGTCCTGCAGGCCTACGGCGCCGAGGTTGTGGTGACGCCAACTGCCGTCCCGCCCGACAGCCCGCAGAGCTACTACGGTGTTTCGGACCGGATCGTCCGGGAGACCCCCGGTGCATACAAGCCGGACCAGTTCTCCAACCCCGCCGCTCCCGGCAGCCACTACCAGACCACCGGGCCGGAGATCTGGCGGGATACGGACGGCAAGGTCACCCACTGCGTGATCGGCGCCGGCACCGGCGGCACCATCACCGGCACGGGCCGCTACCTCAAGGAGGTCTCGGCTGACAGGCCGGCGTCCGACGGCGGCGTGGTCCGGATCATCGGCGCGGACCCGGAAGGTTCGGTCTACTCCGGCGGCACCGGGCGCCCGTACTTCGTGGAGGGCGTGGGGGAGGACATGTGGCCCGCGAACTACGACAAGTCCGTGCCCGACCAGGTGATCGCCGTCAGCGACGCCGACTCCTTCGCCATGACCCGGCGGCTGGCCCGCGAGGAGGGCCTGCTGGTGGGCGGGTCCTCGGGCATGGCCGTCGTGGCCGCCCTGCAGGTGGCCCGGGACCTGCCCGAGTCCGCCGTCGTCGTCGTCATCCTTCCCGACTCCGGCCGCGGCTACCTCGCCAAGATCTTCAACGACCAGTGGATGCGCTCCTACGGCTTCCTGTCCGGCGGCGAGGAGACCTCCGTGGGTGAAGTCATCAGCTCCAAGAACGGCGAGCTGCCGGACCTGGTCCACATCCACCCGAACGAGTCCGTCCGCGATGTCATCAACATCATGAACGAGTTCGGCGTCAGCCATATCCCGGTCCTGTCCCAGGAGCCCCCGGTGGTCATGGGCGAGGTGCTGGGTGCCGTGGACGAGCGCACCCTCACGGCCAAGCTGTTCCGCGGCGAAGCCAAGCTCACGGACAAGATCTCCGAGCACATGGGCCCCAAGCTGCCCGTCATCGGCTCCCTGGAAACCATCTCCGCGGCGAGGGAACTGCTCTCGGACGTGGACACCGTCATGGTCACGTTCGTGGGTGCACCCGTGGGCATCCTCACCCGGCACGACCTCCTGGCCTACCTCAGCAACTGAACTGCTTCACCTGACCTGCGCCACCCGTAAAGGAGCACCATGTCCACCCCGCAAAACCAAGGTTTCAACACCCGCGCCGTGCACGCCGGCCAGGCTTTCGAGCCCCGCACCGGCGCGGTGGTGCCGCCGCTGCACTTCAGTTCCACCTACGCCCAGGACGGCATTGGCGGGCTGCGCGGGGGCTATGAGTACGGCCGCGGCGGCAACCCCACCCGCGACGCCCTGCAGGAACAGCTGGCCGCGCTGGAGGGGGGCACGCACGCCTACAGCTTCAGCTCCGGGCTGGCAGCGGAGGACTCGCTGATCCGTGCCCTGGCCCGGCCCGGGGACCACATCGTGCTCGGCAACGACGCCTACGGAGGCACCTACCGGCTGATCAGCCGGGTCCTGGGCGGCTGGGGAATCGGCAATACACCGGTGGACATGGCCGACCTGGACACCGTGCGCGGGGCGGTTACTGCGAACAAAGCCCGGATCCTCTGGGTGGAGACGCCGTCCAACCCGCTGATGAAGATCACCGACATCGCGGCGCTCGCAGAGATAGCCCACGACGCCGGCGCCCTCCTGGTGGTGGACAACACCTTCGCGTCGCCCTACCTGCAGACCCCGCTCGCCCTGGGTGCCGACGTCGTGGTCCACTCCACCACCAAGTACATCGGCGGCCACTCCGACGTCGTGGGTGGCGCCGTGGTGGTCAAGGACGCGGAACTGGCGGAGAAGATCGGCTTTGTGCAGTTCGCCGTGGGTGCCGTATCCGGCCCCATGGACGCCTTCCTCACCACCCGGGGCCTGAAGACGCTCGGCGTGCGGATGGACCGCCACAGCCTTAACGGCCAGGCCGTGGCCGAGTGGCTGCTGGAACGTCCCGAGGTGGAGGCCGTCCTCTACCCGGGCCTGCCGTCCCACCCTGGCCACGAGCTCGCCAGGAAGCAGATGCGGAGCTTCGGCGGCATGGTCTCGGTGCAGTTCAAGGGCGGTGAAGCAGCGGCCCGCAAGGTGGCGGAGTCCACGTCCGTGTTCACCCTCGCGGAATCCCTGGGCGGGATCGAGTCGCTCATGAACTACCCCTCCGAGATGACCCACGCTTCGGTCAAGGGCACCGAGCTCGCCGTTCCGGTGAACCTGCTCCGGCTGTCCTGCGGAATCGAGGATGTCGAGGACCTGGTGGCGGACCTGGAGCAGGCGTTCTCGGCCATCCCGTAAACCACGAAGGGGTCTGGCTTTCTTGAAGAAAGCCAGCTAGGGTTTTGCCTATGCCTCTTCGATCCGACTGGTCCCAACGCAGCTGCAGCATGGCCCGCGGCCTTGACGTCCTGGGCGACCCCTGGAGCATCCTGGTGCTGCGCGAAGTCTTCTTCGGGAACGGCCGCTTCGACGCCATGAAAAGCCGGCTGGAAGTGGCGGACTCCGTGCTCACCAAGCGCCTGGCGGGCCTGGTTGAGTCCGGGCTGCTGGCCAGGAAGGCCTACGACGACGGCGGCCGCACACGCCAGGAGTACGTGCTCACCCCCAAGGGTGAGGACGCCCTCCCGGTCTTGAACGCCGTCACCATCTGGGCAGAAAAGCACCTGCCGGCGCCCTCGGACCAGGCACATCTTTACGTGATCCACACCGGCTGCGGGAAACCCACTACCTCGGCGGACACCTGCACCGAATGCGGCGAACGGCTGACGGCGGCCAACACCAGCTGGCACAGCAGGGCCCGTTCAGCGGAACCGGTCCGGCTCGCCACGGCCGCCGCATGAGGGAAACCAACAGCCGCCGCCTGCACCCCGCGTGGATCGTGGCCGCCGTCGCCTTCCTTGCGCTGGTGGGAGCCGCCGGATTCCGCGCCGCCCCCGGTGTCCTGATGGTTCCGCTGCAGCAGGAGTTCGGCTGGTCCACCACGGTGTTGTCCGCGGCCGTGAGCATCAACCTCGTCCTGTTCGGGCTGACGGCACCGTTCGCGGCCGCGCTGATGGAGCGGTTCGGCGTCCGGGCAGTAACAGCCACCGCGCTGGTGCTGATCGGCACCGGCAGCGCCCTGACGGTGCTGGTGAACCAGTCGTGGCAGACCCTGCTGACCTGGGGCCTGCTCATCGGGCTTGGCACCGGATCCATGGCGCTGGTGTTCGCTGCCACGATTGCCAACACCTGGTTCGTCAGGAGCCGCGGGCTGGTGATCGGCATCCTTACCGCCGGCAGTGCGGCCGGCCAGCTGGTCTTCCTCCCGTTCATCGCCTTGCTGGCGCAGGATCCGGGGTGGCGCCAGGCATCATTGCTGATCGCCGCCGGTGCACTGGCTGTGGTCCCGCTGGTGCTGAAGTTCCTCAAAAACTCGCCGGCCGACGTCGGGGTCCTTCCGTACGGCGAACCCGCGCTGGCAGGGGGAGTCCCCGCACCGGAGCCTCCCTCGCACAGCGGCCCTCGCAGCAATGCCGCCGTGCGTGCCCTCCAGGTCCTCCGGCGGGCCAGCCGCGTCCGGACCTTCTGGGCCCTCGTGGCCGGTTTCGCGATCTGCGGCGCCACCACCAACGGCCTGATCGGCACCCACTTCATCCCCTCCGCCCACGACCACGGCATGGCCGAAACCACCGCCGCCGGCCTGCTTGCCGTCGTCGGAATTTTCGACATTGTGGGCACCATCGCCTCGGGCTGGCTGACCGACCGGTTCAACCCCCGCATCCTGCTGGCCGTGTACTACCAGTTCCGGGGGATCGGCCTGCTGGTGCTGCCCCTCTTGCTAAGTGCCGAAGTCCAGCCGAGCATGATCGTTTTCGTCGTGATCTACGGGCTTGACTGGGTGGCCACCGTGCCGCCAACAGCAGCCATCTGCCGGGAAACGTTCGGCGCGGACGGCAGCGTGGTCTTCGGCTGGGTGTTCGCCGCACACCAGCTCGGCGCGGCCGCCGCCGCCCTGGGCGCCGGTGCCATCCGGGACGCCACCGGCCAGTACACCTACGCCTGGTTCGGCGCCGCCGCGATGTGCACCGTCGCGGCGGTCATCAGCGCCACCATCCGCAGGCACGCGGTCTCCCGCGAGCCCGCCCCGGCCGGAGCGCCCTCCTGACAGCGCCCCGGGACGCCGCCGCTAGGCTGGTCCCATGGAGACCCCACCCGAAGTTCCCGTCCGAAACGTAGCCCTCGTGACGGGCGCGGGCCGCCTTGCCTCCATCGGCGCGGGTATTGCCCGGCAGCTGGCGGCGGAGGGCTGGGACCTGGTGCTGGCCTACTGGCAGGACTACGACGCCCGCATGCCGTGGGGAACTGAACCGGACGACGTCGTCCGCCTGACAGCCGAACTGGAAGCCATCGGAGCCCGGGTCCACACCCTGCCGGCGGACCTGGAGGACCCTGCCACGGCGGAGAAGCTGGTGGCTGACGCCGTTCAGCTCGCGGGCCCGCTGCACGGCATGGTGCTGAGCCACGCCGAGTCGGTCGATTCAGGGATCCTGGATACCAGCCTTGAGTCGTTCGAGCGGCACTTCGCCGTCAACACCCGTGCCAGCTGGCAGCTGATTGCCGCCTTCGCGCGGCAGGCAACGGACGACGGCGGCGCGATCGTTGCGCTGACCAGTGACCATACAGCGTTCAACCTGCCGTACGGCGCCTCGAAGGGCGCGCTGGACAGGATCGTGATTGCCGCCGCCCGGGAGCTTGGGCCGCTGGGCATCTCGGCGAACGTGCTGAACCCGGGGCCGGTGGACACCGGATGGATGGACGACGCGGTCCGCTCGGCTGTCCTGTCCCGGCAGCCCACGGGCCGCCTGGGCACACCGGCCGACGTCGCCGGCACTGTGGCGTTCCTGCTCTCACCCGCCGGCCGCTGGGTCTCCGGCCAGCTCATCAAATCCGACGGCGGCTTCTCGGCATGACCCCTCTGCGCCCTTGGCCCAACTAGGTAGCGCTAAGTGTCGTTTTGACCCCTCAAAACGACACTTAGCGCTACTTACTTGGGGTTGGGGGAGGGGGCGGCGGTTTGGCCTGGGACGTTGGTCCCGGTGAAGTAGCCGCGGGTGGACGGCAGGAAACGGCAGACGACGGCGAGCACCACGCCCAGGGCCAGCAGCAGCACCCCGCTGACGAACGCGCCGCCGACGCCGAAGATCTGGGTGTCGCCGTACGCGGGGTCCCACATCTGGACGGCCGAGACGAAGAAGGCGGCGGTCAGCAGCAGGGCGCCAACGAGCGGAAGGATGCCCCGGAACCACAGATTCCGCGCCGAGTGCCGAAGGGTGCTGCGGAAGTACCAGAAGCAGGCAAAACCGGTCAGGGCGTAATAGAACGCGATGAACAGGCTGATGGCGCTGATGGAGTCGGAGAGCAGGTTTTCGCTGAGGAAGCTCATGGCCACGTAGTACGCGATGGCCGCCGCCCCCATGACCTGGGTGGAAAAGCCGGGCGTCTGGTTCTTCGGGTGCACCTCGCCGAACTTGGCCGGCAGTGCGCCGTGGACCCCCATGGAGAGGGTGCCGCGGGCGGTGGGCAGGATGGTGGTCTGGGTGGAGGACAGAACGGAGGCCAGGACCGCGACGACGATCAGCCAGCCCCACGGGCCCAGCACCACGTCCCGCATGGCCAGGAAGACGTCGTCCTGGTTGGCCTCGTTGCCCAAACCGATGCCTTCGGTGCCCACGGTGGCGTACATCATCACCAGCAGCGCGACGGACACATAGATGGCCACCAGGATGAACGCGGAAATCACGGCACCGCGGCCGGGGGTGGTGGAGGGGTTCTCGGTTTCCTCATTCACTGCAAGGCAGGTGTCCCAGCCCCAATAGATGAACAGGGCAAGGAGCACGCCGTGGACCACTGCTCCCGGATCCGCGAACGCACCTGCCGGGCTGAACCACTCGAAATCGAAGGGCTGGATGGTGGTCTCGCCGCCCGCCGAGCCCCGGACAATCCCGACGACGATGGCCAGGGCGAAGATGCCCAGCGCAATGTACTGCACATACGTCAGGACCCGCTGGACGTGCTCGCCCAGCCGGATGCCGCGGTAGTTGACCAGGGTCATGACGGCGATGAACAGCACGCCCGTGGCCGTGACCACTGCCTTGTTCTCTGCCAGGGAACCGTCGCCCACCAGGAGCCATAGATACTGTCCGGCCACCTGTGCAAGGTTTGCCAGGACCACAATGCCCGCGAGCGCCACGCCCCAGCCGCCCAGCCAGCCCGCCCAGGGGCCGAAGGTGCGGCGTGACCACGTAAAGGTGGTTCCGCAGTCCGGGATGGCACTGTTCAGCTCGCGGAACGCATAGGCGATGAACAGGACGGGGATGAAGCCCAGCAGCAGGATCAGGGGAGTGTAGTTCCCGTTGACGGCCACGATCAGGCCTAGTGTTGCCGCCAGTGAGTACACCGGCGCCGTGGAGGCAAGGCCAATCATCACGGAGTCGCCGAGATCCAGGATGCCGGCCCGGAGTCCCTTGGCCGGAACTGTGGTCCCGTGCGCGCCGCCCGGGCCTCCCGTCGTCGTAATCTCCGTGCTCATGCTGTCACCGGGTTCATAGTGCGATACCTGCCTTGCTGGAGGATGCCCCGGCCGAAAGCGGCGCCGGCGCGTCGATGGTGTTGGGCACGAAGCGGCAAAAATAATCCGTGACCGGCCCGTCCGATTCCCGGATGCCGCAGCCCACGGACTCCCCGTCCACCACCCACAGGCCGAGGACGGGATGGTTGCCGTCGAAGTCGGGCAGTTCCTGGTACTGCTGGTAGCACCAGCCTTCACGGCCGTAGCCGCCGGGCTGCTCCAGGCTGATGCCCTGCGCATGGATCTTGATGTTGTCGCCTTCGCGGCCGTGCAGGGGCTTGGCCACCCATTCCTTCAGCGGCCCCGGCTCGTTGAGGTACGCGGGCAGCAGGTTGGGGTGCTCGGGGTAGAGGTGCCACAGCGCGGCCAGCAGGGCCTTGTTGGAGAGCAGCATCTTCCAGGCCGGCTCGATCCAGCGGGGGTTGTGGGCGCGTTCCAGCAGCCGGTGCCCGAACGGTTCCTTCATCATCAGCTCCCACGGGTAGAGCTTGAAGATGGTGCTGATCATGAAGTTGTCCAGGTCCACGAAGCGGTTGAGGTTGGGGTCCCAGCCGATATCGGACATGTTGATGCCGATGGTGGTCCAGCCCGCCTGGCTGGCCACGTCCCGCATGTAGGCCGCCGTCATCCAGTCCTCGCCGGACTCCTCGACCTCCGAGTGGGCAACGTGCAGGGTGCTCATCCCGGTGCGGTACTGCACCTTCTTCCACTGCCGGATCAGGGCTTCGTGGATGCCGTTCCACTGGTCCTTTTCCGGAAAGACGTCCTGCAGCCAGAACCACTGCGCCACCGCCGCTTCGATCAGGCCCGTGGGGGTGTCCGCGTTGTATTCGAGCATCCTGGCCGGGCCGCCCTGCCCGTCATAGATGAAGTCGAACCGGCCGTAGACGTCCACGTCCCCGGCCTGGAGGGATTCCGCGGCCAGTTCGAGAGCCTGCGGGCCGATGCCGATGTGGCCCATGGCGCCGGTGGCCAGGAACTTGGCCGCTTCCAGGCACATCTTGTGCACGTTTTCGGCCGTCGCCTCGAGGGTTTCCACCTCCTCCATGGTGAATTCGTAGTACGCAGACTCGTTCCAGTACTCGATCCGGCGCCCGTCCTCCATGGTGGTGGTGGAGAACACCAGGCCCTGCTCTTCGATTTTCTGCTTCCAGCCGGGACGGGGCTCAGACGTCAACCGCTTCACGCTCAGCCCCCCGAGACCTTGCTGCCGCCACCGCTGGTGCCGCTTTTGGCGCTGGTGCCGAAGCCGCCGCGGCTGACCGTTCCGCCCTTGGTGCTGTACCCCGTGGACGCTTTCGCGCCGCTGGGAACAGTTTTGGTGTAGCTGGGGGCTGTGGAGCGGTTCTGGCCGATGGCGGGGACGTACGCGCCTCGGGAAAAGAAGTACCAGGCATAGAGGCCGCCGCCCCTGCCGGCGGAGCTGTTGCAGTTCGTGTCTTCCACGCGCTCGCCAGTTTCGTCGTTGAAACACACCTGCGCGTACTCGGGATCATCCTGGTTGCTGGCCACCACGGCGGTGATGGTGCCGGCGAGCAGCGCCGTCACACCCAAACCCACGACGACGGTGCGCCGCTGGGAGCGCTTCTTCCGGGAGGCTTCCTCGTTGAGCTGCCGTTCGCGGTCCCGGGCGAACGGGTCCACGGGGGTAACCGGCTCGTTGAGCAGTTCGGGGCGGAGCTCCGGCTTGGGTACCTGCCAGGGAGGAGGCTTGGCGCCGCTGTGCCCGTCTCCGGCCGGCGGGACGCCCTCGCCCGCAGGCCGGTCGCTGCCGGGTCGCCCGGGGTCCGGGTCCTTGTTCGGGTCCATGGTGTCCCCCTCCGTTGTCCACGTGAATTGGGCACAGCGCTGCACCCCCATTGCAATCCTTAAATCAGCGTAGTCCCTGCCGGTGCCCGCTGGCCGAAGCAGCTCGCATTAAACGTCGCGAAACCGCTGTTTGGCGCCATTAAATGCGAGCCGGTTGGGTGTGGGAGCTGGGAAGGGGAGCCATACACTGGAGCCATGGAAACCGCCTCCGTCCTCGCCGTGTGCCGCGTCCACCAGCTCCTGCCGGATGCCTCGAACGTGGGCGTCACCGCCATCGACAAGCGCCCCGTCGAGGGCCCGGTCAAGGTGCACCGGCTGGGCCTCCAGGGCGACATCCAGGCGAACCGCGTCCACCACGGGGGACCGGACCAGGCCCTGTACGCCTACTCCCAGCAGGATGCGGACTACTGGTCCCGTGAACTCGGGCGGGACCTGCCCCCGGGGAGCTTTGGCGAAAACCTGCGGGTGGCCGGGATCGATGTCACCGGCGCCGTGATTGGTGAGCGCTGGCGGATCGGCCTGGACGTCGAAGTGGAGGTGACCTCGCCCCGTACCCCCTGCGCCACCTTCCAACGCCGGATGCGGGAGCCCCACTTCGTCAAGAGGTTCACGGAGGAGGGCCGGGTGGGAGCCTATCTCCGCGTCATCAGGACCGGGAGCATCCAGGCGGGAGACCATATCCACCGGCTGTATGTCCCGAAGCACGGCATCACCGTGGGCAAGTGGTTCAGCGAGCCGGACCTGGAGGCAATGGAAGCACTGCGCGACGCCGACGCCGACGGGGAGATCCGCCTGCAGCAGCCGGAGTTCGAGCAGAAGTTCGAGGCGCTGGAACGGCAGCTGGGCCGGTAGCCGCAGGCTGAAGCGGTCGGCAGGGGAGCGGTGTGCGCAAGCTCACCGCCGCCGTCGTGCCCTCAATTTCCGCTGGAGCGGGCGCGTGCCCTACACTGGAGATATCCCCCACTCCGGAAATCCCTTATTCCTGCCCAATTTTTGAGGCAGGACTGGCAAGTGTTGGGGCCCGCGCAAGCGATGCGGGCATTTTCATAGGGAGAGCCGGCTAAAGAAAACGCTGTACAGACTGCTGGGATAGCAGCCAAGAGATGCAGCGGGAAGTCCTGCCACGGGATTGCGAAAGCGCCGGACTTCTGTGACCGGCCGGTCAACGTTTGCCCGGCACCTTTGGTCACACGTACTGCGGCTCCGCTCACCTCGGGTAGTGCCGCCTGGCCCCCTATGGATGAGGAATATTCCCCTATGCCCGAAAATCACAACGACGCCGCCGCTGACGCAGCAACAGCCAGCATCGAATTCACCGAGCCCGCTGCTCCCGCAGCCGAGGCCGCAACGGTTCCCGCCGAAGCCCCTGCTGAAGCGCCGGCCGCTCCCGCCGCCCAGGCTGACGAAGCTCCCGCCCCCAAAGCTGAAGATGCTCCCGCTGCCAAGGCTGAGGAAGACGAAGAAGAAGGCGTCAAGTTCGCCGACCTCGGCATCGACGGCCGCGTCCTCGCCGCCCTCCAGGACGTCGGCTACGAGAAGCCGTCCCCCATCCAGGCAGCAACCATCCCGCTGCTGCTCGAAGGCCGCGACGTCGTGGGTCTCGCCCAGACCGGCACCGGTAAGACTGCAGCATTCGCAGTACCGGCACTGTCCCGTCTGGCCGAGCTCCACGACCTCAACGGCCCGTCCCGGAAGACCCAGGCACTGGTCCTGGCTCCCACCCGCGAACTGGCGCTCCAGGTTGCCGAGGCCTTCACCTCGTACGCCAAGCACATTGACGATTTCACCGTCCTCCCCGTCTACGGCGGTTCCGCCTACGGCCCGCAGCTCGCCGGCCTGCGCCGCGGCGCCCAGGTTGTTGTCGGTACCCCCGGCCGCGTGATCGACCACATCTCCAAGGGTTCCCTGGACCTGTCCGAACTCCAGTACCTGGTGCTGGACGAGGCCGACGAAATGCTGCGCATGGGCTTCGCCGAAGACGTGGAGCAGATCTTCCAGCAGACCCCGTCGGACCGCCAGGTGGCACTGTTCTCCGCCACCATGCCGAGCCAGATCCGCCGCATGTCCAAGCAGTACCTGAACAACCCGGCCGAGATCTCCGTCAAGTCCAAGACCACCACCGGCGCCAACACCCGCCAGCGGTACCTGCAGGTCATGGGCCCGCACAAGCTTGATGCCATGACCCGCATCCTCGAGGTCGAAGAGTTCGACGGCGTCATCGCCTTCGTGCGCACCAAGATGGCTACCGAGGACCTGGCTGACAAGCTGAAGTCCCGCGGTTTCCAGGCCGCCGCGATCAACGGTGACATCCCGCAGCAGCAGCGCGAGCGCACCGTTGACGCCCTGAAGGAAGGCCGCATCGACATCCTCGTGGCCACCGACGTCGCCGCCCGTGGCCTTGACGTGGAGCGCATCAGCCACGTCATCAACTACGACATCCCGCACGACACCGAGTCCTACGTGCACCGCATCGGCCGCACCGGCCGTGCAGGCCGTTCCGGCGATGCCATCCTGTTCATGACGCCGCGGGAGAAGTACCTGCTGCGTTCCATCGAGAAGGCCACCCGCCAGCCCGTGGAGCAGATGCACCTGCCCACCGCGGAGACCGTGAACACCCTCCGCCTGGGCAAGTTCGCAGAGCGCATCACGGAGACCCTCGCCTCGGAGGACGTGGCGCCCTTCCGCGACCTCATCGCTTCCTACGAGGAAGAGCACAATGTTCCGGCGTCGGAGATCGCTGCAGCCCTTGCCGTAATGGCCCAGGGCGGACAGCCGCTGCTGGTGAAGGAACTGCCCGCAGCGCCGGAGTTCCAGAAGCGCGAGCGCTCCAAGGACGGCTTCGGTTCCCGCGGACCGACCCGCACGCTCACCGAGGGAAATGCCACCTACCGGATCGCCGTGGGACGCCGCCAGCGCGTCATGCCCGGTTCCATCGTGGGCGCCATTGCCAACGAGGGCGGCATCTCCTCGGCACAGATCGGCGGCATCGACATCCGCTCGGACCACTCCCTGGTGGAACTCCCGGCGGACCTGAGCCCCGAGCAGCTGCGTGCGCTGTCCCGCACCCGGATCGGCGGCGAGCTGATCCACCTCGAGCTGGACAACGGCCGCAAGCCTGCCGGCGACCGCGGCTCCTACCAGGGCAACCGCGGCGGTGACCGGGGAGGCAACTTCAAGGGCAACGGCGGCTTCAAGAAGGAATTCCGCAAGAACGACGGCGAGCGATCCTCCGCTGACCGCGGCGGCCGCTCCTACAGCGAGCGTTCCTTCAGCGCTGACAGCGGTGCCAACCGCGGCCAGGCCAGCGACTCCCGCTTCGGCGGCCACGGTGACGGCTCCCGCAAGCCCCGCCACGGCAACGAGGGCGGCCAGCGCGACTTCAACCGCAAGGGCAAGTGGTAACCGTCAGCTACCCTGACGCAGTTCCCCCGGTGGGCCGGCTTTCGAGCCGGCCCACCGGCGTTTAACGCACGACGGCGGGACCGGCGTGTTCGCTTCGTCACACCTGTTTCACTGCGGGCCCTGCCGGCCCTGCATCGGCGCACCGAAGGCTCATTGAAGCCCGGTTTTCTGCGCTTTTAAGGGGCCAGGGCTGCGCTGGAGCGCCGATTTGTTGGTGGGAAAATCTTCCGGTAGAGTATTTACTCGTTGCCCCCCTAGCTCAGTGGTAGAGCGCGTTCTTGGTAAGAACGAGGTCACCGGATCGATTCCGGTGGGGGGCTCTGGATGAGGGCCTGTGTCAAGGCGGTTTTGACCGGCTTGGCGCAGGTTTTTCTCATTCGTGGCGGTGTAGCTCAGTTGGTTAGAGCGCACGACTCATAATCGTGAGGTCGGGAGATCGAGCCTCCCCACCGCTACAGGCTAAGCCCCTGGAATCCCCAAGATTCCGGGGGCTTTTCTGTGCCCTTTTTGCGTGGCACCCACGGAAGGTCCTTTGGCTCTGGTGCCGTGGGTGAGACGGGCCACGATGGAGTCAGAAGCAGCAACGGTGGCGGCAGGGAGGGTTCAGGATGTCCCGAGCAGCAGGGTCCGGCGGGCCCGCCGCTGTGTCCGCCGGGACAGGGCGGCTGGCCTTCGTGGATGTCCTGAGGGTGCTGATTATCTCCATGGTGATTATCCACCATGCAGCCCAGGCGTACGGACCCACCGGCGGCTTCTGGCCGGTGGAAGACCAGGCCACCAGCGACTGGTTCGTGCCGTTCTACACGGTGAACGCGGCCGTGGGCCTGGGCCTGTTGTTCCTGGTGGCCGGCTATTTCCTGCCCGGATCCTATGAGCGCAAAGGTCCGCGCCGGTTCCTCAAGGAACGGTGGGCCCGCATCGGGGTGCCGCTCGTGGTCTTCGTCGCGGCGGTCAACGTTCCACTCGCCTATCTGGCATCCGGAAGTCCCGAGCCGGGGGAGTTCGTCAGGTCGCTGTATGACGACGCCTGGCAGGGCGCCTACTTCCACCTCTGGTTCCTGGCACACCTCCTCCTTTATACGGCCGCCTATGTCCTGCTTGCGGAGCGGGTCCGCTGGTTGCGCCCGGCCTCACCAGGGACCCCGCGGCAGATGCTGCCGCCGCCCGGCCACGGCGCCATCCTGTCTTACGCAGCTGCCCTGATCGTGGTTACGTGGGTTGTCCGGTGGTGGTTTCCCGTCGATGACTGGGTACCACTCTTCTTTGTCATGCCGGCAGAACCCGCAAACCTCACCCAGTATGTGAGCCTGTTTGCCTTGGGCATCCTCGCCTACCGGAACGACTGGTTCCGGCGGATTCAGCGCCGCGTCGGCTTCACCTGGCTGGCTGTGGGCCTTGTGGCGTCCGCGGCCATCTTCTCCCTGCAGGCACTGGGACTCTGGGGCGCTGCCACGGCGACGGGCGGAGTGGACTGGCGTTCGCTGGTGCGGGTCGCCCTGGAGACGTTGGTCTGCGCCGGCCTGGGAGTGGGCCTGCTGGTCACGTTGCGCGAGCTCTTCCGCCGGCCGGTGCGGCTGGTGTCAGCGATGGCCACGGCCAGCTATGCCGCCTACATCCTGCACATCTTCGTCGTCGTGGGCCTCCAGGTGGCGATCCTGCAGGTTGCCTGGCCCGCCGGGGCCAAATTCCTCCTGGTCGCCGTGCTCGGGCTCCTCCTTTCCTTTGGCCTTGGCCACGTTTCCCGCACGGTGCCGGGACTGCGGGTGCTCCTCGGCACGGGCCCGGACCACCGGCGGACAGCCTGACCGCGCCGGGGAACTGCGCGCGGCCCCTGGCGGCTTCCAACTGCCTGCCTTCGCGGCCACAATAGGGACCATGGGCCAGCTCATTTACACCTGCATCACCTCCCTGGACGGATACGTGGCGGACCGCAACGGCAATTTCGACTGGAGCGCCCCCGACGAGGAAGTCCACGCCTTCGTCAACGACCTCGAACGGGACGTCGGGACGTTCCTGCTCGGCCGCAGGATGTACGACGTTATGGCGGTCTGGGAAACCATGGGCGGCCCCGGAGACCCGCCGGTGATCCAGGACTATGCCCGGATCTGGCAGGGGGCCGACAAGGTTGTCTACTCCTCTTCGCTTGCTGTCGCTGAGACGCCCCGGACCCGGATCGAGCGCACCTTCGACCCGGCTGCCGTCCGGGCGATGAAGGACGCAACGGACGGGACGATGAGCATCGGCGGTGCCAACCTGGCAGGACTGGCATTCGCGGCAGGACTGGTGGACGAGTGCGGATTCCTGATCAATCCGGTGGTGGTCGGGGGAGGCCTGCGGGCCCTGCCGGACGGCCTGGAATCAAAGCTTGAGCTCCTCGACCTGCGCCGTTTCGGCAACGGCGTGGCCTACCTGCGCTACCGCGTCCTGCGGTGAAGGGCAGAATGGGGGCATGACGCGAATCGCAATCATCGGCGGCCACGGCAAAGTGGCCCTTCACCTGTCCGCCCTGCTCACGGAAGAAGGCCACAGCGTTACCTCGTTCATCCGCAACCCGGACCATGCAGCCGACGTCGCCGCTACGGGGGCGGTGCCGTCGGTCCTGGACGTTGAGAATGCGACGACGGCGGCACTCGCCGAAGCGTTGAAGGGCCATGACGCGGTGGTCTGGTCCGCCGGTGCGGGCGGCGGCAACCCGGCACGCACCTATGCGGTGGACCGGGACGCGGCCATCCGTTCGATGGATGCGGCCGCCGAAGCCAATGTGGGCCGCTACGTGATGGTGTCCTACCTGGGCGCCGGCAAGGACCACGGCGTGCCGGAGGACCACTCCTTCTTTGCGTACGCCGAGGCGAAGGCCGCCGCCGACGAGTACCTGCGCGGCACCGGCCTTGCCTGGACCATCCTGGGCCCGGGGGCGTTGACGGACAGGCCGGGAACCGGGCTGATCGACGTCGATCCCGCTCCCGGGGGCAGCCGGGAAACCTCGCGGAGCAACACGGCAAGCGTCGCGGCCGCCGTGCTGGACCTGCCGGAAACCGCGGGCAGGACCATCGAATTCTGTGACGGCACACTGCCCATCGCCGCCGCCCTGCAGCCCTAGCGCGGACTAAGCGCGGGGGACCAGCTGCAAGTCGAGGGAATGCTTCTCCACGTAGTCCAGCGCGCCCCGGACGGCCCCAACGGTCACGATCGAGTCGCCCAGCGGCGAGACCGCAATCCGCGGGGGAGTGGCGGTGAAATCCTTCAGCCGCCGTTTGATCGGTTCGAGCAGGACGCCTGCGGAGTTGGCCACTGCACCGCCGATCACCACAAGCTCCGGGTTGAACACCGTCGCCACCGCGCCAATGACCCGGGCCAGCCGGTCCGCCAGGCGTTCAAGAATGCGCAGGGCCACGGCGTCGCCTTCAGCAGCGGCCGCGAAGACGTGCTCAGCCTCCGCCCCGCCTTGGGCTGCATGATCCCGGAGGGATGTCCGGGTTTTGCCGGCCAGCGCCTCGGCCGCCCACGTCCTGGCGAGGCTTGCAATGCCGAAGGTGTCCCCCACACCCTCGACCTGGTCCAGGAAGGCGAGTTCACCGGCGCCGCCGCGGCTCCCGTGCAGCAGCCGCCCGCCGTCGATCACCCCTGAACCGAAACGCTCACTGGCAAGGATCACCACGACGTCGTCCACTCCCGCCGCCGCACCCCGCCAGCGGTCGCCGAGGGCGGCAAGGTTGGCGTCGTTTTCCAGCAGGACCGTCCAGCCGTGCCGGTCCCGCATGGCTGCCTTCAGGCCGACGTCGAACAATCCCCAGAAATGCTGGGCCACCAGCACGTCACCGTTGCGGTCCACCGGGGCGGCAATGCCGGCGCAGACGGCGAGGACCGACTCCGGGGCGGCGCCCACGCTGCGAAGTGCCGTCATCGCAGCCCGGTCGATGACGGAGATGCGTTCCCCGGCCGAAATTTCGGCTTCCGCGAAGGGCAGCGTGGACCGCCCCAGCACCTGCCCGCGAAGGTCCGACACCACCACCGTGGCCTTGGAAACCCCCACGTCCATGCCCAGTACGTAGCCGGCACGCTCGTTGAGTTGGAAGCGGCGGGCGGGCCGGCCCTTCCGGTACCCGCCGGATGCACGCTGGTTCTCCAGTTCGCGGAGCCAGCCCCGCTCCTTGAGGTCCTCGCAGACGGAGATGGCGGTGGCGCGGGTGAGGCCGGTGGCTTCCATGACTTCGGTGACGGTGACGACGCCGGAGGAGCGCATGAAGTCCAGTACGGCGCCGGCGCTGACACGGCGCAGCAGTTGGGGGGTGGCGGCGGTGGTTTCAGCCATGCTGTTGACCTTTCCGTGCAACGCGCCAGATAATGATCGGGCAGCTAAATTTAGAACCAAAATAAATATAGTCGACAAGCAGCAAAGGATCACCCCTTGTCCACCACCGCCACTCTGGCAACTCTTTCCGATTCCGACCGCCTGGCCGATCCGAACTGGTGGCGCCAAGCCTCTGTGTACCAGATCTATCCGCGCAGCTTCGCGGACTCCAACGGCGACGGCATCGGCGATCTCAAGGGCATCACCGCCAAGGTCCCGTACCTGAAGTCGCTCGGGATCGACGCCGTCTGGCTGAGCCCGTTCTACCCCTCGGCGCTTGCCGACGGCGGCTACGACGTGGACGACTACCGCGACGTTGACCCCAAGCTGGGCACGCTGGCCGATTTTGACGAGATGGCCAGGGCGCTGCACCAGGCCGGCATCAAGCTCATCGCCGACATCGTCCCCAACCACTCCTCCAACCGGCACGAATGGTTCAAGGAAGCGCTCGCCTCGCCCAAGGGATCCCCCGCACGGGACCGGTACATCTTCCGTGACGGCAAGGGCCCCAACGGCGAGTTTCCGCCGTCGGACTGGGACTCCGTCTTTGGTGGGCCCGCCTGGGAACGCATCACCGAGCCGGACGGCACCCCGGGCCAGTGGTACATGCACATCTTCGCCAAGGAGCAGCCGGACCTGAACTGGTCCAACCGGGAAATCCGCGAGGACTTCCTGAAGACCCTGCGCTTCTGGTCCGACCGCGGCGTGGACGGCTTCCGGGTGGACGTGGCGCACGCGCTCACCAAGGACCTCACCGAACCGCTGCTGTCCAAGCTGGAACTGAGCGCGGCCAACACCGGCGTGGACGGTTTCGACGACGGCACGCACCCCTTCTGGGACCGCGACGAAGTGCATGAGATCTACGCCGAGTGGCGCGAGGTGTTCAACGAGTACAACCCGCCGCGCACCGCCGTCGCCGAGGCGTGGGTCCACGCGACCCGCCGGGCCCGCTATGCCAGCCCCGAGGGCCTCGGCCAGGCCTTCAACTTCGACCTCCTGCAGGCCGACTTCGATGCGGCGGAGTTCCGCGAAATCATCACGCGCAACCTTGCCGAGGCAGCTGCCACGGGGGCCTCCTCCACCTGGGTCTTCTCAAACCATGACGTTGTCCGCCACGCCACCCGGTACGGCCTGCCGCAGGTCTCCAAGGGCAAAGAGCGCACCAAGGGCCAGGACGGCAAGGACTGGCTGCTGGCCGGCGGCCCCAAGGAGGAGCTGGACGTGGAGCTCGGCGAACGCCGTGCCCGCGCCGCCACCCTGCTGATGCTCGCCGTCCCGGGCTCCGCCTACCTGTACCAGGGTGAGGAGCTGGGACTCCAGGAAGTGGCGGAGATCCCGGAGTCCGAACGCCAGGACCCCTCGTTCTTCCGCAACAAGGGTGTCGAAATCGGCCGGGACGGCTGCCGGGTGCCCCTGCCCTGGAAGGTCGAGGGAACCTCCTTCGGCTTCGGCGACGGCGGCGCGCACCTGCCGCAGCCTGACTGGTTCAGCAAGTACGCCGTCGAGGCGCAGGACGGGACCGAGGGTTCCACGCTGGAGCTCTACCGCAAGGCCCTGAAGCTCCGCCGCGAGCTGCAGACGGACGAAGCGCTGGAATGGGTGGAAACCGGCAACCCGGAGGTCCTCCACTTCCGCCGCCCCAACGGCTGGCAGTCCGTGACCAACTTCGGGGACACCGCCGTCGACCTCCCGGCAGGCACCGTCCTGGTCAGCAGCGACGTCCTGGAGGACGGCAAGCTGCCCGCCAACACCACGGCATGGCTGCGCTGATGCAGGAACTGATTTATGGCTGCATGGGCCTGGGCGGCAGCTGGTCCGACGAGCCGCATGCCACCGAGCATGTTGACGAGGCCGCTGCCGCCGTCGAGGCTGCCCTGGGCGCGGGAATCACCCTGTTCGACCACGCGGACATCTACCGCAGGGGCAAGTCCGAGGCAGTCTTCGGCGAGGTGCTGGCGTCCACTCCCGGGCTGCGTGACCGCATCCGGCTGCAGACCAAGTGCGGCATCAGGCTCGGCGAACCCGGGCTGCCCGGGCACTACGACCTCAGCCGCGAGGCCATCCTGGAGCGCGTCAACGAAAGCCTGAAGCGGCTGCGGACAGACTACGTGGACATCCTCCTGCTGCACCGCCCGGATCCCTTGGCGGACCCGGCGGACGTGGCCGCCGCCGTCGGGCAGCTGATGGCCGAAGGCAAGGTGCGGCAGCTGGGTGTTTCCAACATGTCCGGGGCGCAGATCGAGGCGCTGCAGGACCGGCTGGAAACCCCGGTGGTGGCGAACCAGCTGGAAATGAGCCTGCTCAAGCGGGCGTGGCTGGAGAGCCAGGTGCTGGTCAACCACGCCGAGCACCTGGACTACAGTTTCCCGCACGGCACCCTGGAGTACTGCGTCCGGAACTCCATCACGCTCCAGGCCTACGGCTCGCTCGCCAGGGGCCTGTACACGGGCGCGGAACCGGAGAGCCCGACGTCGGCGGAGGCAGCCACCGTCGAGCTCGTGGCGCAGCTGGCGGGGGAGTACGGCAGCTCCGGGGAATCGGTCCTGCTCGGGTGGCTGATGAAGCACCCGGCCGGCATCGCGCCGGTGATCGGGACCGTCAACCCGGGCCGGATCCGGGCCTGTGCCGACGCCGCCCGCGTGGCCCAGGCGATGACCCGGACGGACTGGTACCGACTCTGGGTGACTGCGCGCGGCAGCAACATCCCCTGACCCACCCCAACTGACTGGCAGCAGGTGTCGTTTTGGCGCCCCGAAACGACACCTGCTGCTACCTACTTTCGCTGCCCGGCCGTCATATCCCGTTTAGTTCGTATTGAACCCCACAAGCTGGCCGTTTTTGTGCCCCGTGCCCCTGCCCGGGCGGATACGGTAGATACATGACGTCTACCATCGCCACCGAGACCGTAAGGCCGGAACGCAATATCCCAGCAGAGATCGCCCGCTCATGGCTCCTCGTGAATGCCATGAAGACGGAGCTCTTCGACCAGTCGGCAATGTCCCGCGCCGATTCGATCATCCTGGATATTGAAGATGCCGTGGACCCTTCCCAGAAGGACCATGCCCGGAACAACGTCATTGACTGGCTGACCGCCGGCGGCAAGGCCTGGGTCCGCATCAATGACGCCACCAGCCCGTTCTGGGCAGCGGACCTGGCCGGACTCCGCGGCACGCCGGGCCTGCTCGGCATCATGCTGGCGAAGACCGAATCCGCGGACCAGGTCACTGAGAGCTTCCACCGCATGGACGGGAATACGCCCGTGATCCCGCTGGTGGAATCCGCCGTCGGCATCGAGGAAGCCAACAACATCGCCAAGGCGCAGGGCGCCTTCCGGCTGGCCTTCGGTTCCGGCGACTTCCGCCGCGACACCGGCATGGCCGCCACCCCGGAAGCCATGGCCTACCCGCGCGCCAAGCTCGTTGTCGCCAGCCGCGTCGGCAACCTGCCCGGGCCCATCGACGGCCCCACCGTCGGCACCAACCACCCCATCCTGCGGGAGCAGACCGGCATCACCGTGATGATGGGCATGACCGGCAAGCTCTGCCTGGCCATCGACCAGACCCCCGTCATCAACGAAGTCATCAGCCCCACACCGTCGGACGTCGCCTGGGCCACCGACTTCATGGCCGACTTCGAAGCCAACGGCCGCGTGATCCGTGACGGTTCCGACCTGCCCCGCCTGGGCCGCGCCGAAAAGATCATGAAGCTCGCGGTAGCCTTCGGGGTGCAGCCCGCCCTGTAGGACCTTGCAACGCGCGACGGGGGGCTTCCGCAACAGGTGCGGTCAGCCGCCAAGGCATGGCGCCCCGGGCTGAGCGGCTGAGGCTGCCCGGTAGACTTTCAGGGTGCTGAACGAATTCTGGGCCACCGCGCCCACCCGCTACAAAGTCCTGGTTTTCAGTGCGATGGGACTGATCGCCGTCGGAATTATCCTCAACCTGGTAGGCAACACCAGCGGCAACTCCGGCCTGGCCACGGCATCCCTCCCGCTGATCGGGCTGGGCCTGGTCCTGCACATCGCCGGGATTGTGGTCCGCGGCCAGGCGATCCGGAAGGGCTACAAGCGGTAGCCGGCGTTACGGCGGACGTGGCTGCGGGCGTGTTCCACTGCGTCCCCGAGGTGCCCGAACAGGTGCTTGTGGTGCCGCAGGGACCGGATCACTCCCACGTTGGTCACCAGCCGCAGGTGGTCCGGCCGGACGCCCTTGAGTAGAACGGTGATTCCCCGGAGCTCAAGCGCGGAGACCACCTCCACCAGTGCATGCGCGCCCGTGGCGTCCAGCATCCTCAGCTGGGAAAGTCTGATGATGGCCACCTGGACGTCCTTGACCTGGCTGATCTCCTGCAGGATCCGTTCGGCGGCGCCGAAGAACATGGCCCCGTCCAGTCGGAGGACGGCGATGTGCTCGTCACCCTCGGCGCGCGGACCGGGGATCTCCTCCCGCTGCACGCTGCTCAGCGAGGCGAACGTGCGCAGGGCAAAGAGGGCTGCCGCCGCGAGCCCTATCTGGATGGCAACGATCAGGTCGAACGCCACCGTGATGATCGCCGTCAGGATGAAGACGGCGGCGTCGGACCTGGTGGAGCGGAGGATCGCCGCAACGGTCCGCCGGGACACCATCCGCACCGCAGTGACCATCAGGACTCCGCCGAGGGCTGCCAGCGGAATCCGGCTGACCATGCCTGAGGCGAGGTAGACAATCGCGAGCAGCACCACGGCGTGGACAGCGGCAGCCAGGCGGGTTTTAGCACCTGAGCGGACGTTCACAGCCGTCCGTGCGATGGCCCCGGTGGCGGGCATGCCGCCGAAGAGGCCCGCAGCGATTGACGCCAGGCCCTGGCCTGTCAGTTCCCGGTCCGGGCTGTACGGTCCACTCGGTCTGCCGTCCGGCCCGGTCATGCCTGCCGCAACCCGGGCGGACAGCAACGACTCGATGGCCGCAAGGCAGGCGATGGCCACCGCGGGCATGGCCAGGCTGCCCAGCAGATCCAGGTCAAAGACGGGAACCGCGGGGGCGGGCAGGGAATGCGGCAGGGGGCCGATCCTGGGGATGTCCAGCCGGAACAGCTCGGCGGCCGCCGTGGCGAGGAGCACCGCGACCAGGCTGGCGGGCAGGGCCTTGAGCAGCTTCTGCACCAGGACCATCACGACGGCGACTCCCGCCACGACCGCGAGGGTCAGCAGGGCAGCCGGAACCGTTGCGGCGGATGCGGCTTCCACTGCAGCGATGAGGGTGTTGTGGCCCGGGACGCCGGATGTTCCGGTGGCGGGCGGAACCTGCTGGAGGAAGATAATGGCGGCGATCCCCAGGGTGAAGCCTTCCACCACGGGCCAGGGGATGAAAGCGACCGCCCGGCCCAGGCCGCTGAATCCCAGGACACAGACCAGGAGCCCCGCCATCAGTGACAACGGGGCCACGCTGCCGGCGCCGTGGACTGCCACCACAGGGGCCAGCACCACAACCATGGCACCGGTCGGGCCGGACACCTGGACGGGTGATCCGCCCATCACGGCTGCCACCAGGCCGGCGACGATCGCCGTGATGAGCCCGGCCTCCGCACCCACTCCCGAGCTGACGCCGAACGCCAGGGCCAGCGGCAAAGCAACAATGCCCACCGTGATGCCGGCCAGCAGGTCAGTCCGCCACGATGTTCCAAGTCCCGCGTAATCCAGCTTCGAGGGCAGGAACCGGCCGGGGTGCCGCCTGTCAGTGCTTACGCCCGGCTTCACGAGGCGGGCCCGGCAGCGAGGTGCCCCGCAGGCAACTGCTGCGCCAGCCGGAGCTGTTCGTTTGAATCGGCAAGGTTGTCCAGGAGGAATGTCCGCGCGATGGCAAGCAGTTGGGAAATCCCGGGGTGCGCCAGCCGGTAGGTCACGGCATTGGCGGTGCGCACAGAGGTGACCACCTTGTGCTTGCGCAACGTGGCCAGGTGCTGGGAGAGGTGCGAGGCTTCAAGCCCGGTCTCCGCCAGGAGGTAGCTCACTGCTGCGGTCTCCTGCGGCGACGCTGCCAGCAGCTCAAGGATGCGGATCCTTGCAGGGTGCGCCAGCCCCTTGAAGAGGTTGGCCTTGATTTCGTACAGCGGAGCCTGGGCGGAAGGCAGCACGGGAAGCTCCTCGACGTGACACTGATGGCCAATGCGCCAGCGAATTGATGGATTGATAAATTCATCATATCAAGGTGGTGCAAGTCCCCTGCCGGGCGGGGCAACGATAGGCTGGAACCCATGACTATCAATCCGGACCTGCAGGGCCGAAGCTACCCTGCCGCAGAGGTGTACGACGTTGGCCGTGAGAAAATCCGCGAGTTCGCCCGCGCCGTGAAGGCCACCCATCCCGCGCACTTCGACGTCGACGCCGCCAAGGCCCTGGGCCACGCGGATCTCGTTGCCCCTCCGACGTTTGCCATCATCATCGCCCAGCGCGCCGACGCCCAGCTCATCGAGGATCCGGAAGCGGGCATCGACTTCTCCCGCGTGGTCCATGCAGACCAGCGCTTCACCCACCACCGGCCGATTTTCGCCGGAGACCGCCTCGTGGCGGAACTCCACGTCGACGGCGTCCGGGCCATGGGCGGCGGTGCAATGATCACCACGCGTTCGGAGATCTTTGCCCTCGGTACGGATGATTCCCGTGACCCCGTCACCACCACCACGTCGTCCATCCTGGTCCGCGGAGAGGGACAGTAACCATGAGCCACAGCATTCACGACCTCAGCGCCGGCCAGGAGATCGGCAGCCGCACCATCGAGGTCAGCCGCACCGACCTGGTCAAGTACGCCGGCGCATCCGGCGACTTCAACCCCATCCACTGGAACGAAGCCTTCGCCACCAGCGTGGAACTGCCCGGCGTCATCGCCCACGGCATGTTCACCATGGGCTCGGCCGTGCAGCTGGTCACTGACTGGGCAGGCGACCCGGCCGCCGTCGTCGACTTCCAGACCCGCTTCACCAAGCCCGTCCTGGTCACCGACACCACGGGCACCGACCACCCCGGCGCCACCATCGAAGTCAGCGGCATCATTGGCAAGCTCGACGCCGAGGCGAACACCGCGCGGGTTGACCTCACCGTTGTTTCCGCGGGACAAAAGGTCCTGATGAAGGCCCAGGCCGTCGTCCGGCTCAGCTGAGCCGGGAAGCGTGTCCCACTTTGCCGATAGGGTTGTCTGGTGACTTCCACCCTGCTTTCCCAGCTCACAACGGCCGCCGTCGGGGGCCCCGCCGGCACCTACATCGAGGCCCGCACCGAGGCTGAGATCATCGAGGCCGTCCGGTCAGCCGACGCTGCCGGGGAGGCCCTGCTGATCATCAGCGGAGGCTCCAACCTGCTGGTTTCCGACGACGGGTTCCCGGGTACCGTGGTGAAGATCGCCTCGGAAGGCTTCACGGTCAACGCGGAGGATTCCTGCGGCGGCGTGGCCGTGGTGGTGCAGGCCGGCCACAACTGGGACAGGCTGGTGGAATACGCTGTTCTGCACGCGTGGTCCGGGATTGAGGCCCTCGCCGGCATCCCGGGCTCCACGGGGGCCACCCCGGTGCAAAACGTCGGCGCCTACGGCTCCGACGTGTCCCAGACCATCGCCGCCGTCCGGACTTGGGACCGCGAGCGGAACGCCGTCAAGACTTTCACGAACTCGGAGCTGAAGTTCGGCTACCGGGACTCCATCCTCAAACAGACCACCACCAATGGCTCGCCGCGTTACGTGGTGCTGACCGTGGAGTTCCAGCTGCCCATCGGCCGGATGAGCGCTCCCATCCGGTATGCGGAGCTGGCCCGCTCGCTGGGCGTGGAGCAGGGCAAGCGGGCCTACTCCACGGACGTGCGCCGGGAAGTGCTGCGGCTGCGGGCATCAAAGGGAATGGTGCTGGACCCGGCGGACAGGGACACCTATTCCACGGGGTCGTTTTTCACCAACCCGATCGTCCCCGCTGAAATCGCCGCAGCCCTTCCGGAAAAGGCACCCCGCTACCCGGCGGGCCATGACGGGCTGGTGAAGTTGTCCGCGGCCTGGCTCATCGACCAGGCGGGCTTCGGCAAGGGCTTTGGACTGGAGCCGGGCAGTGTGAGCGGGGGCCGGGCGTCCCTGTCCACCAAGCACACCCTCGCCATTACCAACCGGGGCTCTGCCAGCGCCCAGGACGTGCTGGCGGTGGCGCGGGAGGTGCGCGCCGGCGTCGAAAAGCGCTTTGGCATCCGGCTGCACCCGGAACCACTGCTTATCGGCTCGGAGCTTTAGCCCAGGCGGCGCCGCGGTCATCCACCACCCGGGCCAGGCGCGGGCGTCCCGGAACCGGGCCTAAGATGGCCACATGGCTGTCGACCTGCACCGGCGCAACCCCAAAATCCTGGGCCGCCTGAGGATGGTTTCGCAGGGCCTCGCAGGGGGAACCCACGCGATCGGCCCGGTCGCCGAAGCGGTGCGTTGGATGACCGCCATGCAGGCGCAGGACCTCCAGGCAGCCATGTGGGCTGTGGGCGCCAGGGTCTCCGGATGCGGCCTCACCGACGTCCGGTCCGCCATTGATTCAGGTGCCGTGGTGCGGTCCTGGCCGATGCGCGGAACGTTGCACCTGGTGGCTCCGGAGGACCTGCGGTGGATGCTTGACCTCACAGCGGACCGGCTCACAAGGAGTATTGCCGCGCGGCACCGGGAACTGGAGATCACGTGGGCGGACATCGAGAAGTGCCGGGACATCGCGCTGGAGCATATTGCCGGGGCCGGTCCCGCCAGCCGCACCGAACTGTTCGCCGCCTTCGACGCAGCGGGGCAGCCGACCCGGGGCCAACGGGGCATCCACATCCTGGGGGCCCTGTGCCGGCACGCGTGGCTGGTTCAGGGGCCGCTGGCCAAGAACCAGCAGTTGCTGGTGCCGTTCGAGGAATGGATACCCGTTTCGCGCAGCCTGGAGCGGCAGGAAGCCGTCGCGGAGTTCCTGCTGCGGTACCTCCGAAGCCACGGCCCTGCCACCCTTCGTGACTTCGCCTGGTGGACCCAGCTTCCCCTCACCGAGGTTCGCGCCGCCTTTGAGGACGCCAAGCATGAGTTGGTTGAGCTGGAATTCCGGGGCACAACCTATTGGCTGTCGGCTGAGACAGCATCCTTCCTTGACGGCGGCCTGCCCGGACAGCGGTCCGTCCTCCTGCTGCCCGGCTTCGACGAGTTCCTGCTGGGCTATGCTGACCGGCGCGCGGTCCTGCCGCCCGAGCATTCCGACAGGATCGTGCCCGGCGGCAATGGCGTCTTCAAGAAGACACTGGTGGCCGGGGGAGAGGTGATCGGCACATGGTCCCGCGACGGCGCCGGCCCGCGTGCCGCCGTCGTGCCCGAACTCTTCGACGCCACCAAGCCGCTGGGGCCGGCCGCCAGGGTAGCGTTCGCCAAAGCCGCCCAACGCTACCTCACGTTCCTGGACAACTGACTCTGCGGCCCTGCCCCGCACGAGCGGTGCTGCCCCGCACAAGCGGTGCTGTCCAAGACCGCTCGTGCGGGGCAGAGCCGCTGTCGGGTATCAGGTCGTGGCGACTGTCCACATCCTGCTGCGGCCTGCTTCCGCCAGTGCGCCATGGCGGACCACTCTTGGACCATGAAACCTGACAAGATCCGGGAACTGCTGGACGAGCGCTGGCCCGAGTTCCCTGTGGCAGCAACTCAGCAGTTGTCGCGCGTGGGCCTCGAAGACAGGATACTGACGGCGGCAGTGCGCACGGGACTGGTCATCCGGCTGCGTCGGGGTGCGTACGTCCGAAGCACCTACTGGCACGGTTTGAAGCCATGGTGTCAGCGATGGTCGAAAAGTGAGCCGTTTCGCGGGCTGAAAAGTGAGCCACTTTGACGCTGGTTATTCTGCCGTATTTTCCGGTCTTGTCGAGGGCAGCGAATTGACCTGAGTGTGTTTGAGGCGGTAGCTGGAGCCTTTGAGGGTGATGACTTCGGCGTGGTGGACGATGCGGTCGATCATGGCCGAAGCGACGACTTGGTCGCCAAAGACGTCTCCCCAGCGGGCGAAGGGCAGGTTCGAGGTCAGGATCAGTGAGGCGTGCTCGTAGCGTGATGAGACGAGCTGGAAGAACAGATTCGCGGCATCCTGTTCGAAGGGGATGTAGCCGACTTCGTCCACGATGATCAGTCCGTAGCGGCGCAGCCTGACCAGTTCCTGAGGCAGCCTGCCGTTCTGGTGGGCTGCCTGGAGCCGGGCGACCCAGTCGATGGCGGTGGCGAACAGGACCCGGTGACCGAGCTGGGTGGCCCGCAGCCCCAGGCCGGTGGCGAGGTGTGTTTTGCCGGTTCCTGGCGGTCCGAGCAGGACGATGTTGGACGCTTCGGTGAGGAACGCGCCGGTGGCCAGGTGCGCGATGGTGTCGCGTTTGAGGCCGGGCTGGTGATCGAAGTTGAAGTCCTCGAGTGATTTCCGGGCCGGGAACCCGGCGGCCCGGGCTCTGATCTCGGCGCCGGAGGCTTCCCTGGCGGCGACTTCCCGGGACAGGACAGCGGCGAGGTATTCCTCGTGGGTCCAGCCTCCTTCACGGGCCTGGTCCGCGAGGCGGGGTGCTACTTCCCGGATCCGGGGTGCTTTCATCGCCCGGGAGTAGTACTCGATCTGGCCGATGGTTTCCTTAGCGTCCGGCATCAGGCGACCTGACCGTCGTCCAGGACAACACCGAACGCCCGGTCATAATCCGCAAGGTCCCGCAGCGCGGTGGTCTCGCCCACAGGTTGCGGGGTTTGGAAAGCCTTCCGCAGCGCCCGTGCCGCCTCAACATGGTCCGGGTCGGTGATGGTCAGGCCGGCGCCCCAGGACCGGGCGTGGGTGCCGACGCATCGGCCATCCAGGCTGATCGTGACGGATTCGAGGCCGGCGGTGATGTCGACGAACCGGCCGATGGCCTGCGGGTGAACGGAGTAGTCGTTGGATCCCATCCGGACGTAGTAGTCCCTCGGCAGCCGAACCCTTGAAGTGAAACCGATGACCGGTGGAACCGGCGGCAGCGCCAGCATGGCCGCTTTGTCCGCAGCGAGCAGGTCCGACGGGCGGGCGCCGGTCCGTCTGACCAGCCGGGCGTTGGCCTTCGGCAGCCACTGCCCGAGCTGGGTGTTGAAGTCCTCCGGAGAGGTGAAAACCCGGCCCGGCAGGAAGGAAGTCTCCAGGAACTGGTTGGCCCGCTCCACCACGCCCTTGCTCTCCGGGTCGTAGGGTTTAACCTGCACGATCCTGGTCGCGAGGACCCCGGCGAACGCCGCGACTCCGGCGGCGTAGCTGTTCCGCCGGCCGATGCCGGTTTCGTTGTCCCAGATCAGCCGCCGCGGAACCGCGCCCAGGGATCCGAGCAGTTCCCACATTCCGGCCAGCAGGTCCCCGGTCATCCGGGACGGGATCATCCGGGCCATGATGAACCGAGAATGCGAGGACACCATCACCAGCACAGGCAACACCCTGGCTTTGCCCGCGCCGACGGGTATCCGCACCTCGGGAAACCACAGATCGCACTGCGCCTGATCCCCGGGATCGTAAGAGATCCGGTCCGCAGGATCAGCCGGGGCATACTCGGGCCGGATCCTGGCAACGTTCTCCCGGAACCACGCCGGCGACCCAGACCAGCCCACCCGCTCAGCCAACACAGTCGCCGGCATCCGCGGGTTCTCCAGCAGCAACGCACGAATAGCCGGTTCCACAGCCTTGATACCAGAGTCCTGCGGCGCCCGAACGTACGCTGGCGGACCCTCCGAGCTGACTGCCTTCGCGACCGTGTTCCTGGAGACCCCCAACCGCGCCGCTATCGACCTCATCGATTCACCCTCGGCCAGATGCAACCGCCGAATAAGCGCCCAATCCTCCACTGTGATCACCCACCCAATCGTTTGGAACGGGTGGCTCAGTTTTCAACCGTCACAATGGCTCACTTTTCGACCATCACCGACA
>NZ_JBNZGA010000001.1:293154-542353 GCF_050573415.1 Paenarthrobacter sp. NEAU-H11 | reverse complement strand
CGGGACTGTCTGAATAACGGTGTGTGGAGTCCGGCCTGATCCGAAAGGAGACGGCCGTGTCAGAGTCCACGTCCGAGATGGCAGGGGTGATGATCGATCCTGTGACGGGAGAGATCATCGATCAGAAGGAGCTTGCGGAGCGGTTGCTCGCGCAGGCCAAGGAGCAGGGCGTGAGCCTGGTAGGCCCGGGCGGGCTGCTGAACCAGCTCACGAGGAATGTGCTGGAGACCGCTCTGGAAGCCGAGCTGACAGAGCACCTCGGCCACGAGCACGGCCAGACACCGATCGCAGCCAACATGCGCAACGGCACCAGGTCAAAGACCGTGTTGACCGAGATCGGTCCGGTCGAGATTGAGGTGCCCCGGGATCGGGACGGCTCGTTCGCGCCGGTGATCGTGCCCAAGCGGAAACGGCGTCTGGACGGGATCGACCAGATCGTGCTCTCCCTCTCTGCCCGAGGGCTGACGACCGGGGAAATCGCCGCCCACTTCGAGGAGGTCTACGGGGCCAGAGTCTCTAAAGACACCATCAGCCGCATCACGGAGAAAGTCGCCTCGGAGCTGGCCGAATGGTCGGCCCGGCCTTTGGATCCGATCTATCCGGTGCTGTTCGTTGATGCGGTCGTGGTCAAGGTCCGTGACGGGCAGGTGCGCAACACCCCGTTCTACGTCGTTATGGGCGTCACCACCAATGGGGAGCGGGAGATCCTGGGCATCTGGGCCGGCGACGGTGGCGAGGGTGCCCGGTTCTGGCTGCAGGTCTTCTCGGAGCTGAAGAACCGGGGCGTGGAAGATGTGCTGATCGCCGTCTGCGACGGGCTCAAAGGCCTGCCGGAGGCGATCACGACCACGTGGGAGCGGACGGTGGTGCAGCAGTGCATCGTGCACCTGATCCGCAACAGCTTCCGCTACGCCGGACGCCAGCACCGCGACGGCATCGTCAAGGCGCTCAAGCCGGTCTACACGGCCCCGTCCGAGCAGGCGGCGAAGGACCGGTTCGCCGAATTCACTGCCGAGTGGGGCCAGCGGTATCCGGCCATCGTACGGCTCTGGGAATCCTCCTGGGCCGAATTCGTGCCCTTCCTGGAGTACGACGTGGAGATCCGACGGGTCATCTGCACGACGAACGCGATCGAGTCGATCAACGCACGCTACCGAAGGGCGGTGAGGGCCCGCGGGCACTTTCCGAACGAGACCGCTGCCCTGAAATGCCTATACCTGGTCACCAGATCTCTTGATCCAACCGGCGGTGGCCGTGCACGCTGGGTGATGAGGTGGAAGCCTGCGCTAAACGCGTTCGCTATTACCTTCGCTGGCCGGTTCGAAAGAACCACTCAACAATGAAAACCGGCCGGACTCCACACACCGTTTATCGGACAGTCCCTTTTATGCATGCAGGTAGTTCATTGTCTGAGGCGCAGCGCGAGGCGGCTGTAGCGTTGTTTGAGAAGGGTGTCGGGTATGGGTCGGCGGCCCGGGTGCTGGATGCGTCTCGTGTGCCGGTCAGGGCACTGTATGGGCGGTGGAGGATTCATGGGCAAGGAGTGCTGGTGGGCAGGGCGGTGAGGTCGTACTCGTTTGAGTTCAAACGTGCCCTGGTCGAGCGCTTCCTCGCGGGCGAGTCCGGCCCGGATCTGGCAGTCGAGGCAGGTCTGGCCTCCCGTGAGCTGCTGCAAAAGTGGGTCTGGGCGTACCGGCTCGAAGGCGAGGACGGGTTGCGGCCGAAGCCCAAAGGCCGGCCGCGGAAACCCGATTCCCCGCCGCCTGCGGATTTGCCCGAGCTTGAGCGGTTGCGGCGGGAGAACGAACGGCTGCGCGCTGAGGTGGCGTACCTGGGAAAACTGCGGGCCTTGAGGGAACAGGGACGACGGTAAAGGTTCAAGCCGTCGTTTCCCTCAAGGCTGACTATCCGCTTGGTGTCCTGCTGGACATCGCCGGGCTGGCCAGGTCCACGTTCTTCTATCACCAGCCCCGGCTGCAGGCGCCGGACCCGACAGAGAAACTCAAAGCCGCGGTCACGGAGATCTTCGAAACGAACCATGGCCGGTACGGGCACCGCCGCATCCACAGCGAGCTGGTCAAACAAGGGTGGACGGTCGCGAAGAAGACTGTGCTGAAGCTGATGCAGGAACTCGGGCTGGTCTGCAAGGTCCGGCGCCGGAAGCGCTACAACTCCTACCAAGGCGAACAGGGCGCGGTCGCGCCCAACGTGCTGAACCGCGAGTTCGACGCTGATGCACCGAACCAGAAGTGGGTAACTGATGTGACGGAATTCAGCGTCGGGGACCGGAAGCTCTACCTCTCACCGGTCATGGACCTCTTCGACCGGCAGATCATTTCCTACTCGCTGGGCTCATCCCCGAACCTTGCGCTCACCAACGATTCCCTGCGTGAGGCCCTGACCTGCCTGCAGCCTGGTCAGCAACCGCTGGTGCACTCGGACCAAGGCTTCCAATACCGCCACGCCTCCTGGCGCACCCTGATCGCGGGCGCCGGCGCGGTCCAATCAATGTCCCGCAAGGGAAATTGCTACGACAACGCGGTCATGGAGAACTTCTTCGGCCACCTCAAGTCAGAATTCTTCCACCGCGTCCGGTTCCTCAACACCGACGCCCTGGCAACCGCCGTCGAGGAATACATCCACTGGTACAACACCAAAAGAATCTCAACAAAGCTCAAGGGCCTGAGCCCGGTCCAATACCGTGCCCAGGCCCTCGCAGCTTAGGATCCTATTTGGCCAGTCCAACTTCCGGGGAGCAGTTCAGGGTGATAGAGCGTTCCGGGTTTTCCCGCATTAAGTGAGAGAGGGTGCCTATTGGGCCTTGCCCAGGAAGTCCTGCAGGCGCTGGACGCCGGTGGCGAGGTCTTCGTCGCCCAGTGCGTACGAAAGGCGCAGGTAGCCGGAGGGGCCGAAGGCCTCACCCGGAACCACTGCCACCTCGACCTCGTCCAGGATCAGCGCGGCCAGCTCAGCGGACGTCTGCGGCGTGGCCGTGCCGGACGCCGTCGGGAATTCCTTCCCCAGCAGCGCGCGGACGTCCGCGTAGACGTAGAAGGCACCTTTCGGCGTCGGGCATTCCACCCCGTCGATGGCGTTCAGGCCAGCAACGATGGCCTTGCGGCGGCGGTCGAACGCCACCTTCATCTCGTCGACGGCGGTCAGCGGGCCGGAAACGGCAGCCAGGGCAGCGATCTGCATGATGTTGGAGACATTGGACGTTGCGTGCGACTGGAGGTTGGTGGCTGCCTTGATGACATCGGCCGGGCCGATCATCCAGCCCACGCGCCAGCCGGTCATGGCGTAGGTCTTCGCGACGCCGTTGAGGATGACGACCTTGTCGCCCAGCTCAGGGGCGGCGGTCGCGATCGAGGTGAAGGGAACGCCGTCGTAGGTCAGGTGCTCGTAGATCTCGTCGGTGACCACCCAGAGGCCCTTGGCCGCCGCCCACTTGCCGATCTCGGCCACCTGCTCCGGCGAGTACACCGAGCCGGTGGGGTTGGAGGGCGAGACGAACAGCAGGATCTTCGTTTTGTCCGTGACAGCTGCCTCAAGCTGTTCAACGGTGACGAGGTAGTCCTGCTCCGGGCCGGCGAAGACCTCCACCGGCACGCCGCCTGCGAGCCGGATGGCCTCCGGATAGGTGGTCCAGAACGGAGTGGGAACAATGACCTCGTCGCCGGGATCCACCAGGGTGGCGAAAGTGTTGTAGACCGCCTGCTTGCCGCCGTTGGTCACCAAAACCTGGGAAGGGTCCACGGCGTAGCCGGAGTCGCGCAGGGTCTTCTCGGCGATGGCCTTCTTCAGTTCGGGCAGCCCGCCGGCGGGGGAGTAGCGGTGGTACTTCGGCTGGCTTGCCGCTTCGATGGCGGCCTGGACGATGTAGTCCGGAGTGGGAAAGTCGGGTTCACCCGCACCGAATCCAATGACCGGCCGGCCTGCAGCCTTCAGCGCCTTCGCCTTGGCATCAACGGCAAGGGTTGCGGATTCGGCAATGGCGGAAATGCGCTGGGAAACGCGGGCGGCAGACATGGCAGGTCCGTTCTTCGCTTGCAGCCTGGCGGCTGGAATGTGGGATTCGACGAGTTCTACTCTATGCTGTTCAGCGGACCCTCCGGGTTGCCCGTTTTGATTTGTGACTGTTCCGGTCAATGTCAGCCAGGGCAGCAGTCGGGGGCCGGAAACGGGCCGGTTCGACGAACGCGAAGTTGTTGCGTAGACTGGTTCACCGGTGTTGAAACACGGATGATGACGTGCGCCCCAGTACAGCTGGCGATTCGTCATCGGAGAGTGGAATTCAATCCATAGGGTAGTGGCGCAATTGGTAGCGCAGCGGTCTCCAAAACCGCAGGTTGCAGGTTCGAGTCCTGTCTGCCCTGCGCAAGCTGCCCCGGGCGAAAATCCGGGGCAAGCGCAGCAACCATGGTTCTGATCAGGACCGGGTAATCCAACATTGCAAAGATGAGCGAGGACCAGGTGACCGAAACAGCTGCCAGCAGCTCCAAGGGCCGCCCAGCTAAGAAGGACGCCAAGGCAAACTTCTTCGCTCGTATTGCACTTTTTGTCCGCCAGATCATCGGCGAACTGAAGAAGGTTGTTGCACCAACCCGCAAGGAACTGATTAATTACACACTCGTGGTGCTGGTGTTCGTGGGCATCATGATGGTCATCGTCAGCCTGCTGGACATTGGCTTCGGATCCGCCGTCGGCTGGCTCTTCGGCGGTAAAGGCCCCACGGACAGCTAAGGCTGTACCGTCCGCAGGCTGTGTGTTCCGTCCGGGAATCCGGAGGGAAACACCGGTGTGCGGAATTGAGCCATTTAAATAGGCATGTTAGGCAATGAGGAAGCAGGAGACCAAGTGTCTGAGCAGGAGCTCGAGGTAACCGAGACTGAGCTGGAAGAGTCCGCGGACATCACGGCAGAAGCCGGTGACGAGTCTGAGGTTGAGTCCTCCGCGCCCGAATCCGACGACGCCGATTCCGATGACTTCGACGCAAAGGCTGATGACGAGGCCGGCTCCGAGGAACAGTCCACCGACGCCCTCGCCGCTGCCGCCGCCAAGGCCGAGGTAGACCCCGCAGAAGAGTTCAAGGCCAAGCTGCGCCGCCAGGAAGGTGACTGGTACGTCATCCACTCCTACGCAGGTTACGAAAACCGCGTGAAGGCCAACCTGGAAACCCGCATCCAGACCCTGGACATGGAAGATTACATCTTCGAGATCCAGGTGCCGATGGAAGAAGTCGTTGAGATCAAGAACGCTCAGCGCAAGGTGATCAACCGCGTCCGCATCCCGGGCTATGTGCTGGTCCGCATGGACCTGACCGACGCCTCCTGGGGCGCCGTCCGGCACACCCCCGGCGTGACCGGCTTCGTGGGCAACGCCCACAACCCGGTGCCGCTGCGCCTCGATGAGGTCTTCTCCATGCTTGCCCCCGTCTTCGAGGAAGAGCAGGCCGAGAAGGGCAAGCCGGTCAACAAGCAGAACCAGGCTCCGGTGGACGTCGACTTCGAGGTCGGCGAGTCGGTCATCGTCAAGGAAGGCCCCTTCGAGACCCTTCCCGCCACGATCTCCGAGATCAAGGTCGAATCCCAGACCCTCGTGGTGCTGGTTTCCATCTTCGAGCGCGAAACGCCGGTCACCCTGGCGTTCAACCAGGTCACCAAGATCTGATTATCCAAAGAATTCGTCCCGGCGCTGCCCGCTTAGCAGCACCGGAACGGCCGGCCGCCTCGCCATGGCGGCCAAAAACCTGAGGCACGCTCCTGTGCCCCAGGACGTTATTGAGAGAAGGACCCTACATTGGCTCCCAAGAAGAAGGTCACCGGCCTCATCAAGCTGCAGATCCAGGCAGGTGCCGCTAACCCGGCTCCGCCGATCGGTCCTGCGCTTGGCCAGCACGGTGTCAACATCATGGAATTCTGCAAGGCGTACAACGCTGCGACGGAAGCCCAGCGCGGAAACGTCATCCCCGTGGAAATCACGGTCTACGAGGACCGTTCCTTCACGTTCATCACCAAGACCCCGCCGGCTGCAGAGCTCATCAAGAAGGCTGCAGGCGTCGCCAAGGGTTCAGCTACCCCGCACACCGTCAAGGTTGCCAAGCTGACCCAGGCCCAGGTCAACGAGATTGCTTCCACCAAGATGGAAGACCTCAACGCCACCAGCCTCGAAGGCGCAGCGAAGATCATCGCCGGCACCGCCCGCTCCATGGGTATCACCGTCGAAGGCTAGTCGCTTCCGTCGCCTTGGCGTCGGGCTCGGGAAACCGATCACGACGACGGGCGGCACCGCCGGGACAACCGGCACCACCTACATAGAAATGTTGGGAACCGGGCACGGATAACGAGTCCGCTCACCAACTGTGGCAGGGCCCAGCGCGGTCCGCAGACCACAACTGCACAAGGAGAAACAAGCAGCATGGCAAAGCGCAGCAAAGCATATGAGGCAGCAGCCGCCAAGATCGACGCGGAGAAGTTCTACGCGCCGTTCGAGGCAGTAACGCTCGCCAAGGACACCAACCCGTCCAAGTTCGACGCCACCGTTGAGGTTGCATTCCGCCTCGGCGTCGACCCCCGTAAGGCTGACCAGATGGTCCGCGGCACGGTCAACCTGCCCCACGGCACCGGCAAGACCGCCCGCGTCCTGGTTTTCGCCACGGGTGACAAGGCTGAAGCAGCAATCGCTGCCGGCGCCGACTTCGTTGGTTCCGATGACCTGATCGAAAAGATCGCCGGCGGCTGGACCGACTTCGACGCCGCCGTCGCCACCCCCGACCTCATGGGCAAGGTTGGCCGCCTCGGTAAGGTCCTGGGTCCGCGTAACCTGATGCCGAACCCCAAGACGGGCACCGTGACCCCTGACGTCACCAAGGCCGTCAACGACATCAAGGGTGGAAAGATCGACTTCCGCGTCGACAAGCACTCCAACCTGCACTTCATCATCGGCAAGGTGTCCTTCGACGCCATCAAGCTGGCCGAGAACTACGCAGCAGCACTGGAAGAGGTGCTTCGCCTGAAGCCGTCCGCTTCCAAGGGCCGCTACATCCAGAAGGCCACCGTTGCCACCACGTTCGGTCCCGGCATCTCCGTTGACCCGAACGTCACCAAGGTTCTGACCGAGGCCTAAATCCTCACTTGAACTTCCGCTGCGGACCCGTCCGCAGCAAACACAACCGCCCGGCACCTGCCGGGCGGTTGTGTTTTAAGCTTCCTGTCCCGGACGGGTGTCAGTTTGCCTAAGCTGTAGAAATGGCCGGACCGGAGTTGGATGGCGTCGCGGGGACGCCCGATGCCCTCACGATTTCCGCCGTGGACGTCCTCCTGGCACCCGGCAGCGGAGCGGTGGCAAGCGCCGGGGACGCAACTGCCGACTTCACGGTGTGCCATGACATGCGCGTGGCCCACGAACTGGAGCTTTGGGGCAACCTGGACCGCTGCCCCACGCTGGCGGAAGCCGTGGAGTTCTGGCGGGGCAATGAGTACGAGGAGCGGCAGCTTTACCTTGCCAGGCTGGGCCGGGAACCGGTGGGCTTCTGCTCTGTGACGCTCCCGCTCCGCGAGAACACGCACACCGCCGGAATCGACGTCCTCATCTCCCCGGCCCACCGGCGCCGGGGATTGGGACGCATCCTCCGGCAACACGCTGAAACCGTAGCCCGGGAGCGGGGCAGGATGTCCCTGGACGCCTATCACGAGGTCCCGCTGGCGAATGCGGACGGAGCTGTGCTGCTGCCCGCCAAATCCGGTGCGGGCGGCCTGCCGCTCACCGCCCCCGCCGTAGCCTTTGCCCTCGCCTCCGGTTACGAGTTGGAGCAGGTGGAGCGCTCCAGCCGCCTCGGGCTGCCGGTGGCCCCGGAACTGCTGGACCAGTTGGAGGCCGAGGCCTCTTCCCGGGCCGCAGGCTACGGACTTACCGGCTGGGACGATCACTGCCCGGAGGCCCTGGTGGACGCCTACGCCCGGCTTAAGGCCACGATGACCGAGGACGTTCCCATCGCCGGCATGGACTGGGAAGGCGAAGACTGGGATGCCGCCCGCGTACGCGACGAAGAGCGGACGCTGTTCCGCGGCGGAGTCCAGTCGGCAGTGACGGCGGCCCTCCACCTAAGTACGGGCGAACTGGTTGCCTACACCGTCCTGAACTGGCGGCCCGGGGTTCCTGACACGATCGCCCAGCAGGACACGCTCGTTGCCGGAGGCCACCGCGGCCACCGCCTCGGGCTCCTGGTGAAACTGGCAAACCTTCGGCGCGCCCAGGGCCGGTGGCCGTCCGTGCGGTCAGTGTTGACGTGGAATGCCATTGAAAACCGACATATGCTGGCCATAAATAATGCCCTTGGATTCAGGCCCGCCGGCTATGAAGGTGAGTGGCAGAAACGGCTGGGATGAAGACGCCAATGGCAAAAGACGTGAAGATCGAACAGCTCTGGATCCCGGACTCACTCGACTCCCCGGACGCCGCAGACTTCCTTGCCGCGGTCGAGGTGGGCCGGAAGGTCCGGATGCAGACCTGGGGGAGCGACGACCTCGCCTACGAGCCGCTGGAAAAGCTCCTGGAATTTGAAGACCCCTATGAGCGGCAGCTCATCCTGGTGGCCAAAGTGGACGGCGAAATCGTGGGCACCGTGGACATCGCCCTGCCCCTCACCGACAACCTGGACCTCGCGGAGTTCACGCTGGACATCCTGCCGGAGTTCCAGCGCCAGGGCGTGGGCAGGCGGCTGCTCCAGGCCGCCGAACAGCTGGCCCGGGCGGAAGGCCGCACCATGATCCTGGTGGACACCAACCATCCGGGTGCGTCCCTTCACGAGTTCGAAAAGGCCCAGCTGGTCCCCGGCTCCGGCCAGGGCTTCGTGCCGCTGGAGAGCCGTGAAGTAGAGTTCGCGCAGAAGACCGGGTACACGCTCCAACACATTGAACAGTTCAGTTCCTGCGCGCTGCCCCTGGATTCGAAGCTGGTTGCGGACCTGCAGGCCGAAGCGGAGGAGGCCAACAACGGCCGCTACCGGCTGCACCACTGGACGGACCGGTGCCCGGACCAGTGGCTCGAAGCTGTCGCCGTCCTTGAGAACCAGGCGGGGGCCGACGTCGATCCCTCCTTGGAAGCGCCCGTTGAGCAGGACATGGTGTTCGACGGCGGCATCCTCCGGGAAGCGGAAGACGTCGCCATCGCGCAGGGGCGGCGGACGGTGGTCACCGCCGTCGAGCACCTCGCCACAGGTGCCCTTGTGGGCCTGACCACCATCACCGTCCTGGCGCACCGCGCCGACGTTGTCTTCCAGGACGACACACTGGTGCTGCAGGAACACCGCGGAAACAAACTCGGCCTGCTGATCAAGGTGGCAAACATGGAACGGCTCACCGAACAGTTTCCGGATGCCCGGATCATCTACACCTGGAATGCGCCCGAAAACCGGTACCTCCTGACGGTCAACAAGCAGCTGGGATTCCAGACGGCCGGGGTCACGGGCATCTGGCAGAAAGAACTCCCGCAGCTGGGCACAAGCACCAGCTGAGGGCGCGATTTGGCGCAGTGATGGCTCTCCCGTAGACTTGAAGGACCAAAGACCGTCGGTTGTTGGAAATCCACTCTCTCGAACATGGCTCAACTCTGCAGTTGTGCGCGGGAGACGCAGTGGGTTTCTAGACGAAGGACCCTCAACGTAGGGCGGCCGGCGCAGGTGAACGAAGCAACAGCTCCATGGGATATCCGTGTTGAGCCAAGCCCCGTGCATCTGCGCGGGGCGTTTTTAGTTTTAGCTCACCTTGAGCGGGGACCGTCGAATACCGGCACTATCCCCGGAAGGAGGGTTATGGCAACGCCTACCAAGGTTTCAGCAGTAGCTGAGATCACTAACGATTTCAAGGAATCGAACGCCGCTGTCCTGACCGAATACCGCGGGCTCACCGTTGCACAGCTCAAGCAGCTGCGTGTTTCTCTCGGCCAGGACACCAAGTTCGCGGTCGTCAAGAACACCCTGACCGCCATTGCAGCCAAGGAAGCCGGCGTTGAAGCATTCAACGACCAGCTCTCCGGCCCCACTGCAATCGCGTTCATCAAGGGTGACGCAGTTGCCGCTGCCAAGAGCCTGACGGATTTTGCCAAGACCAACAAGCAGCTTGTCATCAAGACCGGCTACTTCGAGGGCAAGGCTCTGAACGCCAGCGAGGTTGCCGCACTGGCAGCACTCGAGTCCCGTGAGCTGCAGCTCGCCAAGGTTGCAGGCGTCCTCAAGGCCCCTGCCGCCGCCGCTGCACGCATCATTGACGCACTGCGCCTCAAGCTTGAAGAAGAGAACGGTGCACCGGCAGCTGCCGAGGCGCCTGACGCTGAAGAAGCACCTGCCGCAGAAGCTGAAGCCCCGGCTGACGCTCCCGCAGCTGAAGAGAACTAAGTCTCTTCACCCCACCAGACTCCGGTGTGATGCCCGGCCCCGCGCCGCTGAACACCACAACAGGAAGGACGCCTACCATGGCGAAGCTCAGCAACGAAGAGCTCATTGAAGCTTTCAAGGAACTGACCATCATCGAGCTCTCCGAGTTCGTCAAGCTCTTCGAAGAGACCTTCGAAGTTACCGCTGCTGCTGTTGCAGTTGCCGGCCCCGCCGGTGGCGCAGCTGCTGAAGAGGTTGAAGAAAAGACCGACTTCGACGTCGTCCTCGAAGCAGCCGGCGACAAGAAGATCGCAGTGATCAAGGAAGTTCGCGCCATCACTTCCCTGGGCCTCAAGGAAGCAAAGGACCTGGTTGACAGCGCTCCCAAGGCTGTCCTCGAAGGTGCTACCAAGGAAGCTGCCGAGAAGGCCAAGGAGCAGCTCGAGGCTGCAGGCGCCACCGTTACCCTCAAGTAACAACGCCTTTTCCGCGAAAAGCCCCGTCCACGTCATGTGGGCGGGGCTTTTGCGTTCCCAGCCGCGGTCAGGCCGGGTCGCTGATGTCCGCGACGACGGCACCCAGTGCTGCGGTCAGGGCGTCCGCATCCACGAAAGCGCTGTAGCCGTGGGCGCCTGCGCCCATCGAGATCCTGCGACCGGTAACGGTGGAGTCCGCATAGACCGGCCAGCTCTTGGTGCTGCCCAGCGGAGTGATGGTGCCGCGTTCATAGCCGGTTGCATCCAGGGCCGCGTCCGCGGGCGGCAGCGACAGCTTGTTGACGCCCACCAGGGTCCGCAGCTTCGGCCACGAGATCTGCCGGTCGCCGGGAATCAGCGCAAACAGGAACGAGCCGTCCTTGTGCTTGACCACCAGCGACTTCACGATGTCCGCCGGCGTGATTCCCAGGATCGCCGCCGCTTCCTCGAGGCTTTTGGCGGCGGGCCTTTGGACGATGTCCACCTGCAGGCCGCGGGCGGCGGCGTCGGCCAGGAAGCGTCCATGTCCGACGCCGTCCGCGTCCTTCACAACTTCGTCCGCCATCAGTCGCGGTACAGCAGGAGCGCTTCGCCCTGCCCGCCGCCGCCGCACAGGGACACCGCCGCCTTGCCTGTTCCGCGGCGCTTGAGTTCATGTGCGGCATGCACGGCCAGGCGCGCGCCGGAGGCCCCGATGGGGTGGCCCAGCGCAATGGCCCCGCCGTGGATATTGCACTTCTCAAGCGGGTAGTCCAGGTCCTTGAGCGACTGCACCGCCACCGATCCGAAGGCTTCGTTGATTTCGATGAAGTCGAGGTCAGCAGTGGTCCATCCCGCCCGTGCCAGCGCGTTCCGGATGGCGTTGGAGGGCTGGGAATGTAGTGAGTTGTCCGGTCCTGCCACCTGCCCGGGCTTCCCAACCACAGCGAGGTACTCAAGGCCGTGTTTCTCCGCATAGCCGCGGGAGGCCAGCACCAGGGCGGCGGCCCCGTCGGACAGGGGAGAGGAGTTGCCGGCGGTGATGGTCCCGTCCGTGACAAAGGCGGCGCGCAGGCCGGCAAGGGAATCCACAGACGTGTTGGGCCGAACCCCCTCGTCAGTGGACACCACGATGGGGTCCCCCTTGCGCTGCTTCACGCTGACCCGGACGATCTCGTCGTCGAACGTTCCATTCTTGGCAGCCAGCGCGGCACGCTGGTGGGACTGCGCAGCGACGTTGTCCTGGGAGGTCCGGTCTATCCCCAGTGCCAGGTTGCGGGTCTCGGTGGAGAGGCCCATGGACTGGCCGTCGAAGGCGTCGGTCAGGCCATCGTGGGCGGCGGCGTCCAATGCCTGGATCGAGCCGTACGTCCACCCCTGCCTGGAACCGGGCAGCAGGTGCGGGGCCCGGGTCATGGATTCCTGGCCGCCGGCCACCACAACGTCCGCCTCCCCGGCCCGGATCAGGCGGGCGGCGTCAATCACCGCGGTGAGCCCGGACAGGCACACCTTGTTGACGGTCACGGCAGGGACGTCCCAGCCGATGCCGGCGCCGATGGAGCTTTGCCGGGCGGGGTTTTGGCCGGCGCCCGCCTGCAGCACCTGTCCCATGATGACAGCGTCCACGTCAGCGGCGTCCACGCCACTGGCTTCCAGGGCAGCCTTGATGGCGCGGGCGCCGAGCTCCACCGCGGTGAAGCTTGCAAGCTGCCCGTTGAGCCGGCCCTGCGGTGTGCGCGCTGCTGCGAGTATGACAACGTCAGTGTTGTCAGGAGAGTTGCCCATGGTTATCTCTTCCGGTCCGTTTTCGGTGTAGGCCACCAAGGGTACCGTGACCCTGGTCACCTAACTATTCAAACGCCTGTCCCGCCAGGTGCATTCCGCAAAGCAAGTTGCATTCCGGAACGCGGGCGGCGCCTTGGGGAGCCTGTTCAGGAAGCCTCTTCAACGGCGCCAGGGAGCCGGGCGGAAATCCGGTGCTTGCAATCCCGCCGGATGTGGGGTAGACATGTAGGTTATTTTGCCGTATCGTAGATATTTGCGTCTTCCCTGTTTACCTTCAGCCTTCATATAGCGGTGGGCTTTGCCTGGCAGCTGACAATCAACGTGCCGTCAACAACGTCACAGCATGGTCAGCACCGGCCCCGGGTCATATAGCGGAACCGGATTGGTAGCACTGCGGAGCATTCCGCAGGGTGCACAGCGGGGGAGATCTGAAAACGCCTGAAGGTCTGTGGAAGGATCCCTCTTGGTCGCCTCGAGCACCTCTAATAACGAAACCGCTAACACCGCCGACAGCACTGATGGTGCCACTCGCCGGCTCTCATTCGCAAAGATTCACGAACCTCTTGACGTTCCGAATCTGCTTGCCCTCCAAACGGACAGCTTCGACTGGCTTGTCGGAAATGAGCGCTGGCAGGCACGCGTAGCAAAGGCTGTCGAAGAAAACGATCTCAGCGTCGCCACCACGTCCGGCCTGTCGGACATCTTCGAAGAGATCTCCCCGATCGAGGACTTCCAGGGCACCATGTCCCTGAGCTTCTCCGATCCGGAGTTCGCTGACCCCAAGTACACCATGGCCGAGTGCAAGGACCGGGACGCTACGTACTCGGCTCCGCTGTACGTCAAGGCCGAGTTCATGAACAACAACACGGGCGAAATCAAGCAGCAGACCGTGTTCATGGGTGACTTCCCGCTGATGACCGAGAAGGGCACCTTCGTCGTCAACGGCACCGAGCGTGTCGTCGTCTCCCAGCTGGTCCGTTCCCCGGGCGCCTACTTCGAGCGCGCCGCCGACAAGACCAGCGACAAGGACATCTTCACCGCGAAGATCATCCCGTCCCGCGGCGCCTGGTTCGAGCTCGAAATCGACAAGCGCGACCAGGTCGGCGTCCGCCTCGACCGCAAGCGCAAGCAGTCCGTCACGGTCCTGCTGAAGGCCCTCGGCTGGACCGAAGGCCAGATCCTCGAAGAGTTCGGCCAGTACGACTCCATGCGGGCAACCCTGGAGAAGGACGCCACCGAAACCCGCGAAGACGCGTTGCTGGACATCTACCGGAAGCTGCGACCGGGCGAGCCGCCCACCGTCGAGGCTGCCCAGTCCCTGCTGGACAACCTGTACTTCAACTCCAAGCGCTACGATCTGGCCAAGGTTGGCCGCTACAAGATCAACCGCAAGCTTGGCATCGACCGCTCCCTTGGCGACAAGGAAGCTTCGGTCCTGCACGTTGAAGACATCGTTGCCATGATCAAGTTCCTCGTCGCGCTGCACGCCGGCGAGAAGACCATCAAGGGCACCCGTGACGGCCAGGAAGTGGACCTGCGCGTCGAAATCGACGACATCGACCACTTCGGCAACCGCCGCATCCGCGCCGTCGGCGAGCTCATCGAGAACCAGGTCCGCACCGGCCTGTCCCGCATGGAGCGCGTGGTCCGCGAGCGTATGACCACCCAGGACGTCGAGGCCATCACGCCGCAGACCCTGATCAACATCCGCCCCGTGGTCGCCGCGATCAAGGAGTTCTTCGGAACCTCCCAGCTCTCGCAGTTCATGGACCAGAACAACCCGCTCTCGGGCCTGACCCACAAGCGCCGCCTGTCCGCGCTTGGCCCGGGCGGTCTGTCCCGTGACCGTGCCGGCATGGAAGTCCGTGACGTGCACCCGTCCCACTACGGACGTATGTGCCCCATCGAAACTCCTGAAGGCCCGAACATTGGCCTGATCGGTTCGCTGGCTTCCTACGGACGCATCAACCCGTTCGGCTTCATCGAGACCCCGTACCGCCTGGTCAAGGACGGCGTCGTTTCCGACGACGTCCAGTACCTGACCGCCGACGACGAGGCCGAGGTGCTGATCGCCCAGGCCAACGCGCCGCTGGACGAGAACAAGAAGTTCGCCGAAGACACCGTCCTGGTCCGTGCCCGCGGTGGTGGAGGCGAGCCTGTCCTCGTTCCCGCCGCCGACGTCGAGTTCATGGACGTTTCCCCGCGCCAGATGGTGTCCGTGGCTACCGCCCTGATCCCGTTCCTCGAGCATGACGATGCCAACCGTGCACTCATGGGTGCCAACATGCAGCGCCAGGCCGTGCCGCTGGTCCGTTCCGAGGCCCCCTTCGTGGGCACCGGCATGGAGCGCGCCGCAGCCGTCGACGCCGGTGACGTTGTCATCGCGAAGAAGGCCGGCGTGGTCACCGAGGTTTCCGCCGAGCTCGTCATCATGCTCAACGACGACGGCACCGAGACCAACTACCGCATCAACAAGTTCGCCCGCTCCAACCAAGGCAACTGCTACAACCACCGTGTCCTGGTGAACGAAGGCCAGCGCCTGGAAGTTGGCGGCATCATCGCCGACGGCCCGGCAACGGACCAGGGCGAGCTCGCCCTCGGCAAGAACCTGCTCGTGGCATTCATGTCATGGGAAGGCCACAACTTCGAGGACGCCATCATCCTCTCGCAGCGCATTGTTGCCGAGGACGTCCTTTCCTCCATCCACATCGAGGAGCACGAGATCGATGCCCGCGACACCAAGCTTGGTGCCGAGGAAATCACCCGTGACATCCCCAACGTGTCCGAGGAAGTCCTGGCGGGCCTGGACGAGCGCGGCATCATCCACATCGGTGCCGAGGTTGAAGCAGGGGACATCCTGGTCGGAAAGGTCACCCCGAAGGGTGAAACCGAACTGACCCCGGAAGAACGCCTGCTGCGCGCCATCTTTGGTGAGAAGTCGCGCGAAGTCCGCGACACCTCCCTGAAGGTTCCCCACGGCGAGTCCGGCACCGTCATCGGCGTTCGCGTCTTCGACCGCGACAACGACGACGAGCTGCCCCCGGGCGTGAACCAGCTGGTCCGCGTCTATGTCGCTGCCAAGCGCAAGATCACCGACGGCGACAAGCTCGCCGGCCGCCACGGCAACAAGGGTGTCATCTCCAAGATCCTCCCCGTTGAGGACATGCCCTTCCTTGCCGACGGCACCCCCGTTGATATCGTCCTGAACCCGCTGGGTGTTCCGGGCCGTATGAACGTCGGCCAGGTGCTCGAAACGCACCTCGGCTGGGTTGCCAAGACCGGTTGGAAGATCGAAGGCGAGCCCGAGTGGGTCAAGCAGCTGCCGAACCTGCCGCGCGAGAGTGGCCAGACCACTGTTGCAACGCCGGTGTTCGACGGCGCCCGCGAAGAGGAAATCACGGGCCTGCTGGACTCCACCAACGTGACGCGTGACGGCGAACGCCTGATCAACTCCTCCGGCAAGACCCGCCTGTTCGACGGCCGCTCCGGCGAGCCGTTCCCGGATCCGATCTCGGTCGGCTACATGTACATCCTGAAGCTCCACCACCTGGTGGACGACAAGATCCACGCGCGCTCCACCGGCCCGTACTCCATGATCACGCAGCAGCCGCTGGGTGGTAAGGCACAGTTCGGTGGCCAGCGCTTCGGTGAAATGGAAGTGTGGGCGCTCGAAGCTTACGGCGCCGCCTACACGCTCCAGGAGCTTCTCACGATCAAGTCTGACGACATCCATGGTCGCGTGAAGGTCTACGAAGCCATCGTCAAGGGCGAGAACATCCCCGAGCCGGGTGTTCCCGAGTCCTTCAAGGTCTTGATCAAGGAAATGCAGTCGCTGTGCCTGAACGTGGAAGTCCTCTCCACGGACGGAACCACAATTGAAATGCGTGACTCTGATGACGCAGTCTTCACGGCTGCGGAGGAACTGGGTATCGATCTGTCCCGTGCAGAGCCCAGTTCCGTAGAAGAGGTTTAGCAGGCGGGCGTACCGGGAAAGCAGCGCGCCACCCGCGCTGCCTTTTCCGGTACCTCACCTCCCTCTTTCCGTAACCCAAGACTTCAGAATTTAGAGAACAAGAGAGAACAGGGACCATATGTCCAGCGAATCCTCCTTCGGCCTCATGCAGATCGGCCTCGCCACCGCGGAAGACATCCGCGGCTGGTCTTACGGCGAGGTTAAGAAGCCGGAAACCATCAACTACCGCACGCTCAAGCCCGAGAAGGACGGCCTCTTCTGCGAGAAGATCTTCGGCCCCTCCCGGGACTGGGAATGCTACTGCGGTAAGTACAAGCGCGTGCGCTTCAAGGGCATCATCTGTGAGCGGTGTGGCGTTGAAGTCACCCGCGCAAAGGTCCGCCGCGAACGCATGGGCCACATCGAGCTGGCCGCCCCGGTCACGCACATCTGGTACTTCAAGGGTGTTCCCTCACGCCTGGGCTACCTCCTTGACCTGGCGCCGAAGGACCTCGAAAAGGTCATCTACTTCGCTGCCTACATGATCACCAGCGTTGATGAAGCCGCCCGCCACGAGGAACTGCCCAACCTGCAGGTTGAGCACGACATCGAGAAGAAGCAGCTCATCGACAACCGCGACTCCGACATCGCGGCGATCGCCCGCGACCTCGAAGGCGAAATCGCCCGCCTCGAAGGCGAAGGCGCGAAGGCTGCCGACAAGAAGAAGGCCCGCGACTCCGCCGACCGCCAGATGGCCAACGTGCGCAAGCGTGCCGACGCCGACATCGAGCGCCTCGAGCAGGTCTGGGACCGCTTCAAGAACCTGAAGGTCGCTGACCTCGAGGGTGACGAAGGCCTGTACCGCGAGCTGCGCGACCGCTACGGCATGTACTTCGAAGGCTCCATGGGTGCCGAAGCCATCAAGAAGCGTCTTGAGAGCTTCGACATGCAGGCTGAATCTGACCTGCTGCGCGACATCATCGCCAACGGCAAGGGCCAGCGCAAGACCCGCGCCCTGAAGCGCCTGAAGGTGGTCAACGCGTTCCTGACCACCAACAACAGCCCGCTTGGCATGGTCCTCGACGCCGTTCCGGTGATCCCGCCGGAATTGCGCCCCATGGTCCAGCTGGACGGTGGCCGCTTCGCGACCTCCGACCTCAACGACCTGTACCGCCGCGTGATCAACCGCAACAACCGCCTCAAGCGCCTGCTTGACCTGGGTGCTCCGGAGATCATCGTCAACAACGAGAAGCGCATGCTTCAGGAAGCTGTTGACAGCCTCTTCGATAACGGCCGCCGCGGCCGTCCGGTCACCGGACCGGGCAACCGTCCGCTGAAGTCCCTGAGCGACATGCTCAAGGGCAAGCAGGGCCGTTTCCGCCAGAACCTCCTGGGCAAGCGCGTCGACTACTCGGGCCGTTCGGTCATCGTCGTCGGCCCGCAGCTGAAGCTGCACCAGTGCGGCCTGCCCAAGCAGATGGCGCTGGAGCTCTTCAAGCCGTTCGTGATGAAGCGCCTGGTTGACCTCAACCACGCCCAGAACATCAAGTCGGCCAAGCGAATGGTTGAGCGTTACCGCCCGCAGGTCTGGGACGTGCTGGAAGAGATCATCACCGAACACCCGGTGCTGCTCAACCGTGCACCTACCCTGCACCGCCTCGGCATCCAGGCCTTCGAGCCGCAGCTTGTTGAAGGCAAGGCAATCCAGCTCCACCCGCTGGTTTGTGGCGCCTTCAACGCCGACTTCGACGGCGACCAGATGGCAGTCCACCTGCCGCTGAGCCCCGAAGCCCAGGCTGAAGCCCGCATCCTGATGCTGTCCTCGAACAACATCCTGAAGCCCTCTGATGGACGCCCGGTCACCCTGCCGTCGCAGGATATGATCATCGGCCTCTACCACCTGACCACCAAGCGGAAGGGTTCGGCCGGTGAAGGCCGCATCTTCGGCTCGGTCGCAGAGGCCATCATGGCGTTCGACGCCCGCGAGCTGCACCTTAACTCGCAGGTCAAGATCCGCCTCGAAGGCTTCGTGCCGTACGCAGGCTGGGAAGCTCCGGAGGGCTGGGAGCCGGGTCAGCCGGCACTCGTCCAGACCTCCCTGGGCCAGGTTCTCTTCAACGAGACGCTGCCCGAGGACTACCCGTGGGTCGAGGCTGTTGCCGACAAGGGCGAACTGTCCCGCATCGTCAACGACCTCGCCGAGCGTTACCCGAAGGTCGTCACCGCGGCAACGCTGGACAACCTCAAGGATGCCGGTTTCTACTGGGCCACCCGCTCGGGCGTTACCGTCGCCATCTCGGACATCGAGGTTCCGGCCGCAAAACCTGCGATCCTCGCCGGTTACGAGGAACGCGCTGCCAAGATCCAGGGCCAGTACGACAAGGGCCTGATTGACGACGACGAGCGTCGCCAGGAACTGATCGAAATCTGGAACAAGGCAACCAACGAGATCGCCCAGGCAATGCGCGACAGCCTGTCACCGATGAACACCATCAACCGCATGGTGTCCTCCGGTGCACGTGGTAACTGGATGCAGGTCCGCCAGATCGCGGGTATCCGTGGCCTGGTGGCCAACCCTAAGGGTGAAATTATCCCGCGCCCCATCAAGTCCTCCTACCGCGAGGGCCTGTCGGTGCTGGAGTACTTCATCGCCACGCACGGTGCCCGTAAGGGCCTGGCTGACACCGCTCTGCGTACCGCAAACTCGGGTTACCTGACCCGTCGCCTTGTGGACGTGTCCCAGGACGTCATCGTCCGCGAAGAGGACTGCGGCACCGAGCGTGGCCTGGTCACGCCCATCGCCGTCGCCGATTCCAACGGCGAGCTGGTCCTGGACGAGAACGTCGAGAACAGTGCCTACGCACGTACCCTCGCCGTCGACGTCGTGGATTCCGAGGGCAAGGTCCTTGCGGCCGCCGGCACCGACTGCGGCGACGTGGTCATCGACGAGCTGTTCAAGGCAGGCATCACCGAGGTCAAGGTCCGCTCCGTACTCACCTGTGAGTCCAGCGTCGGAACCTGTGCCCTGTGCTACGGCCGTTCACTGGCAACCGGCAAGACCGTGGACATCGGCGAGGCCGTGGGCATCATCGCCGCACAGTCCATCGGTGAGCCCGGTACCCAGCTGACCATGCGTACGTTCCACACCGGTGGTGCAGTCTCCGCCAGCGGCGGCGACGACATCACCCAGGGTTTGCCCCGTATCCAGGAGCTCTTCGAAGCCCGTACTCCGAAGGGTGTTGCACCGATTGCCGAAGCAGCCGGCCGCATCACCATCGAAGAGTCCGAGCGCCAGATGCGCCTGGTCATCACCCCCGATGACGGAACCGAAGAGATCGCCTACCCGGTCCTGCGCCGTTCACGCCTGCTGATCGAGGATGGCGACCACGTCACCGTCGGCCAGAAGCTGATCAACGGACCGGTGGATCCCAAGCAGGTCCTGCGCATCATGGGTCCGCGTGCGGCACAGAAGTTCCTGGTGGACGAGGTCCAGGGCGTGTACCGCAGCCAGGGCATCGGTATCCACGACAAGCACGTCGAGGTTATCGTCCGCCAGATGCTGCGCCGCGTCACGGTCATCGAGTCCGGCGAGTCGGACCTGCTGCCCGGCGAGCTCGCCGAGCGCAGCCGCTTCGAAGATGCCAACCGCCGCGTTGTGTCCGAGGGCAAGACTCCGGCATCCGGACGTCCTGAGCTCATGGGCATCACCAAGGCGTCGCTGGCCACCGAGTCCTGGCTGTCCGCAGCATCCTTCCAGGAGACCACCCGCGTCCTGACGCAGGCGGCCATGGAAGGAAAGAGCGATCCGCTGCTGGGCCTCAAGGAGAACGTCATCATCGGTAAGCTGATCCCGGCCGGCACGGGCCTCCCGCGCTACACCGAGGTCACCGTGGAGCCCACTGAGGAAGCAAAGGCCAACCTGTTCACCGGCCCCAGCGCCTTCAGTGACTTCTCGTACGACACCCTGGGCGGGGATGGAGCTCCCGAGTTCCACGCCATCCCGCTGGATGACTACGACCTGGGCAACGACTTCCGCTAAAGCGGCAGTCCCGCTGATTGATGGAAAGCCCCGTCCCCGCACCGTGGGGACGGGGCCTTCCCGTTGGGGCGCCATGGCCCTGATTAAGGGGTACGGGCCGTCCATGCTAGACTTGTTACCAATTGTTATTGTGGCAGTGGATGAGTGCGCCGGTACCAGCTGAAAGGCTGAACCAGAGCGACGTTTCCGGTTTGCAGGGTTCTTGTGCAACGTATGCCACATTTTTGCATGCCTAGGGGCCATTGAAGACGTAAGTCAGTTCCTATGGATGCGATCCGACTATTAAGGCTTCGCCTTCGCCGCCATGGAGAACTTCTTCAAGGCCCGGGCGGCGGGGCAACGCAAAGGAGAGTGGCCGGAAGCGGCCACTCCGGATAAAACGGAGAACACGAGAGTGCCTACGATTAACCAGCTGGTCCGCAAGGGCCGCACGCCTAAGGTCTCAAAGACCAAGGCTCCCGCGCTTAAGGGCAGCCCCATGCGCCGCGGTGTCTGCACCCGCGTCTACACCACCACCCCGAAGAAGCCGAACTCGGCTCTGCGTAAGGTGGCACGTGTGCGCCTCAACGGCGGCGTGGAAGTTACCGCCTACATCCCCGGTGTTGGCCACAACCTGCAGGAGCACTCCATTGTGCTCGTTCGCGGTGGTCGTGTGAAGGACCTTCCGGGTGTCCGCTACAAGATCGTCCGTGGTGCCCTCGATACCCAGGGTGTCAAGAACCGTAAGCAGGCACGCAGCCGCTACGGCGCAAAGATGGAGAAGAAGTAATATGCCTCGCAAGGGTCCGGCCCCCAAGCGGCCGCTCGTACTAGATCCCGTTTACGGCTCCCCGCTGGTCACCCAGCTCATCAACAAGGTGCTCGTTGACGGCAAGAAGTCCACTGCAGAGCGCATCGTCTACGGTGCCCTCGAAGGCGCCCGTGCCAAGTCCGGCGGCGACCCCGTAGCAGCCCTCAAGAAGGCCATGGACAACGTCAAGCCTTCCCTCGAGGTCCGCTCCCGCCGTGTTGGTGGCGCAACCTACCAGGTTCCGGTCGAGGTCAAGCCGGGCCGCTCCACCGCCCTCGCCCTGCGTTGGCTGGTTGGCTACTCCAAGGCCCGCCGCGAAAAGACGATGACCGAGCGCCTCCAGAACGAAATCCTGGATGCATCCAACGGTCTCGGTGCCGCTGTGAAGCGTCGCGAAGACACCCACAAGATGGCCGAGTCCAACAAGGCCTTCGCACACTACCGCTGGTAATACTCCCGGGCGCCGCCGGCTCAACCGAGCCGGCGGCGAACGCGTAGTCAATCCCAAAAGGAGACCCCGTGGCACAGGACGTGCTTACCGACCTTAGTAAGGTCCGCAACATCGGCATCATGGCCCACATTGATGCCGGCAAGACCACCACCACCGAGCGCATCCTGTTCTACACGGGTGTGAACCACAAGATCGGCGAAACGCACGACGGCGCTTCGACCACTGACTGGATGGAACAGGAAAAGGAACGCGGCATCACCATCACGTCTGCCGCCGTGACCTGCTTCTGGGAAAACAACCAGATCAACATCATCGACACCCCCGGCCACGTTGACTTCACCGTAGAGGTTGAGCGCTCCCTGCGCGTCCTCGACGGTGCCGTTGCCGTCTTCGATGGCAAGGAAGGCGTTGAGCCCCAGTCCGAGACCGTTTGGCGCCAGGCTGACAAGTACAACGTTCCCCGCATCTGCTTCGTCAACAAGATGGACAAGCTCGGTGCCGACTTCTACTTCACCGTAGACACCATCATCAGCCGCCTCGGCGCCAAGCCGCTGGTCATGCAGCTGCCGATCGGTGCAGAGAACGACTTCATCGGCGTTGTGGACCTGCTCTACATGCGCGCCCTCGTGTGGCCCGGCGATGCCAAGGGCGACGTGACCATGGGTGCCAAGTACGAAATCCGCGAGATCCCGGCCGACCTCCAGGCAAAGGCTGACGAGTACCGCGCGAACCTCGTTGAGACCGTCGCCGAGTCCTCCGAAGAACTCATGGAGAAGTACCTCGAGGGCGAAGAGATCTCGATCGATGAGCTCAAGGCCGGCATCCGCAAGATGACGATCAACTCCGAGCTGTACCCGATCTTCTGCGGTTCCGCATTCAAGAACCGTGGCGTCCAGCCCATGCTCGATGCAGTCGTGGACTACCTGCCGAACCCGCTCGACGTCCCCCCGATGATCGGCCACGATCCTCGCGACGAAGAGAAGGAACTGACCCGCAAGCCTTCCTCCGAAGAGCCGTTCTCCGCTCTCGCGTTCAAGATTGCGGCCCACCCGTTCTTCGGCCAGCTGACCTTCATCCGCGTGTACTCCGGTCACGTGGAAGCAGGCGCGCAGGTGGTTAACTCCACCAAGGGCAAGAAAGAGCGCATCGGCAAGCTGTTCCAGATGCACGCCAACAAGGAAATGCCCGTTGAGGGCGCTACCGCCGGCCACATCTACGCAGCCATTGGCCTGAAGGACACCACCACGGGCGACACCCTGTGTGACTCCGCGAACCAGATCGTCCTCGAGTCCATGAGCTTCCCGGAGCCCGTGATCTCGGTTGCCATCGAGCCGAACACCAAGGGTGACCAGGAGAAGCTCTCCACGGCCATCCAGAAGCTCTCCGCTGAGGACCCCACCTTCCAGGTGTCCCTCAACGAAGACACCGGCCAGACCATCATCGCCGGCATGGGCGAGCTCCACCTGGACATCCTGGTGGACCGCATGCGCCGCGAGTTCAAGGTCGAAGCCAACGTGGGCAAGCCGCAGGTCGCCTACCGCGAAACCATCAAGCGTGCTGTGGAGCGTCACGACTACACGCACAAGAAGCAGACCGGTGGTTCGGGCCAGTTCGCAAAGATCCAGATTGCGATCGAGCCGCTGGACACTGCCGAGGGCGAGCTGTACGAGTTCGAGAACAAGGTCACCGGTGGCCGCGTTCCCCGCGAGTACATCCCGTCGGTTGACGCTGGTATCCAGGATGCGCTGAACGACGGCGTCCTGGCCGGCTACCCGGTTGTTGGCATCAAGGCAACGCTGATTGACGGCGCCTACCACGATGTCGACTCCTCGGAAATGGCGTTCAAGATCGCCGGCCGTATGGCTTTCAAGGAAGCTGCACGCAAGGCGAACCCTGTCCTGCTCGAACCGCTGATGGATGTCGAGGTCCGCACCCCTGAGGAATACATGGGTGAAGTTATTGGTGACCTCAACTCCCGCCGTGGCCAGATGCAGTCCATGGAAGATGCACAGGGCGTCAAGGTCATCCGTGCGCACGTCCCGCTGTCCGGCATGTTCGGCTACATCGGTGACCTGCGCTCCAAGACCCAGGGCCGTGCTGTGTACTCCATGACGTTCAACAGCTACGCCGAGGTCCCGAAGGCTGTTGCCGACGAGATCATCCAGAAGAGCCGCGGCGAATAGTCCCCTGGGACTTTTCTAAGCGAACAACCTCGGGTGCGCCTGCCGGAAGCGGTCAGCGCAGCCGGTGCAGGTGGCCGGGCCGGTCGGATTCATCCGGTCAAGCCGGGTCCCGGCCATCTGCACGAACAGGCTCAAGGCACTAGTATTAGTTCCTGAATCTGCAATTTCACCAATCCAAAGCCCCCCAAGTAGACTTACCTGAGTTTCCGCCGCGACAAGCGCGGCTGAAGGGTACGTCATTTGAAAACGTTCTAGGAGGAACCTGTGGCAAAGGCAAAGTTCGAGCGGACTAAGCCGCACGTTAACATCGGCACCATTGGTCACGTTGACCACGGTAAGACGACGTTGACGGCCGCCATTTCCAAGGTGCTGTACGACAAGTACCCGGATCTCAACGAGAAGCGCGACTTCGCGTCGATCGACTCTGCTCCCGAAGAGCGTCAGCGCGGTATTACCATCAACATCTCCCACGTGGAGTACCAGACCGAGAAGCGCCACTACGCACACGTAGACGCTCCCGGTCACGCTGACTACATCAAGAACATGATCACCGGTGCTGCCCAGATGGACGGCGCAATCCTCGTGGTTGCTGCTACCGATGGCCCCATGGCTCAGACCCGCGAGCACGTTCTGCTCGCCCGCCAGGTTGGTGTTCCCTACCTGCTGGTCGCCCTGAACAAGGCTGACATGGTTGACGATGAGGAACTGCTGGACCTCGTTGAAATGGAAGTTCGTGAGCTCCTCAGCTCGCAGGGCTTCGATGGCGACGAAGCGCCGGTTGTCCGCGTTTCAGGCCTCAAGGCCCTGGAAGGCGACCCCGAGTGGGTCAAGTCCGTTGAGGACCTGATGGCTGCTGTGGACGAGTCCGTTCCGGACCCCATCCGCGACCGCGACAAGCCCTTCCTGATGCCGATCGAGGACGTCTTCACCATCACCGGCCGTGGCACCGTTGTTACGGGCCGCGCCGAGCGTGGAACCCTCGCCATCAACTCCGAGGTCGAGATCGTCGGCATCCGTCCGGTCCAGAAGACCACGGTTACCGGTATCGAGATGTTCCACAAGCAGCTCGACGAAGCATGGGCCGGCGAGAACTGTGGCCTCCTGCTCCGCGGTCTGAAGCGCGACGATGTCGAGCGTGGCCAGGTTGTCGTCAAGCCGGGTTCCATCACCCCGCACACCGACTTCGAGGCTAACGTCTACATCCTCTCCAAGGACGAAGGCGGACGTCACAACCCGTTCTACTCCAACTACCGCCCGCAGTTCTACTTCCGTACCACGGACGTAACCGGCGTTATCACCCTGCCCGAGGGCACGGAAATGGTTATGCCCGGCGACAACACTGAGATGACCGTTGCGCTCATCCAGCCGATCGCAATGGAAGAGGGCCTCGGCTTCGCAATCCGCGAAGGCGGCCGCACCGTTGGTTCAGGACGCGTTACCAAGATCATCAAGTAATTCTTGTTGAACTGGAGAACAGCCCCGCTGCTACTGCAGCGGGGCTGTTCTTTTCGGTTAACGCGGCCCTGATACTGTTGCTGGACCGAAAGGAGTTCACCATGGGCTGGCTAATTTTCCTGATCATCGCGGTTGCCGTCGTGGCCGGTGTGTTTTGGGCCAGGCGGTATTTCCGCCACGAGATCGACCGCGCGAAGCGCATCAACAGGGCTAACAAGGAGCTGTAGCTGCTCACGGCGGCCCCGCCGGGAGCACAAACTAGGCCTTGCCCGCTTTCCTTGCGCGGCTGAGTTCCTGGTACCAGTAGAAGGACTGTTTCGGGGTGCGCGCCTGGGTGTCAAAGTCCACATGGACCAGTCCGAAGCGTTGTGAATATCCGGCCGCCCACTCGAAGTTGTCCATGAGGGTCCACACGTAGTAGCCCCGGAGGTCCACGCCGGAAGCGATCCCGCCCGGAGCGGTGGCATCAAGGGCTGCTCCAAGGTGCGTGGCCAGGTAGCGCACCCGCTCCTCGTCCTGCCATGTTCCGGACACGGTCTCGGGCTCAGGGAAGCTGGCGCCGCCCTCGGTGATGAACACCGGCGGCAGTACTTCGCCGTACCGGTCGTGGAGCTCTTTCAGCAGGACACCCAGATGATCCGGGGCCACAGGCCAACCAAACCCGGTGCTGTCGTATTCCGGGTAGCCCACCTCGTGGAAGGGCAGTCGCGCCACCGCTTTGTGGACATCTGCCGGGATTGATGCTGCGCCGCGTCCCAGGGCCACCTTCACGGGGAAGTAGTAATTCAGGCCGTAGAAGTCCAGTGGCTGGTGGATGGTCCGCAGATCGGCGTCGGAGATTCTGCCGATGGAGCGCAGCCATGGCTTGGCATACAGGGGAAGATTCGGGTAGCGGCCTAGCAGCACGGGATCTGCGTAGATCCGGTTCATCAGCAGGTCATAGAGGTGGGCTACGAGCCGGTCACCTATCTTGCCGCTGGCGGGCCGCACGGGCGCGTGCAGGTTGGTCACCCCGATGCCTCCGGTTACGCCGGCTGCCCGCAGTGCCTGCGCACCAAGGCCGTGGGCCAGCAGTTGGTGGTGAATGGACGGGAGTGCGTCGAACATGAGCGCATGGCCGGGGGCATGCACGCCCAGGGCATAGCCGTTCAGGGTCACCGAGACGGGTTCGTTCAAGGTGACCCACTGCGCCACACGGTCCCCGAAGCGTTCGCCCGCGGCACTGGCATATTCGCCGAAGCGCTCGGCTGTCTCCCGGTTCATCCAGCCGCCGCGGTGTTCCAGCGGCAGCGGGGTATCCCAGTGGTAGAGCGTAGCCATCGGGCTGACCCCGGCCGCAAGCAGCTGATCCAGGAGCCGGTCGTAGAAGTCCAGGCCCTCTTTGTTGAAACCGCCGCGCCCCTCGGGTTGGATCCTCGGCCAGGACAGTGAGAAGCGGTAGGAGTCCACCCCAAGGTCCTTCAGCAGGGCCACGTCCTCCGGCAGCCTGTTGTAGTGATCGCACGCCACAGCGGGGGAGTGGCCGTCCACGATGGCGCCCGGCTTCTCGGCGAAGGCGTCCCAGCCGGAGGGCCCCCGCCCGCCGTCGGCCAATGCTCCTTCAATCTGGAAGGCAGCAGCGGCTACCCCCAAAGTGAACGACGCCGGCATCCGGCTGGCGAGTTCGGTCGCCGAGTCTGTGCTTTCCAGGGTCATGCCCCTATCATCCATTCGGTTGGGACGAGGGGCAATGGCCCCGGAAGAAGCACCCGCAGCCGGGCGTGAGCGGCGCCGATTCGCTTCTGCCGCCAAATTCCGGCATACTAGATGAGTTGTTCAAGCGCTTCTTCGCGTCCCGATCCGGATAATGCCGGATGCCAGGGTCCAAGTGGAAGACCAAACATAACCCACTCCCCATGGAATAGCGGATTTGTATGCGTGCATAGCGCGACACGCCCGACCGCGGGGGTCGGTTGCGCCGGCAAGGTGAGGAACCCGGATTCATCCGGATTCAGCTTGTGCGGCGGGTGGTAGTTACGACTTCAAATGCTTCGGCAGCCATACAACGAGAAATGAACAGGGCAGCCCTAACCAGGGGAAGCACAGACTGAAAGAGAGTCAGGCGACATGGCGGGACAAAAAATCCGCATCCGGCTGAAGTCATACGACCACGAGGTCATTGACGTTTCAGCACGGAAGATCGTTGAGACGGTCACGCGCGCAGGCGCAACGGTAGTGGGCCCCGTGCCGCTGCCTACGGAGAAGAACGTGTACTGCGTGATCCGCTCTCCGCACAAGTACAAGGACAGCCGCGAGCACTTCGAAATGCGCACGCACAAGCGTCTTATCGACATCATCGATCCCACGCCGAAGGCTGTTGACTCGCTCATGCGTCTCGACCTGCCGGCTGACGTGAACATCGAAATCAAGCTGTAGGGAGGTGCTGAGAGACTATGACCGCAACCCGTAACGTAAAGGGCCTGCTGGGCACGAAGCTCGGCATGACCCAGGTCTGGGACGAGAACAACAAGCTCATCCCCGTCACTGTGGTCCAGGCAGATTCGAACGTCATCACCCAGCTGCGCAACGCAGAAGCTGATGGCTACGTCGCCGTTCAGATCGGCTACGGCCAGATCGATCCCCGCAAGGTCACCAAGCCGCTGGCTGGTCACTTTGAAAAGGCGGGCGTCACGCCTCGCCGCCACGTCGTCGAACTCCGTACCGCAGATGCTGCTGAGTACGAGCTGGGCCAGGAGCTCTCCGTAGAGGTCTTCGAAGCCGGCCAGAAGATCGACGTCATCGGCACCACCAAGGGTAAGGGCTTCGCCGGTGTTATGAAGCGTCACGGCTTCCACGGCGTTGGAGCTTCCCACGGTGCCCACAAGAACCACCGTAAGCCCGGTTCAATCGGTGGCGCATCCACCCCGAGCCGCGTCTTCAAGGGCATGAAAATGGCCGGCCGCATGGGCGCCGTTCGTCACACCACGCTGAACCTCACGGTCCACGCGGTTGACGTCGAGAAGTCGCTGCTCCTTATCAAGGGTGCCGTTCCCGGCGCCCGCGGCCAGGTCGTCCTCGTACGCACCGCCGTGAAGGGAGCCTAGTCCAATGGCTAACACTGTCCAGGTTGACCTGCCTGCAGAGATCTTCGACGTCCAGACCAACGTGCCGTTGCTGCACCAGGTTGTCGTTGCCCAGCTCGCTGCTGCTCGCCAGGGTACCCACAAGACCAAGACCCGCGCTGAAGTTTCCGGTGCAGGACGTAAGCCGTTCAAGCAGAAGGGCACCGGCCGCGCCCGTCAGGGTTCAATCCGTGCTCCTCACATGACCGGCGGTGGCGTTGTCCACGGTCCCACCCCGCGTGACTACAGCCAGCGCACCCCCAAGAAGATGATTGCTGCTGCACTGCGCGGCGCACTGTCTGACCGGGCACGCAACGGGCGCATCCACGTTGTCGCCGAGCTGGTAGAAGGCTCCAAGCCTTCCGCCAAGGCTGCACTTGCAGCGCTGCGCGGCGTCTCCGACCGCAAGAACCTGCTGGTCGTCATCGAGCGCGCCAACGATGTTGCAGCACTGTCCGTGCGCAACCTCGCCGGTGTTCACGTTCTGTACGCAGACCAGCTGAACACCTACGACGTTCTCGTGTCTGATGACGTTGTCTTCACCAAGGCTGCCTACGACGCATTCGTTGCCGGCAAGGCAGTGGCAAAGAATGAGGAGGATGCCAAGTGAGTGCAGCCACCATCAAGGATCCGCGCGACGTCGTGCTTGCACCCGTCGTGTCGGAAAAGAGCTACGGCCTGATCGACGAGGGCAAGTACACCTTCCTGGTGGACCCCCGTTCGAACAAGACCGAGATCAAGCTGGCCGTGGAGAAAATCTTCTCCGTCAAGGTCGACTCGATCAACACCATCAACCGTGCCGGTAAGCGCAAGCGCACCAAATTCGGATGGGGTACCCGCAAGAACACCAAGCGTGCGATTGTCACCCTCAAAGAAGGCACCATCGACATCTTCGGCGGTCCGCTCTCGTAGCGGAGACCACTTTAACGAGGAAATAAATTATGGGAATCCGTAAATACAAGCCGACTACCCCGGGCCGTCGTGGCTCGAGCGTAGCGGACTTCACCGAAATCACGCGGTCGACTCCGGAAAAGTCGTTGGTACGTCCGCTGCCCAAAAAGGGCGGCCGTAACAACACCGGTAAGATCACCACCCGTCACAAGGGTGGCGGACACAAGCGCCAGTACCGTCTGATCGACTTCCGTCGTCACGACAAGGACGGCGTGGACGCCCGCGTTGCTGAAATTGAGTACGATCCGAACCGTACGGCTCGCATCGCCCTCCTGCACTACGTTGATGGCACCAAGCGTTACATCATCGCCCCGAACAAGCTGTCCCAGGGTGACTTCGTAGAGGCCGGCGCCAACGCTGACATCAAGCCTGGCAACAACCTGCCCCTGCGCAACATCCCCGTGGGTACCGTTATCCATGCAGTTGAACTGCGTCCGGGTGGCGGCGCCAAGATGGGCCGCTCCGCCGGTGCATCCATCCAGCTTGTTGCCAAGGAAGGCCGTTTCGCCCAGCTGCGTCTGCCTTCCGGCGAAATCCGCAACGTTGACGTGCGCTGCCGCGCAACCGTCGGCGAGGTCGGCAACGCCGAGCAGTCGAACATCAACTGGGGCAAGGCCGGCCGCATGCGCTGGAAGGGCGTCCGCCCGACGGTCCGTGGTGTCGCCATGAACCCGGTTGACCACCCGCACGGTGGTGGTGAGGGTAAGACGTCCGGTGGACGTAACCCCGTCAACCCCAACGGTCAGCGGGAAGGCCGCACCCGCCGCCCCAACAAAGAGAGCGACAAGCTTATTGTTCGTCGCCGTCGTACTGGCAAGAACAAGCGATAGGAGCCTGGACACATGCCACGCAGCCTGAAAAAAGGTCCTTTCGTCGACCAGCACCTCTTTGTGAAGGTAGCCAGGGAAAACGAAAAGGGCACCAAGAACGTCATCAAGACCTGGTCCCGCCGTTCGATGATCATCCCCGACATGCTCGGACACACGATCGCCGTACACGACGGACGCAAGCACATTCCGGTGTTTGTCACTGAGTCGATGGTCGGGCACAAGCTCGGCGAATTCGCTCCCACGCGGACATTCCGCGGCCATGTCAAGGACGACCGTAAGGGCAAGCGCCGCTAGGCGCCTGCACTTACGTCAAAGACGAGAGAAGGAAAGCAATGGAAGCCAAGGCAATTGCGCGCCACATCCGCGTAACGCCTATGAAGGCCCGGCGCGTCGTCAACCTTGTTCGTGGATTGCAAGCGAATGAGGCTCTGGCAATTCTGAAGTTTGCCCCCCAGGCAGCTTCGGAGCCGGTATTCAAGGTAGTACAGTCGGCAATCTCCAACGCCCGGGTCCTCGCGGACCGCGACGGCGTGGCGTTTGACGAAGGTGACCTCATCATCAGCGAAGCGTTTGTTGATGAAGGCCCGACCATGAAGCGGTTCCAGCCGCGTGCCCAGGGTCGTGCATTTCAGATCAAGAAGCGCACCAGCCACATCACCGTGGTAGTCGCTACCCCGGAGAAAGAGGAGGCTCGCTAAGTGGGACAGAAAGTAAACCCGCACGGGTTCCGACTCGGCATCACCACCGATCACGTATCGCACTGGTTCGCTGACAGCACCAAGGCCGGCCAGCGGTACAAGGACTTCGTTCGCGAAGACATCCGCATCCGCCAGCTCATGTCCACGGGCATGGAGCGCGCCGGTATCGCCAAGGTTGAGATCGAGCGCACCCGTGACCGCGTCCGCGTGGATATCCACACGGCCCGTCCCGGTATCGTCATCGGCCGCCGTGGAGCAGAAGCAGACCGCATCCGCGGCGAGCTCGAAAAGCTCACCGGCAAGCAGGTCCAGCTGAACATCCTCGAGGTCAAGAACCCCGAGATGGAAGCCCAGCTTGTTGCCCAGGGCGTTGCTGAGCAGCTGACTTCGCGTGTGGCGTTCCGCCGCGCAATGAAGAAGGCCATGCAGTCTGCGCAGCGTGCAGGTGCCAAGGGCATCCGTATCGCCTGCTCCGGTCGACTGGGTGGCGCTGAAATGTCCCGCTCGGAGTTCTACCGCGAAGGCCGTGTGCCCCTGCACACCCTCCGCGCGAACATCGACTACGGCTTCTACGAAGCCAAGACCACCTTCGGCCGCATCGGCGTGAAGGTCTGGATCTACAAGGGTGACGTCACGGCCAAGGAACTGGCCCAGCAGGCCGCTTCCGCCCCGTCCCGTGGCCGCGGTGCCAGCGACCGTCCGGGCCGCCCGGGTGGCGCTGACCGTGGCGACCGCCGCCGTCGCAACGACCGCCCGGCCGCTGACGCAGCTCCTGCTGCCGAGGCTCCGGCAGCTGAGGCAGCTGCTGCCGCACCGGCACAGGCTGTAGAAGGAGGACAGGCTTAAATGCTTATCCCACGTCGAGTCAAGCACCGTAAGCAGCACCACCCGGGTCGTTCCGGCGCTGCTACGGGCGGCACCAAGGTCTCCTTCGGTGAGTACGGCATCCAGGCCCTGAGCCCGGCATACGTCACCAACCGTCAGATCGAGTCTGCCCGTATCGCGATGACCCGCCACATCAAGCGTGGCGGTAAGGTCTGGATCAACATCTACCCGGACCGTCCCCTGACCAAGAAGCCTGCCGAAACCCGCATGGGTTCCGGTAAGGGTTCACCGGAATGGTGGGTCGCAAACGTCAAGCCGGGCCGGGTTCTCTTCGAGATCTCCGGTGTCGAGGAATCGGTAGCCCGCGAGGCACTGCGCCTGGCAATCCACAAGCTCCCGTTGAAGGCACGCATTCTGCGTCGCGAAGGTGGTGAATAGAAATGGCAGTAGGATCCAAGGATCTGGCTCCCGCACAGCTGGACGGTTTCGACAACGAGCGTCTCGTTGAAGAACTCCGCAAGGCCAAGGAAGAGCTGTTCAACCTGCGTTTCCAGTCCGCCACCGGACAGCTGGAGAACCACGGTCGTCTGCGCGCGGTAAAGAAGGACATCGCCCGCATCTACACCGTTCTCCGTGAGCGCGAGCTGGGCATTCGTGCCGAGGTTGCCGCACCGGTTGTGGAAGCCAAGGAAGAGAAGAAGTCCAAGAAGGCCGCAACCAAGAAGGCCGAGCCGGCTGAAACGGTTGAGACCGAGGAGGATGCCAAGTGAGTGAAAAGGACGAGAACGTGACGGAAACTGCTACCGCAGCCACGGCTGAGCAGCGCGGTTACCGCAAGACGCGTCGCGGCTACGTGGTCTCTGACAAGATGGAAAAGACCATCGTTGTCCAGGTTGAAGACCGCGTGAAGCACGCCCTGTACGGCAAGGTCATCCGCCGTACCTCCAAGGTCAAGGCTCACGACGAGAACAACACCGCCGGCATCGGCGACCTCGTTGTTATCGCCGAGACCCGCCCGCTGTCCGCCACCAAGAACTGGCGGCTCGTGGAAATCCTCGAGAAGGCCAAGTAGCACCTGCTGCTTCGGTAACCGGAAACCCCTGCTCCCCTGGGAGCGGGGGTTTCCGCTTTAACGGCGTGCACGCGTGGTGACCGCACGACGGCGGCGCTGCGGCTTCGCGGGGGAGTGGCACGCAAGGTGCGCCGAAAGAATTCTGCGCATGGCGCCGTCGTGCCCCCCGACGCTCTCTCACTTAACGTCGGTTTTTGGCCGATGCTCTCTCACTTTCCTGAGGACAGTGAGAGAGCGATGACCGAAAAGGCGCATTAAGTGAGAGAGCGTCCGACGGCGGGGAGCGGCACCAGAGGTGGGCCGTCAGGCTGCGGTGCGTAACGGCGTCGTCCGCCTTGCGGGGGAGCGCCGGCGGTGATATGGGGACTGGCCGGAACTGTGCTAAGATTTTGAGTTTGTATGGCGCCTTTCGTGCGCCGTCATCAACCTCGTAAACAAGCGTGCCACGGCATAGTGCCCCCTTGCGCCCAGGAGCAGTCCTGGACCGGATGGGAGCAACTGCTTCTGGCACGGGAGTTTAGGCCTGGTCTGGCAAAATCCAGGCAGGTCAAGAGACACCCCGATCAACCGTTCCGCAAGGCTCATTCCGTAGGAAGATTTTCGGTCTGAGAACCGGCGCGACGCAAGGAGTAAATAGTGATTCAGCAGGAGTCGCGACTCAAGGTCGCCGACAACACGGGTGCTAAGGAAATCCTTACCATTCGCGTTCTCGGTGGATCTGGCCGTCGCTACGCAGGCATCGGTGACGTCATTGTCGCCACCGTCAAGGATGCAATCCCGGGCGGCAACGTAAAGAAGGGCGATGTTGTCAAGGCAGTCATCGTCCGTACCAAGAAGGAACGCCGCCGTGCGGATGGTTCCTACATCAAGTTTGACGAGAACGCAGCTGTGATCCTGAAGGGCGACGGTGACCCCCGCGGTACCCGTATCTTCGGACCGGTTGGTCGTGAACTCCGTGACAAGAAGTTCATGAAGATCGTTTCTCTGGCTCCGGAGGTGCTCTAGTCCATGGCTTCTAAGATCAAGAAGGGTGACCTCGTTCAGGTCATCACTGGCGCCAAGGCTGAGCGCGGCGGCGACCGCGGCAAGCAGGGCAAGGTCCTGCGTGTTTTCACCGACACCAACCGCGTGTTGGTTGAAGGCGTTAACCGCGTAACCAAGCACACCAAGGTCGGTCAGTCGCAGCGCGGCACCAAGACCGGTGGCATCGAGGTTGTTGAAGCCCCGATCCACATCTCCAACGTGGCTCTGGTTGACCCGTCCACCAAGAAGCCCACCCGCGTCGGCTTCCGCACTGAGACCGTTGAGCGTAACGGCAAGCAGCGCGAAGTCCGCATCCGCGTGGCCAAGAGCTCAGGGAAGGACATCTAATGACTGAGACTCTCGAGACTCCGGCAACGAAGATCGTTCCTCGTCTGAAGACCAAGTACGCCGAATCCATCAAGAGCACGCTCATTGAGGAATTCAAGTACCAGAACGTCAACCAGGTTCCCCGCCTCGTGAAGGTCGTTGTGAACATGGGTGTTGGAGATGCCGCCAAGGACTCCAAGCTGATCGACGGCGCTGTCCGCGACCTCACCCAGATCACCGGCCAGAAGCCGCAGGTAACCAAGGCCCGCAAGTCGATCGCACAGTTCAAGCTGCGCGAAGGCATGCCCATCGGTGCGCACGCTACCCTGCGTGGCGACCGCATGTGGGAATTCCTGGATCGTCTTGTCACCCTGGCACTGCCCCGTATCCGCGACTTCCGCGGACTGAGCGGCAAGCAGTTCGATGGCAACGGCAACTACACCTTCGGTCTGACCGAGCAGGTTATGTTCCACGAAATCGACCAGGACAAGATCGACCGCGTCCGCGGTATGGACATCACGGTTGTTACCACTGCCAAGACCGATGACGAAGGCCGTGCGCTGCTCAAGGCGCTTGGTTTCCCGTTCAAGGCCGAAGACTAATCTAACTACGTAAAAGGTCCGGCGGCACGGCCCTGACTCCGGTCAGGGAAGCTGCGCCGCGGAAACCGTTACGAGGAAGGGCAAGAGCCCACCATGACAATGACAGATCCTGTCGCAGACATGCTTACGCGTCTGCGCAATGCAAACTCGGCATACCACGACACCGTGACCATGCCGTACAGCAAGCTCAAGGCACGCGTCGCCGACATCCTCAAGGCCGAAGGTTTCATCGCCGGCTGGAAGGAAGAGGACGCTGAGGTTGGCAAGAAGCTGACCATCGAGCTCAAGTTCGGACCGAACCGCGAGCGTTCAATCGCTGGCGTTCGCCGTATCTCCAAGCCGGGCCTGCGTGTTTACGCAAAGTCCACCAACCTGCCGCACGTGCTCGGTGGCCTGGGTGTCGCAATCCTGTCCACCTCTTCCGGCCTCCTGACTGACAAGCAGGCCGGCAAGAAGGGCGTGGGCGGCGAAGTCCTCGCGTACGTCTGGTAACGGGAAAGGAAGAGAATAATGTCACGTATTGGACGTCTCCCCATCACCGTTCCTGCCGGCGTTGAGGTCAAGGTTGACGGCTCTGTCGTCAGCGTCAAGGGATCCAAAGGCGAGCTGAACCACACTGTGGCCAGCCCGATCGAGGTCACCCTGGATGCAGACACCCTGACTGTCGCCCGCCCGAACGACGAGCGCGCCTCCCGTTCACTCCACGGCCTGACCCGCACCCTGATCTCCAACATGATCGAGGGCGTCACCAAGGGCTACGAGAAGAAGCTTGAAATCGTCGGTACCGGTTACCGCGTTCAGGCCAAGGGATCTGACCTTGAGTTCGCTCTCGGTTTCAGCCACCCGGTCAATGTCTCCGCACCGGAGGGCATCACCTTTGCAGTTGAGACCCCGACCAAGCTCTCTGTTTCAGGTATCAACAAGCAGCAGGTCGGCGAGGTTGCTGCCAACATTCGCAAGCTGCGGAAGCCGGACCCCTACAAGGGCAAGGGCATCCGTTACGCCGGCGAAGTCATCCGCCGCAAGGTCGGAAAGGCTGGTAAGTAACCATGGCCATCTCAATTAACAAGAAGCGTACGAACAAGAGCAAGTCTGCTTCGCGCAGCCGCCGCCAGCTTCGTATCCGTAAGCGCATCTCCGGTACGTCTGTACGTCCGCGTCTGGTCGTCAACCGTTCCGCACGCCACGTATTCGTCCAGGTTGTCGATGACACCAAGGGCCAGACCGTAGCGAGCGCCTCCACTCTGGAAGCCGACCTTCGTGCATTCGACGGCGACAAGACTGCCAAGGCCAAGCGCGTTGGCGAACTCGTCGCAGAGCGTGCCAAGGCTGCCGGTATCGAAGCTGTTGTCTTCGACCGCGGTGGTAACAAGTACCACGGCCGGATCGCCGCCGTCGCTGACGGTGCACGTGAAGGTGGGCTGTCACTGTGACGGAAGCAAACAAGGAAAAGGACACTGTGTCTGCAGATCAGAAGGCTACTGAAGCCGTAGCTGCCGCTGAGACCACTGCCCCCGCAGCTGCCGATGACCGCCGTGGTGGCGCTCGTCGCGGCGAGCGTGGCGACCGTGGCCAGGGCCGCGGCGACCGTGGTGGCCGTGGCGGCCGCGATGGCGGCCGTGAAGCCGAGAAGAGCCAGTTCGTAGAGCGCGTCGTTACCATCAACCGCGTTTCCAAGGTGGTCAAGGGTGGTCGTCGCTTCAGCTTCACCGCCCTGGTCGTCGTCGGTGACGGCAACGGTATGGTCGGCGTTGGCTACGGCAAGGCTAAGGAAGTTCCTGCCGCAATCGCAAAGGGCGTAGAAGAAGCTAAGAAGTCCTTCTTCCGCGTTCCCCGCGTTGGCAGCACCATCCCGCACCGCGTTCAGGGTGAGGCTGCCGCAGGCGTCGTAATGCTGCGTCCGGCCTCCGCCGGTACCGGTGTTATCGCCGGTGGCCCGGTCCGTGCAGTACTGGAGTGCGTGGGCATCCACGACATCCTCTCCAAGTCGCTCGGTTCCTCCAACGCCATCAACATCGTTCACGCGACTGTTGACGCCCTGAAGCGCCTCGAAGAGCCGGCAGCAGTGGCAGCACGCCGCGGCCTGCCCCTCGACGAGATCGCTCCGCCGGCACTGGTGAAGGCCCTTCTGAACATGAAGGCAGGTGCCTAGTCATGGCTAAGAACCTGATTCCCTCCGACGCGCAGTTGGAGATCACTCAGATCAAGTCCGCCATTGGCGGCAAGCAGAACCAGCGCGACACCCTGCGGTCCCTCGGCCTGAAGCGGATCGGACAGACTGTTGTCCGCACCGCCGATGCCGTGACTGTTGGAATGCTCAACACGGTTCCGCACCTGGTAAAGGTAGAGGAGGCGAAGTAAATGGCAGAGAACACTGCTGATAAGGCACAGGCTGCTGAGAAGCAGAACGCCCTGAAGGTTCACCACCTGCGTCCCGCCCCGGGTGCCAAGACCGCCAAGACCCGTGTTGGTCGTGGTGAAGCATCCAAGGGTAAGACCGCTGGCCGTGGCACGAAGGGTACTGCAGCCCGCTACCAGATCAAGGCTGGCTTTGCCGGCGGCCAGCTGCCGCTGCACATGCGCCTGCCCAAGCTGCGCGGCTTCAAGAACCCGTTCCGGGTCGAGTACCAGGTTGTAAACCTGGACAAGCTCAACGAGCTGTTCCCCGAAGGTGGCGCAGTCACCGTGGAGAACCTGGTCGAAAAGGGTGCCGTTCGCAAGAACCAGCCCGTCAAGGTGCTGGGCACCGGCGACATCACCGTCAAGGTTGACGTCACCGCCCACGCATTCTCGGCCAGCGCCGCTGAAAAGATTGCCGCAGCAGGCGGAAGCACCACCGCTCTCTAGAGCCGGTGGGCGCCAAGCCCGTTGTTGAACTCCCGGTCCCGGGGCTACGGCCCCGGGACCGGGAGTTTTTTCCATCCGCCCGGCGTTTTTTCGCCGCCATCCGGCGCAGCGCCGCTTCCGCGGATTGTTCGCAGGGCGCATACACCCGTTAGACTCGGTTGTTGGGATTCATCGATCCCCATCACACCACTCTTATAGACACCACAGGAGGACGCTTGCTTAGCGCATTTGGCCGGGCCTTTCGCACGCCTGATCTGCGACGCAAGTTGTTGTTCACGCTGGGAATCATCACCATCTTCCGCTTGGGTGCCTTCATTCCCTCGCCTGGTGTGAACTACCAGAACGTGCAGCAATGCTTGCAGGGCGGTCAGACGGCAGGCGGGCTGTACCAGCTCGTGAACCTGTTCAGCGGCGGAGCCCTGCTGCAGGTGTCCATCTTCGCCCTGGGTATCATGCCGTACATCACGGCAAGCATCATCGTCCAGTTGCTCCGGGTGGTCATTCCCCGGTTCCAGGAACTGTACGAGGAAGGCGCGTCCGGCCAGTCGAAACTGACCCAGTACACGCGCTACCTCACCATCGCACTGGGCCTGCTCAACGCCACCACCCTGGTGTCGCTGGCGCGTTCCGGCCAGCTGCTGCCCGGCTGCAACCTGCAGATCATTCCCGACAGCAGCGTGATCACCACCATCCTGATCATCATCACCCTGACGGCCGGTACCGGCCTGATCATGTGGATGGGCGAACTCGTGACCGAGAAGGGCGTGGGCAACGGCATGTCGCTGCTGATCTTCACGTCCATTGCTGCCACCTTCCCCACCTCCCTGGGCGCCATCTGGACCTCGCAGGGTCCCGGCACCTTCTTTATCGTCCTTGCCGTGGGCCTGCTCACCGTGGCCCTGGTGGTCTTCGTTGAGCAATCGCAGCGCCGCGTTCCTGTTCAGTACGCGAAGCGGATGATCGGCCGCCGGACCGTGGGCGGCACCAGCACCTACATCCCCATCAAGGTCAACATGGCCGGTGTCATCCCGGTGATCTTCGCGTCCTCCATGCTGTACCTGCCGGGCCTGGTTGCGCAGTTCAACCAGCCCAAGCAGGGCGAGCAGCTCCAGCCGTGGGTTGAATGGATCAACAACAACCTGACACGCGGTGACCACCCGATCTACATGGTGCTGTACTTCGCCATGATCGTGTTCTTTACCTACTTCTATGTCGCGATCACCTTCAACCCTGAAGAGGTCTCGGACAACATGAAGAAGTACGGCGGCTTTATCCCGGGTATCCGCGCGGGTAAGCCGACCGCTGACTATCTGCAGTACGTGCTCTCCAGGATCACCCTGCCAGGAGCCATGTACCTGGGCTTCGTGGCGCTGATTCCGCTGGTTGCACTGGTACTGATCAACGCGAACCAGAACTTCCCGTTCGGTGGCACCTCGATCCTGATCATGGTGGGCGTGGGTCTGGAGACCGTCAAGCAGATTGACGCACAGCTACAACAACGTCACTACGAAGGGCTTTTGCGATGACGAGAATGCTGATTATTGGGCCTCCGGGCTCCGGAAAAGGAACGCAGGCGGAACGGATTTCAGAGCGCCTCGGCGTTGTGGCCATCTCCACCGGCGACATCTTCCGTGCAAACGTGAAGGGCGAAACGCCGCTTGGCATCGAGGCCAAGAAGTACATGGACAACGGCGACTTCGTTCCGGACAGCGTGACCAACAAGATGGTGCGGGACCGGCTCAGCGAGTCCGACGTCGAAAACGGCTTCCTGCTGGACGGCTACCCCCGCACCACCGCCCAGGTGGACTACCTGGACGAGATCCTCGCCAAGGGTGAGGAAAAGCTCGACGTCGTCCTGCAGTTGACTGCCGACGATGAGGAACTGGTGCACCGGCTGCTCGGCCGGGCCAAGGAAACGGGCCGGAGCGACGACAACGAAGCCGTCATCCGCCACCGCCTTGACCTGTACCACGAGCAGACCGAAGCCGTGGTGGCCAAGTACGCCGAGCGCGGCATCCTCACCCAGGTGGACGGCATCGGCCCCATCGACGAGGTCACCGACCGCGTGATGCAGGCCATCAAGGCAGCGCAGGCAGCCTGATCCAGGCGGCAGTTATCCGAGGCTCCTCCCGTCATCCGGGAGGAGCCTCAGCCATTTGAAAGAAGGAACACCATGGCCTTTGGCCAGCCCCGCATCGAATACAAGACCAATGCCCAGATGCGCATCATGCACGAGGCAGGCCTGGTCCTGAGCCGCGCGCTTGACGCTGCCGTTGCCGCGGCCGTGCCCGGAGTGACCACCAAGCACCTGGACGACGTCTTCGCCGCCGTGCTGAACGAGGCCGGCGCAAAGTCGAACTTCCTCGGCTACCACGGCTTTCCGGCCACCATCTGCACCTCAGTCAACGAGGAAGTGGTGCACGGCATCCCCGGCAGCCGCGTGCTCAAGGACGGGGACATCATCTCGATCGACGGCGGCGCAATCGTGAACGGCTGGCACTCCGACTCCGCCAGGACCGTCATCGTGGGCACCGCCGATCCGGAGGACCAGCGCCTGTCTGACGTGACCAATGCAGCCATGTGGCGCGGAATCGCGGCACTGGCCACCGGCAAGCATGTGGGTGACATCGGGGCCGCCATCGACGACTACGTTTCCGCAGTCCCCGGCAAGCCGTTGGGGATCCTCGAAGATTACGTAGGCCACGGCATCGGCTCGGAAATGCACATGGCCCCGGATGTGCTGAACTACCGCACCAGCCACCGTGGACCCAAGATCCGGCCCGGCCTCTGCCTCGCGATCGAGCCCATGCTGGTGCGCGGCGGCATCGACACCGCTGTCCTTGAGGACGACTGGACCGTGGTGACCACGGACGGCCAGCGCTCCTGCCAGTGGGAGCACTCAGTGGCTGTCCATGAGAAGGGCATCTGGGTGCTGTCAGCGCCCGACGGCGGCGCGGAGCACCTGGTGCCCCTCGGGGTCACCCCGGTGCCGGTCCCGTAGCCCCGCGGCCTTCCTGCCCAGGCAGAAGCGCCGGCTGCCGTTGTGATTCCACAACGTCAGCCGGCGCTTCGTCCTTAAGGAGAAACTCAACCGAGCTTCGGCTTGACGTCCTTTTCGTAGATGCCCTCCAGCGTCTTCTTCAGGCTGGTCATGGTGGACTTGACGTCCGCCTGCTGGGTAAGGATCGCTGCGGCCGCCTTGGCCAGTTCCTGGTCAGCACCCGGGAGGAACACGCGGGCATTGTCCTGGACCCGCGTAACAGCCAGCTGGTCCACGGCAGTCTGGATCTGCGGCGTCCGGGCCAGGACCGCCTTCATGTCCGCCGACTCGCGGGTGGGCATGTAGCCGGTGGCAGCCGAGAAGGCTGCGCTGTTTTCCGGCTCGGTCATGAACTTGATGAACGTGCCGGCTGCCAGCTGCTCTTCCTTGGTGATGCCGCTGGGGATGCCCAGCCCTGCGCCGCCGGTGGGGCAGACGTTGGTCTCGGCCTTCGGTCCGCCGGGAAGGAAGCCCACACCCACATTGAACGGCGCGGACTTCAGCACGCCAAGGAGGGATCCGGTGGAGGAGATCGTGGACGAGGTCAGCCCGGCGGAGAAGTCGTCCGCAGCTTCCTTGGAGGAGACGCCGGCCCATCCGTTCTTGTAGATGGAGTCCTGGGCCCACTGCAGCGCTTCGATGGATTCAGGCGAATCGCAGGTGATCTCCCATTCCTTGGACCAGGAGCCACCCCAGCCCCAGAGGTTGTTTTGCAGGGTCCACCCCGCGTAGCCCGCCAGCGCAGGATAGATGTAGGCGTACTGCGCGCCTGAGCTGGCCTTCAGCTTGGGCGCCCACTCGCCGAACTCCTGCCAGGTTTTGGGTGCCCGGTCCGGCAGCCCGGCCGCCTTGAAGTGGTCCTTGTTGTAATAGAACAGGGGAGTTGAACGCCCGTAGGGGAGCGCCCATTGCTTGTCGTTGTACTTGTAGTCGTCCACGAGTGACTTCCGGAAATCGTCCAGCTTGATGTCCAGCTGCTTGACGAGGGCGTCCACCGGGATGATGCTGCCGTTGGTGAAGTAGCGGAACCACCAGACATCGGAGAGGACCACGACGCCCGGGAGGCCGGATTTTGCCGCCTGCGAGGTCTGGAACTTCTGCGCGATTTCCTCGTAGTTCGCGCCGGCTGTGACCAGGTTGACCCGGATGTCCGGGAACTTGGCGTGGAACTTCTCAATAATGGCCTTTTCGACGTCCTGCGACTTACCGGGGTGGTTGGACCAGAAGTCGATTTTCGCGGCCGGTTTCACTCCACTGAAGTCGAGTTCCGCGGCTTCGCTGGCCTTGGGCGTGCCGCTCGTGGACGGGCCGCCGCAGGCTGCCAGGGCAGCGGCCGACGCCGTGACCCCGGCGAGTCCCAGGAAGTGCCTCCGATCGAGGTGCTGTGTCATGTGCAGGTCCTTTCATTGGGTGCCGCATTGAGGAGTGGGGTGCTTCTTCTGTGACGAACGACGGCGGCACGGGCTTACCCGGTGACGCTGCCCTGGGTGAGCCCGGCGACGATGTAACGCTGGAGGGCTGCGAAAACGATAAGGATGGGGACGATGACCAGGACGGCGCCGGCCATGAGGATGCCCCATCCGGAGGCGTTGCCCTCGGAGTTCTGGAGCAGTGTCAGGCCCACCGGCAGGGTCATGGTGTCGGGACGGTCCGTGATGATCAGCGGCCAGATGTACTCGTTCCACTCGCTGACAATGGTCACGAGTGCCACCGTGGCGATGGAGGGAACGGAGACCGGCACCACGATCCGCCAGAGGCGGCGCCAGTGGCCGGCGCCATCGATTTCCGCCGACTCAAGGATGGAGGCGGGCAGTGTGAGGAAGTGCTGGCGCAGGAGGAAGGTTCCGAAGGCGGTTCCGAGGCCCGGGAGGATGATGCCCCACAGGGTGTTCTTTCCGCCCATTCCCGAGATCAGGATGTAGTTGGGCAGGATGGACACCTGGGGCGGCACCATAAGGGCCACCAGGATCAGGACGAAAATCGCGTTCTTGAACGGGAAGCGCACGAAGACCAGGGCGTAGGCCGTCAGGATGGCAAGGATGACTTTCACGCTGGCGCCCGTCACCGTGACGATGGTGCTGTTCAGGAAGAACTGGCCGAAGGGCACAGTGGTCATCGCGATCTGGTAGTTCTGCAGATTGAGGCTTTCCGGCAGGATCTTCAGGTCCATGGTGATGATCTCACCAGGCTGCTTGAATGAGCTGAGCACCATCCAGAGCAGCGGCAGGAAGACCACCAGGGTTGCCAGGACCAGCGGGACGTAGCCGCCGAGGACGGCTTGCGCCAGGTTGCGCCGCGAGAAGGGCCGATCGCGGGGAAGAAGTGGTTCGGCTTCCTGCGTTGCCGGGACGGTGGGGTCCGGGTTGACCGGTGACAGGGAGCTCACGAGTAGTGCACCTTCCGCTCCACGAAACGCAGTTGGAACACGGTGATCACCAGGAGGATCGCGAACAGGACCACCGAGATGGCCGCCGAATAGCCTGCGCGGTTGAAGGCACCAAACGCCTGGAGGTACGCCTCGTAGATCAGGGTGCTGGTACCGGTTCCCAACGGGGTCATGATGCGGATCAGGTCGAAGGCCTGCAGCGAGGACAGCATGGTGGTGATCAGCAGGAAGAACGTGGTGGGGGACAGGAGCGGCAACGACATGCTGATGAACCGCCGGAACCCGTTCGCGCCATCCAGGGACGCCGCCTCCATGACATCCTGTGGCAGGGACTGCAGCCCGGCCAGGTAGACCACCGCGCAGTACCCCAGGTTCTTCCAGACGTAGACGAGGATGACCATGACCAGGGAAAGCTGCGGGTCATTGATCCACTGCGGGCTCTGCTGGCCGATGCCCCGGAGCAGCCAGGCCAGGACGCCGTAGCCGGGATCGAAAATGAAGAGCCACACCAGGCCCACGCCCACGCCGGACAGGACGTAGGGAGCGAATACCGCTGAACGGGCGAAGGTGGTTCCCGGGACTTTCGCATTCAGCGCCAGGGCGATGAGCAGCCCCAGGATCATGGATCCGCCCACCGTGACTGCAGTGAAGATCGCCGTGGTGCCCAGTACCTTGGAGGCGTCGTCGCTGGTGAAGAAGGTGACGTAGTTATTGATGCCCACCACCGTGGCTGAGGGCGACCCCAGGGTCCAGTCCAGCGTGGAGTAGTAGATGTTGCTGACCAAAGGCCTGTATGTGAAGACGGCGATCAGCACCAGGTTGGGCAAAGCGAGGGCAAGGAACACGAAGAAGTCACGCCGGGTTCGCTGCGTCCAGCGCCGGCGTCCAGGGGCGGCGGCGGGTCCGGGCTTCGTGGGATCGGTGGACGGATGGGGTGCGAGTTGACGGGTCATGCGGTCTCTCACGGGATTCGTGCCTGCTCGTGGCCGGCCGTGGTCGGGGGAGTCTAGCCATTACTTCACCACAAAGTCAGTAGGCGGAAAGCTACGAATGCCCTCGTGAGGGGACTGTTATACGAGGCTTCATTGCCTGTTAACGCTGTGCTGCCTGCAGTCTTGCACAAACTTTGTTTGAAAGTCAGGGACCCGCCGTATTCATCAGTTTGCTGGTCAAAAGGGCAGAATGGATGGCATGGGAGCGATCACCGATGTCCCCGGCATCCGGGTTGGCCACGCGCAAAGGTCCGACGACGGCTGGCTGACCGGGGTGACGGTGGTCCTTCCGCCGCCGGGCACGGTGGGTTCGGTGGATGTCCAGGGAGGCGGACCGGCCACCCATGAGACGGACGCTCTGGATCCCACCACCCTGGTCAGCGCCGTCGACGCCGTGGTCCTCACCGGCGGCAGCGCGTACGGCCTTGCCTCCGCCGCCGGCGCCCAGCGCTGGTGCGAGGAGAACGGCCGCGGGTTCCCGGTGCCCGGGGGAGTAGTCCCTATCGTGCCGGCCGCCGCGATCTTCGACCTGGGCAGGGGCGGGGACTTCTCCGCACGTCCGACGGCGGACATGGGCTACGCGGCAACCGCCGCCGCTGCGTCGCAAACGGAAGGGCACGACGTCGGACGCGGCAACGTGGGCGCCGGCACCGGGGCCCTCATCGGCAGGGGACAGTTCAAAGGCGGCGCAGGCACGGCCTCCATCACGCTGGACAACGGCATCGTTGTCGGAGCCCTTGCCATCGTCAATGCGTTGGGACTCCCCTTTGGGTTCGAGAGGCCCAATCGCCATGATGCAGACGCCCCGCTGAACACCACCCTCGTTGTTGTCGCCACCAATGCGGTGCTCGATGTTGCCGAGTGCAAGCGAACTGCTTCGGCGGCGCACGCCGGGATAGCAAGGGCCCTGAATCCGAGCCACACCCTGGCTGACGGGGACACTGTATTCTGCCTGGCCACCCAGGCTGCGGCACTCGATCGTTCGGACGAAGCTGCCCGGCGGCTCAGCCTCATCACCCTGCAGAGTGCGGCAGCCGACGTCGTACGTTTGGCCATCCTCGACGGCATAGCCAGTGCCCGGGCCGTGAGCACTCCGGCGGGGGAATATGGTGCGTACGGCGGCGGGATGCGCTAGCATGGCTGGATTTAACTTTCGCTGCAAAGTGGCGTAGTGTTGTTTGTTGGTTGTCTGGACTGCCACGCCCTTTTGGGTCTGGAGCCGGCAATCGATCCAACCAAAACGTTCGTGGCCATGCCCGGTGCAATCCGGCAGGGCTGCGGCAACAACAGTTAGCGGAGGGTATGGCCAAGAAGGACGGGGTCATTGAGATCGAAGGCGTTGTGACCGAGGCGCTGCCTAACGCGATGTTTCGCGTTGAGCTCACCAACAAGCACATCGTTCTGGCACACATCTCTGGAAAGATGCGTCAGCACTACATCCGAATCCTCCCAGAGGACCGCGTAGTGGTGGAGCTGAGCCCGTACGACCTCACCCGTGGTCGTATCGTCTACCGCTACAAGTAAATTGCTGGGCGGCTTCAGCGCGAGCTGAGCGCCGCTCCAGTTGACCAACTGTTACACGCAAAGGAATGCCATGAAGGTCAAGCCGAGCGTCAAGCAGATCTGCGAAAAGTGCAAAGTGATCCGCCGTAATGGCCGGGTCATGGTGATCTGCGAGAACCCGCGCCACAAGCAGCGCCAGGGCTAATTTCCCTTCATCGGGAAATCCTGGGTTGCTAACCCACGCAAGTAAATAAAGGCAGCACAAGCTGATCTGGAACATTGAGCTCGAAAGAGTCCGGACAGCTAACCCCCGGTCGGAGGCTGGGGCCGCACAGAACGTGCGGGTGTACTGCCTAGGACCTCCGGTTTATCAAGGAGTACTGCCACTATGGCTCGTCTCGCTGGCGTAGACATTCCCCGCGAAAAGCGGCTGGAAATTGCGCTTACTTACATCTACGGCGTGGGCAAGACCCGTGCACACGAAACCCTGGCTGCCACGGGCATCAGCGCTGACGTTCGCGTCAAGGACCTGACTGACGCCCAGCTGGTTGAGCTGCGTGACTACATTGAAGGCAACTACAAGGTTGAGGGTGACCTTCGCCGCGAAGTAGCAGCAGATATCCGCCGCAAGGTTGAGATCGGCAGCTACGAAGGCCTGCGCCACCGCAAGGGCCTGCCCGTACGCGGACAGCGTACGAAGACCAACGCACGTACCCGCAAGGGCCCGAAGCGTACCGTCGCCGGCAAGAAGAAGGCCCGTTAAAATCCCCGCCGGGACTAACGGACTTTCCCCCGATAACTTTCTGTAGGAGAAAAAATGCCCCCGAAGACTCGTGGCGCGGTTCGCAAGCCGCGTAAGAAGGACAAGAAGAATATCGCGCTGGGCCAGGCGCACATCAAGAGCACTTTTAACAACACCATCGTTTCCATCACGGACCCGAACGGCGCTGTTATCTCTTGGGCTTCCTCAGGTGAGGTTGGCTTCAAGGGCTCGCGTAAGTCCACCCCGTTCGCAGCCCAGATGGCCGCCGAAGCTGCTGCCAAGCGTGCGCAGGAGCACGGCATGCGCAAGGTAGACGTTTTCGTCAAGGGCCCGGGCTCCGGACGCGAGACCGCGATCCGTTCGCTCCAGGCCGCCGGTCTCGAGGTTGGCTCCATCCAGGACGTCACCCCCGCTGCGCACAACGGCTGCCGCCCGCCGAAGCGCCGCCGCGTCTAAGGCTTTTCCGCCGTTTGAGCTTGCCCGGACCGTCGACGGTCCGGGCAAGCCCAGCGCGTTAAGTCTTCAGACCGAATTTCCACCACCTGTGTTGCGTCATATAGCGGATGCTCGCCGAAAGGAAACCTAAGTGCTCATTGCACAGCGCCCCACCCTCTCCGAAGAGGTAGTCTCCGAAAACCGTTCGCGTTTCATCATTGAACCGCTGGAACCGGGCTTCGGCTACACCCTCGGAAACTCCCTCCGCCGTACCCTGCTCTCCTCCATCCCCGGTGCTGCCGTAACCAGCATCCGGATCGATGGCGTGCTGCACGAGTTCACCACGGTTCCGGGTGTCAAGGAAGATGTCACTGAGATCATCCTGAACATCAAGAGCCTCTCGGTCTCCTCCGAGCACGATGAGCCGGTTGTTGCATACCTGCGCAAGCAGGGCCCCGGAGTCGTCACCGCCGCGGACATCGCTCCGCCGGCCGGCGTCGAATTCCACAACCCGGATCTGCACATCGCCACGCTGAACTCGAAGGGCAAGTTCGAACTCGAACTGACCATCGAGCGCGGCCGCGGCTACGTTTCGGCAGCTCAGAACAAGTCCGGCGATGCAGAGATCGGCCGCATCCCGGTCGACTCCATCTACTCGCCGGTGCTGAAGGTTACTTTCCGCGTGGAAGCAACCCGTGTTGAGCAGCGCACCGACTTCGACAAGCTGATTGTCGACGTCGAGACCAAGCAGGCCATCGCCCCGCGCGATGCTGTTGCTTCCGCAGGCACCACCCTGGTGGAGCTCTTCGGTCTGGCACGTGAGCTGAACACCGCAGCTGAAGGTATCGAGATCGGCCCGTCGCCCACCGACGCTGCCCTGGCAGCCGACATGGCACTGCCGATCGAGGATCTGGACCTCACCGTCCGTTCCTACAACTGCCTCAAGCGTGAGGGCATCCACACCGTGGGTGAACTCGTTGCCCGCTCCGAGGCTGACCTGATGGACATCCGCAACTTCGGTGCCAAGTCCATTGACGAGGTCAAGGCAAAGCTGGTTGAACTGGGCCTGTCCCTCAAGGACTCGCCTCCCGGTTTTGACCTCGCAGCACGCGCCGCAGCAATCGAAGAGGACGACGCCGCCTTCGGCGACGACGAACTCTAAACCAGACCTTGGCCGGCGGGCAGGCACCACGGTGTGCAGCGCCCACGGCTTCCATTTGAGGAGAAACAATTATGCCTACCCCCACTAAGGGTCCGCGCCTCGGAGGCGGCCCGGCTCACGAGCGCCTCATGCTCGCGAACCTGGCAGCATCCCTGTTCGAGCACAAGCGGATCACCACCACGGTGACCAAGGCCAAGCGCCTGAAGCCGTACGCAGAGCGCCTGGTCACCTTCGCCAAGCGTGGCGACCTCGCTTCCCGCCGCCGGGTCCTCGGCCTGATCAGCAACAAGGGCGTCGTCCACGAGCTGTTCACCGACATCGCCCAGGCTGTGGAGAACCGCGACGGCGGCTACACCCGCATCACCAAGATCGGCAACCGCAAGGGCGACAACGCTCCCATGGCTGTCATCGAGCTCGTCCTCGAGCCGGTTTCCGCCAAGCAGGCTGTTGTAGCCGAGGCTACCTCCGCTGCGAAGCGCGACGCTGACAAGAAGGAAGCTGCTGCTGCACCCGTTGCAGAAGAGGCTCCCGAGGCAGAGGCTGTTGAAGCCGACGCTGTTGAGGCTCCGGCTGAAGAGGCTGCAACCGAAGAGGCTCCGGCCGCTGAGGAAGCCCCCGAGGCTCCCGCAGCCGAGGAAAAGGATGCGAAGTAATTCGCTGACTTCCTTCGCATAGACTTGAGTCTATGAACGACCAAAAACCCGCGGCCCCCGTATTGGGGGGCGGCGGGTTTTTGCGTGTCCGGCTTGATTTGTCGTACGACGGCGGCCCTTTCAGCGGGTGGGCACTGCAGCCTGGCCTCCGCACCGTCCAGGGGGTCCTCGAGGAGGCCCTGCACCTGCTGGTACGGCGGCCGGTCCGCGTCACCGTTGCAGGCCGGACGGACGCGGGAGTGCACGCACGCGGCCAGGTTGTCCACCTGGACCTCACGGAAGCCGAGTGGCGGGGACTGCCCCGCGGGCACGAACTGGATCCCGCCGTCGCCATGCTCCGCAGGATCCGCGGCGCCCTGAGCCGGGTGCTCGGGGACCTCACCGGCGCCGTGGAGGTGCACAGGATTACGCTGGCACCCGAAGGCTTTGACGCCCGTTTCTCGGCCCTGTGGCGGCGCTACAGCTACCGCATCGCGGACGGGCCCGCCCTGTGGGACCCGCTGGGCCGGTACTCCACCCTGTGGCATAAGAACCCGCTGGACGTGGACCTGCTCAACGAGGGTGCCTCCAAGCTCCTGGGGCTGCAGAACTTCCTGTCCTTCTGCAAGCCGCGGGAGGGTGCAACCACTATCCGCGAGCTCCAGCGCTTCGAGTTCACGCGGGCCGAAGACGGCGTCATCGTGGCCGCTGTCCAGGCCGACGCTTTTTGCCACAACATGGTGCGCGCCCTGGTCGGCTCTGCCCTGTACGTGGGGGAGGGCGTTGAGGAACCGGGCTGGCTGCACGAGCGCCTGCTGGCCAGGAAGCGGGACGCCAAGTCCGTGCTCGCCGCGCCGCACCCGCTGGTGCTGGAGGAAGTGGCCTACCCGTCCGACGACGAGCTGCTGGCCCGTGCGGAACTGACAAGGGCGCTCCGGGAGCACTGAACCCATCGGTTGCTCCGTAGATGCCGTTTTGAGCCGTCAAAACGGCATCTACGGAGCAGTCGATTCCCTAGAACGACGGCGGGGGCCCGTCCGCCGGGAGTGTCAGCGTGAACGTGCTGCCCTTGCCCTGGCCGCTCTCACAGGTGATGCTGCCGCCGTGGCCCTCCACGATCATCTTGGTGATGGACAGGCCAAGCCCGGCGCCGGCTATGGCCGCTTTCCGTGCAGATTCCGTCCGGAAGAAGCGCTTGAAGACCCTCGCGGTGTCTTCCCGGCTCATCCCCATTCCCGTGTCGCTGACGCTGAGCCGGACCCATTCCTCGCTGAAGCTGGCGCTGACGCTGACCGTCCCGCCGTCGGGGGAGTACTTGATGGCGTTGGAGACGAGGTTGTCCAGCGCCTGGCCGATGCGCAGCGGGTCGGCGTAGGCCCAGAGAGGTGAGGGAACGTCGGCCCTGAGCTGGATATGGGCCCGCTCGGCCTGGGCCTGTGCGGAGCCCAGGCTGGTTTCCACCAGGCTGGCCAGGTCTGTCCGCTTGGGGTGCACGTTCAGGGCCGTGGAGGCGGTCGCCGTCAGGTCGGACACCAGGGCTGCCAGCCGTTCAGCATTCCGCTGGACCACCAGCAGGCGCTGGGCCACCTGTGGCGGCAGTTCAGCGCCGGCGTCATCCAGGACAAGGTCGATGTTCCCGATGATCGAATTCAGGGGCGACTTGAACTCGTGGGAGACGTTCGTGACGAGTTCCTGGTTGGCGGCGAGGGCTTCCACCCAGCCGGTGACATCGCTGTAGACCACCACCGCACCGTTGAAGCTGCCGTCCTCGCTGACCAGGGGCCGGGCGGCCGTGGACACGGCGCGCTGTTCTGTTCCCTCACCGGCCCACACCAGGTAGTCAGCGAAGGACTCACCTGCGATCGCCCGGCTGATGGGACGCTTTTCCGGCGGCAGCAGGGTCCGCCTGTCCTGGCCGAAGATCAGCTGGTGCCCCTGCCCCGGGGCGGCATCGTCGGCGCCGGTGGCCCGGCGGAAGTTCCGCTGCCGGTCGTTGGAGACGAGGAAGCGGCCGGAACGGTCGACGGCGGCAATTCCGACGTCGGTGGCGTCCAGGACCGTCTGGAGCAGCTTTTCCCGTTCCCGGCTTTCGCGCAGCAGCGTCCGGAGCTCCCTGTCCTTTTCCGCGAGTTCACGCTGCTGGAGACGGACGTGGATACTGGCAAACCGGATGGCGAGCGATACCGAGAGCATCATGAGGGGAAAGAGGACAACGGTGGTGATGTCCGTGGCGTTCAGGTTGGGGAAACGTCCCGCAAGCGGGGGAAGCATGATGAACATTGGGCCAACAAAGCTCAGCACCAGGCTGGTGCGTGTGAGCATTCCTGAGGCGGAAAGCCAGATCACCGGGAAGACCACCAGGACAGCGAGCCCCGGTAGGAGCGGGGCGGCGCCGTTGCGCAGAAGCCCGATGGCCGCGAAGTCCAGGACGGGGACAAACAGATAGGACCGGTGGCCCAGGCGCTCCCACGGCACCAGGAAACAGCCCAGGAAGAGGATCCCATGGAGCAGGATTCCGGCCATATAGAGCGGACTGTGCAGCAATGCTGGCCAGGCGACGGGCGTAGCCGCCGCAAGGCCGGCAACAATCAGCGTCAGCGGAAGCTGGCACAGCACCACCTGGGCCCGGGGTCCGAGACCGCGGAAGAACCGTATAGGTCCACGCTGGAACAAGTGCTCAGCCATGAGTGCGATTCAAACCCCGCGGTGTTGGAATGGAATGCCGGGTGGCAAGTGCGTTCGAATTCCTGATGGTCACCGTTAGCACATCCTTTCGGCTCGTAATCCACATGTCTTGTCATGATAATTGACTTTCCGAAATGAATGGGGAAGTAGATGTGGTCAGTAGAGGTGACGAGTAGCGTATAAATGGTTGGAGCGGATATGGCATTGGCGCTGGGCTGATGGGGGGCCATGTCCGCCTGGCATGGGGATATCAATGGACGAACTTGGCGTGGCTGTGGTAATTGAAGACGATGCCGACGTGCGCAACCTTTTAGAAGGAGTGTTGACGCAGGCAGGGTTTGAAGTGCATACAGCGGCAGACGGACGGGCCGGCGTGGAAGTGGTCCGCGACAAGCAGGCAAATGTTGTGACGCTGGATATCGGGCTTCCCGATATTGACGGTTTTGAAGTACTGCGGCGGATCCGACATTTCAGTAACGCCTACGTGGTGATGCTGACCGGCAGGACAGAGGAGCCGGACCTGCTGTCCGCACTCAATGCGGGTGCGGACGACTACATCGCCAAGCCTTTCCGGCCCAGGGAACTGCGGGCCCGCGTAGCAGCCATGATGCGCAGGCCTCGGCACGAAATCCAAGGGCAGAAGTCCGCCGGGTCCGCCTGGGGAGCACCTCCCGCGCCGGCCGCCGTCCCGCGGACCCACGACTCCGCCGTCCTGCACCACAACGGACTTACCTTGAACCACCGAACGCGTACTGTGGAGATCAAAGGTCAACCGCTGGGGCTCACCCGCAGCGAGTTCGACCTGCTCCATGTGCTGCTGCGCGGCGGCGGTGCGGTGTGCACCCGGGCTGACCTGGTCCGGGCCGTGCGCGGCGAGTTCTATGACCATGACACGTACATCAGCGAGGCGGACGAACGCGCCGTCGAAGTGCATGTGGGCAACCTGCGGCGCAAGCTCAAAGAGGACCAGGTGTCCCCGCGCTGGCTGCAGACGGTCCGCGGCGTGGGCTACCGGCTGGCGCCCAGCAGGCCCCCCGAGGGTTAGGTTGGGCTCAGTCGTTTTCCAGGATGTAGTTGGCCTGGAGCTCGGACACCGTTTGCCCGCCGTCCTCGGCCACCCGCACCATCAGCACCTGGCCCCGGCGGAAGTCACCCATGCGGATCACCGCTTCCAGCAGTTCGGCAAGTTTGGCCAGCCGGAGCCCGCCCACCATGGCTGACGTGATCTTCAGGCTGATCACGGCATCAAGGGCTGAGGCCCGGTCCTGGTTCGCAACGGCTGCCGCCAGCCGGGCGTAGCGCTGGTCCCACATGGCGGCGTAGTCGCGGGCGAAGCGCTGGGCCAGGCCGGAGCCGGCGAGCTCGTCTTCTAGCTCTTCGAGGACGGCTGCGTCAACGAGCGGCAAGAGCCCGGCCGCTTCCTGTGAGGGTGGGGTTCCTGCGGCTGAAGCGACCCCGGACGGCAGGGAGCCCGCAGCGGCGGCCTCGCTGCCGGAATCGGGATCTATACTGTGCATTGTTCAAGGCTACTTCCTGTGATTCTTTCCGTTGTCCTATTTCGGGTGATCCTGTGGAAACCTTGAGCGATTTTGCAGCCGGTACTGGGATGCCCTACTGTCCGCTGAAAGTCACGACGGTGTTGATGACGGCCGGTCCAAGAATGGCGATGAAGAGGACCGGGAAAATGAAGAAGAGCAGTGGAAACAGGATCATCACGGGAAGCTTCATCGCCTTTTCTTCCGCGCGCTGCCGCCGCTTTACACGCATCACCTTCGCCTGGATTCGGAGCACCCGGCTGATGGCGATGCCGTAGGTGTCAGCCTGGACTACTGCCTGCACAAAGCTGCGCAGTTCCGGAATGTTGGTCCGTTCCGCCAGCGCCTGGTAGGACTCGCGCCGGCTGCGGCCCACCTGCATGTCCTGCAGGGTGCGGACCAGTTCCTCGGCGAGCGGCCCCTTGCCGTTTTCCCCTGCACGGGCCATGGCGCCCTCAAAACCGAGGCCGGCCTCCACGGAGATCAGCATCTGGTCCAGCGTGTTGGCCAGTTCCAGCTGCATCGCCTTCTGCCGTTCGATGCCCTTGCTGTAGAGCAGCAGGTCCGGGATGAAGTAGCCCAGGAACAGGACGAACAGGCCCGCAAGCTTCATGACGGGCGTGCTGCCGATGGCGCTGAGGTAGAGGCCCAGGGACGCCCCCGCTACGCCGAGCCCGAGCTTGGCGGCGAGGACCTTTGCCAGCGGCATGGACTGAGGCCTGCCGGCCAAGGACAGCAAACGGTCCAGTTTCCGGACATAGGCTGGCGGGGTGAGCCTGTGACCGATGCCCGCCAGAAGGCCTGCCGTATTCTTCTCCGGAGCCTCGGCAGCCCGACGGCCCCGGGTGAGAATGGCAACGGTGGCCGTGCGGGCCTTCCGGTCAACGGAGAGGACGGACCATGCCAGGTAAGCAATGGGCAGGGAAACAAGCATCAGGGAAAACAGCACTGTGGGATTCATGATCATCTCAGAACTTCAGATCAATGATTTTGCGCATCCACAGGCTGCCGATCGTCATCAGCACAGCCGACGCGCCGATCATGCCCCAACCGAGCGGGTGGGTGAACAGCGAGTTCATGTAGCCGGGATTGACGGTCATCAGCATCAGCACAATGCCGAAGGGCATCGCGATGAGGATGTAGGCGGAGAACTTTCCTTCTGCTGCAAGGGATTTGATGTGCCCCTTGATCTCCGCGCGCTCGCGGATGGTTTCATTCACCTGGTCCAGAACCTCTGCCAGGTTTCCGCCCACCTCGCGGTTGATCTGGATAGCCTGGGCAATCCAAACGAAGTCCTCGTTGCGCATGCGCTCCGATGTATCAATGAGGGAGGCCAGCAGATCGCGTCCCAGGCTTGTCTCGGTGATCACCCGCCGCATCTCCTCGGACGTTGGGCTCTGTGATTCGGCTGCTGCGGCATCAATGGCACGAAGGATGCTGTGCCCGGCGCGGAGGCCGCCGGAGAGAAGTTGAAGGGTGTCGCCGAGCTGGCTGTCGAACTTGGCCCGCCGCTTGCCTGCGAGGAATCCGAGCACAAGGTGGCCTACGAAAGGCGCCATGACAAACAAGAGGACGGAGAGCGCAGGAACTCCGATCACCAACCCCACCAAGACGCCGACGGTAGCGCCCGCAATGACCAGCACCATGTATTCGGTCTGCGTGAAGCGCACGCCGGCATTTTCAAGTGCGTCGCGGTTGAAGAGACGGACGTTGCGGGTTGCCAGGAACCGGTCCAGGGCGCCAACCGTCGCGTCGGCCAGACGGGTAAGGTTCGACGGCGGATCTGCCTGGAAGGGCCGCCGCCTTTCGAGCGCGATGTCGGGAGTGCGCGGCAGCACCAGCGCCACGCCCACCATGATGGGGGCGAGGAACAGGAGGGCGGCGCCGATAATGATCAACATGCGGTCCTAGGCCTTTCCTGTGCCGGAAGGGTTTGCACCAGCCGGAGCAGCACCGGCCGGGGTGGCGAACACCGACGGCGACACATGGATCCCAAGGTCCTCGAACCGGTCGATGAACCGTGGCCGGATGCCTGTGGCCACGGGCTTGCCAAGGAAGCGTCCGTGCTGGTCAACGCCGGCAGAGTAATCGAAGACGAATGCATCCTGCAGGGTCACGATGTCCCCTTCCATGCCTTGGACCTCGGTCACATGCGTGATCCGGCGCGACCCATCACGCAAACGGGAAATCTGGACAATCAGGTTCACCGCCGAAGCAATCTGTTCACGGATGGCCCGGAGCGGCAGATCCATGCCGGCCATCAGCACCAGGGTTTCGAGCCGGGCTACGGCGTCGCGGGGTGAATTGGAGTGCACCGTTGACAGGGAGCCGTCGTGGCCGGTGTTCATGGCCTGGAGCATGTCCAGGGATTCCCCGCCGCGGACCTCACCCACCACAATCCGGTCCGGTCGCATACGGAGCGAGTTCCGGAGCAGTTCACGGATGGTCACCTCGCCCTTGCCCTCCGTGTTCGGCGGGCGGCTCTCCAGCCGGACCACGTGCTCCTGCTGGATTTGGAGTTCCACGGCATCCTCGATGGTGACGATCCGCTCGTCCGAGGGCAGGAAGGAGGACAGCACGTTAAGGAGCGTGGTTTTGCCGGTGCCCGTACCGCCGGAGACGATGATATTCAGCTTTGCCTTGACGCAGGCGTTAAGCAGCTCGGCCATCTCTGGCGTCAAGGTTCCGAAATCAATCAGGTTCCGGACAGTCAGCGGAGTCTTGCTGAACTTACGGATGGTCAGCGACGAGCCGCCCACCGCCAGGGGCGGGATGACGGCGTTGACACGGGAGCCGTCCTCGAGGCGGGCATCCACCAGCGGTGAGGACTCGTCGATGCGGCGGCCCACCTTGGAAACGATGCGCTCGATGACCTTGCGCAGGTGCTCCTCCGAGCTGAAACGCGAGTCTGCAAGGGTAAGGTGCCCTTTGCGCTCCACGTAGATCTGGTCCATGCGGTTGACCATGATTTCCGTAACGGCTGGATCATCGAGCAACCGCTGCAGCGGGCCGTAGCCCAGAACGTCGTCGGCCACGTCCTGGACCAGCCGTGTGCGTTCCTCAGGCGATAGTGGCACCTGCTCAGCGTCGATGATCCTCGTAAGCTCATCGCGGGCAGCGGTTTTCAGCTCATGCTCCGTGATGCCGGAGTCATTGAACCGGGCGCCCAGATGTTCAAACAAGGCGGTCGCGGCCCGCTGCTTAAGTGCTGCGAAAACATCGACGGATTGCTGGAGTTTTGGCTTCGGCTCTTCAAAGAGCGCATTGGGTGCGACGACGGCGGCAGCCGGTGCCGCCGTCGTCCGCTTTTCTCGGGACTGTTCCAGCCACTGCACCCGTTGGGCGGGAACCTCGGGGCGCGGCGCGTCGAGCGTGGGAGCTGAAGCCTTGGCCGAGGCGGGCTGGGCAGACGGCTGGGATTTCGCCTGTGCGGCGTTGATGCGCTCTGAAAGTTTCATCTAGACCACTACCCTTCGATGCAGTTTGCGCTGGGATTTTGCCCGCCACGCGGGGTTGAACCGCTCCACGAGGTGGTTAAGCCCTTTGACGGCCGGGTCTTTTACCGGCTCCTGGAGCACCGGGATTCCCCGGTTTGTGGACAGGGCAACCGCGCGGGATCGCGGGATGCTCACGTCAATGGGCGCCCCGATGGTTGATTCGAGGTCCTGGACGGTGAGGCCGGTCTTGGAGTCGGCCATGTTCAGCACCACATGGCGGGTATCGGGGTTGATGTCCAGCTGGCGCAGGATATCCAATCCGGAACGAAGTCCGCGCACGCTCGGGATATCCATGCCGCTGACCCAGACCACATCGGTGCACTTTTCCATGGCTGCCAGCCCAATCTCGGGCAGCCCCGGCGCGGTGTCCACCACCACGTACTGGAACTGCTGTGACAGCTGTTCGATGAGCCGGCCGATCTGGTCCGGCGTGATCTCGTCCGCGTCGACGGGGGTAGGGGGAGCGCAAAGGGCATAGATACTGCTTGGGTGAACCGTGAGGAAAGCCTTGAGGACCAGCGAATCCTGGCTGGCGGCCGGAGACACAGCGTCCGTCACTGTGTGCTCCGGGTCCAGGTAGAGCCCTGAAGCGACATCCCCGAACTGGAGGTCGAGGTCCACAATGACAACGCTCATGGGGGCGATCTTCCCCAGCCCAATGGCAATATTGGTGGCAATCGTGGTTTTGCCCACGCCGCCTTTGGGCGAGAAAACACCGATCACCAGTCCCTTGTTGCTCTCGGCCGCCTGCTGGGGTGCGAGTGTCCGGTGGCGGCTGGCGAAGGACTGGCTGGCACGCTCCAGCAGGACACGCAGCTGGGCGGCGTCGGAATCGGGGGAGACGATGTCCTTGATGCCTGCCCGCATGGCATGCAGGAGGAAGTCGGGCTCGGGCTCGGCGGCCACAATCACGCCCAGCGCCGGGAAGCTGACGTTCAGGACGGTGGCGAACCGAAGCGCTTCGTCCAAGGGAACCTCAGGCCCCAAAATCAGGACCTCAGGCTGCTCCTGGTCCAGGCTCGCGAAGAGCTGGTGCGGGTCAGAAGGCAACATGCTGGTGAAGAAGGTCTGGACTCCGCCCTGAAGGCCACCCGCGACAGCCTGGCGGAGCCGGGAGTCGAAGTCCACGTCGGGAGTGATGAGGACAAAGCGGCTCACTTGTACAGGTCCTGCCGGGTCATGACGCGGGGTCCGCTTTCCTGGGCGTCGACTGGTTCGCGGCTGAGCCAAAGGGAGGCGTATTCTGCAGCAAAAACGATCTTGTTCGAGTTCACATCGTTGACGGCCACCGTGACCATGAGCATCCCCGTGGGCAGGTTCACGTCCTGGGGGTCCGGCTGGGCAGGGTCGGTTGCGGCGGCGGAAGGCTTTGCCGCTGTTGCTTCCGGCGCCCGCTGGACTGCCGTCACCAGGGCTTTGTGGATCGAGAGCTGGACAGTTTCCTTGTCTGGCTTCGCCTCAAGGCCGCCGTTGGGCAGGGAGATGAAGATGCCTACAGTGTCGCCGGGAGCCAAGCGGCCGCCCACAACGCGCTGGGGCTCAAGCTGGAAGGAGACTTCCTGCAGCCCTGCCGGCACGGGTACGGAGCCGGAGGTCTTTAGTTCTTCGGGGGATACCAGCCGCTCTGCTACGAGCTGCTCACCGGGGACAAGGTCCGCGGACGTGACCTTTCCGGCGGACCCTTCGAGGGTGTTCAAGGCGGTCTTTGCGACGGCGGTGCCGGGCAACTGCTGAAGCGCCACGGAGGCTTTCAAAGTTTCGACCGACGATCCTGCGGGCACGGCTTTGTTGACCACAAGGACTCCCACGGGATCGAGGTTGGCGACTGCCCGCTGGTCGGCACCCTGGGCGTAGGTCACCACAATGACCGCGCCGACGATGGCAAGCAGTACCGCCACCACACCGGCTAACAAACGAGACTTCACTGACTGCTCCTGAATATCCTAAAAATCATGGTTTGCCGGCTAACGGAGTTCAACGACGGTTGCGCCATCGGAGTTGACGTCACCCAAGGTGTAACCCTTGGCGAGGGAAACATATTTGACGAACGTTCCGATGATGCCTCGGCAGGGCTCGCGGCACTCAAGCGCGGCCGGAACGTCGGGTGTTCGGTTGCGGAAAGTGTAGGGAAGTCCCGTGTTGCCGACCTTCCAGCCAGCCACCTTGAAAGCGGCGAAGGTGGTGAGTCCGTACACAGCGCCCGTGCCGGTTCCTGTGACGGAATTGAATATCGGCAGCAAGATGATGACGTCCTTGCCTGCATTCATGTCCGCCGCCCAGCCATTCAGGAGGGCTTCGCAATTGGAGGGCGGATCAACGCCAGTGGATCCGCCGGCGGTGCCGGTGCTCGCCTTGATGTCGATTAGCGCGCCGCACTGGCCGGGGTCCTGTTTTAGGCCTCCGAACCCGCCTTGCACCGCGGCGCCGGACGGTCCGTAGTTGCAGTCTTCGTTAGCGTTCTTTCCATGCAGCTGCAAGAGCTGCATCACTCCTGCCTTGTCGCGGACCTGGCAGATGGAGACGGTGATGGGAAAGACAGTCGGTCCCTTGACCGGACTGCCCCAAGCGACGGTTGAGGAGGCATTGATCTCGGCGGTGTTGAAGCCCAGGGCGCGAGCAAGGAAGAGGGACACCTGGTTTGGGGCGTGACCGGCTTCCTGGGATCCGACGGTGGCCGTCACGGTGCGGGTAGTCGTGTTGAGCACTATCGACTTGATATTGCTCAGTCCATCATTCGCGTTGCGGTTCGCGAGGCTCTTTGCCAGGGAGGAGGTGTTCGAGCAGTCGACGTCGCCGGCGTTCTTCGCGCACTTTTGGGCCACGGACAAGGCAGCTGCGTCTGCTCCATTCCGGAGTTGAGCGCGTTCTGAATACATCATGGCCACGTCCACGGCCATGGCGCCGAAGCCCAAAAGAACCACCAGCGTAATGGCGACGATCACGCTCACGGCGCCGCGTTCGCCGTCGTTATTCTTCGTCGTTGGTGCTAGCCGCCGCATAGCATGGCTCCCTTGCCGGTCAAGGTGAACGGTCCAGCTATTCCGGTCAGCGTGGATAGGGAATAGGTGATGGTAATGGTGGCCTGGGGGCTGGTCCCGGTGCTGACCGTTGAGGGGCATGGCGTCCCAAAGACTATGTCGGCGTCCTGCAACCCGGGCTTTAGAGAAACAGCTGTGGTCTTTGCTGCTGACTTGGCTGTCGTTTGGTTGCCGGTGATTGCCATCACCCGAACCCCTTCGCGGGCAGCAGCCGAGAGCGAGGCCTGAGCGTTGTACGCGCGGCTGAACTCCATGATGCCCAAGAGCAGCATGACCAGGACGGGGGCCACGATGGCGAACTCCACCGCAACTGCTCCGCGCTCGGATGCCTTGGACACGGGGCGCCTTTCACTCGGTCTTGCTTCGACACACGGAGTGGCGGCGGCTTGAATGCCACCGCCACTCTCACGTGTTTTGTTGGGGGTGCCTTAGGGGGTGCAGGTTCCACCCGCGGAGGTTGTGGTTGTCTGCGCGACGGCCGTCCACGTGCCGCCACCGACCTGGCACTTTACCTGCTCGAACATGGCGTTCAGCGACCCACCGAGGAGGCTAACGGCAACGATGATGACCACAGCGATGAGCGCGACCATGATGCCGTACTCGACGGCGGTGGCGCCCTTTTCGTTGCGCTGGAGGCGGACTGCGAGGTTGGTGTAGAGAGAAAGCATTTGAGACTCCTGAGCGAGTGGGGAAGCTGGTCCTGCACCAGCTCTGAAATCAAGTTAGCAACGGACGCTAGCCCTGCGGCCGGATCTTGGAGCATCCTGCGCGAAGGCTTTACGCAGTGTATTTTTCTTGCGCTTATCCTTGGTTTTCGCTGCGCTAACGCTGGGTTTGGAGTTGCCCGGGCACACAAACGGACCCCCTCGGTTCTGGGTGCCGAGGGGGTCCGGTCTATAGGGCGCCAAGGCGGCGCGGTACTTTCATCAGGTGAGCTAAGGGATGCCCAGGGCTGCGCTTAGGGCTGCCGTAAGGCTTTGGTAGTGAAGATTCAATGCGTGACCGAAAGCCGTGACACCGAGGACCAGCGCCAAAGCCAGGAACGAAACCAAAATCCCGTACTCAGTGGCGGTGGCGCCACGTTGGTCCTCAAGAAGGGTCTTGAGTGTCCCTGAAAGACGCACCGGGCATCTGCTGATATGGAGATGCATAACTTCCCCTAGGAGAACACAGACATGATCTGAAGCACGGCCGGCCCCAGCAGGACGATGAAAAGAGTAGGCAGGATGAAGAAGATGAGCGGAAAAAGCATCTTGACCGGCATCTTCATTGCGTGTTCTTCCGCGAGCTGCCGGCGCTTGATTCTCATATCCTTCGCTTGCGTCTTGAGGACGCCTGCGATGGCAATGCCGTACGTGTCGGCCTGCACGACGGCCCGTACGAAAGTACGGACTGAAGGAACATCGACTCGTTCGGAAAGCGCCAAGTATGCCTCCTTGCGTGAACGTCCCACCTGGATGTCCTGCAGGGTCCTGATCAGCTCGTCGGCCAATGGCCCGCGGCCGTTCTCGCCCGCCCTGCCCATCGCAGATTCGAAACCCAGGCCCGCCTGGACGGAGATGAGCATTTGATCCAAGGCGTTGGGAAGTTCAAGACGGATCTCTTCCCGCCGCTTTTGGGCCCGGTTTCGGATAAGAAGGTCGGGAACGAAGTAGGCCAGCGCAACCATGACCACAGCGATGGCGAACCTGCCGGCCGAGGGTGCGCCCAGGAAAACCACGAGGCCAAGAAGCGCGCCAGCGAAAGCGAGCAGGGGCTTCACCATAAGAATCCGGGTAAGCGGCCATTGCTTCGGCCGACCTGCACCAGCCAGCTGCTTGTCCAGCCAGGCTTCGTAGCTCTTGGGCGTAATGCGCTTGGACAGATCCGTGAACTGCTGGCTGATGTTGAGGGACTGCACGGCTTGACTTGGGCGGCCGCCAAGGTTGGCCTTGATCCGACGCAATCCTGCACGGTCTCCCGTGAAGGACAGCCAGACCATGCCGGAGATAGGAACGATAATTGCCAAGATTGCTGCTAGAGCGATGGGTTGCATGTCGTGTCCCCTAGTACTTTGGCTTGATGATGCGGCTGAGCCAAAACCCGCCGGTAGAGAGGAGTGCGATCGCGGCGGCCAACATGACAAATCCGATGAAGGTCGTCGTGAACACCCGCGCGTAGGTCGGGTTGAACGTCACCAGTCCGATGAACATCAGGATGGGCAAGGCCATGAGAACCAGGGCGGAAATTCGCCCTTCCGCACTCAGGGCCCTCACCTGGCCTTTCACCTGGTTCCGGTCACGGATGGTGTCACCCACGTGGTCCAGGACCTCGGCAAGGTCACCACCGACTTCACGGTGAATCTCAATTGCCTGTGCGATCCAATAGAAATCTTCGCTCGCGGTTCTCCTGGAGACATCCGCCATCGATTCGCCCAGGTCCCGGCCGATCCTGGTCTCGTTGACGATGCGGCTAAGCTCCTCGGCCATCGGACCATCGTTTTCCTGAGCGGCTGCATCGATGGCACGGAGCAGGCTGTGGCCTGCACGAAGACCTCCCGAGAACATTTGAAGCGTATCCGGTACTTGGGAGTCGAACGTCTTTCGACGCCGGGAAATAAGGAAGTTGAGGGCGACGTAAAGGAGGACTGGGGCCATGATGAAGGTAAGGACGCTGATGCCGAGACCGCCGAGCAAGAAGCCCAGCACCGTCGCCACCAGCGTGATTGCCCCCGCCATCAGGAGGTAGTCTCCCGGTTCTTTGTTGAGGCCTGCCTGCTCGAGCTTTTCCCTGTTGAAGAGGCCCGTGGGTCGCTTCTTAAGACTGCGGTTCAGGACCCCGACGGCCTGGTTGGTCAGGCGGGACAGGCTCGAAGAATGCTGGGCAATGTCCGGACGTCTCCGCGAGAGGGGGACGGCGGAGCTTCTCCACACAACCGTGAATACCAAGGCCAGTGCCGCATAGACCAGGAACAGTCCGGCCATGAACACCGCGACAGGAGTGTCCACTGCCATTGTCATCGACCCCTGATCGGGTCGGCCCCAAAGATGTGGGGTGAAACGTGGATCCCGAGCTCAATAAACCGGTCAGTGAACCGCGGGCGAACGCCTGTAGGAATGGGCTTCCCGAGGAAGCGTCCGCTTGCATCTACCCCGGCCGAGTAGTCAAAGACGAAGGCATCCTGAAGGGTTACGATATCCCCCTCCATCCCTTGAACCTCGGTGATGTGAGTGACTCTCCGGGTTCCGTCGCGGAGCCTGGAAATGTGGACGATGAGGTTCACGGCGGAAGCTACTTGTTCCCTTACTGCTCGGAGCGGCAGATCCATGCCGGCCATCAGGACCAAAGTCTCCAGGCGGGCGATTGCGTCCCTGGGTGAGTTCGCGTGGACCGTTGAGAGGGAACCGTCGTGCCCGGTGTTCATGGCCTGCAACATATCGAGGCATTCGCCGCCGCGGACTTCGCCTACAACGATTCGGTCAGGCCGCATGCGAAGCGAGTTCCGGACAAGGTCCCGGATGGCAACCTCGCCCTTGCCCTCGATGTTTGCCGGCCGGCTCTCCAACCTCACTACATGGTCCTGCTGCAGTTGGAGCTCTACCGCGTCCTCAATAGTAACGATCCTGTCCGAAGCCGGGATGAAGGACGACAGTGCGTTGAGCAAAGTGGTTTTGCCTGTACCCGTACCGCCGGAAACGATGATGTTCATTCGTGCCAGTACGCAGGCCTGGAGAAGTTCTGCCATCTCAGGGGACAGGCTGCCAAAACCAATCAGCTTCTGTACGGTGAGCGCATCACCTCCAAACTTCCGGATGGTCAGTGCCGGTCCGTTGACCGCCAGCGGCGGGATGATTGCATTGACGCGGGAGCCGTCAGCCAAACGTGCGTCCACCAGGGGAGAGGACTCGTCAATACGGCGGCCAACCTTGGAGACGATACGTTCGATGACGCGACGCAGTGCGTCGTCGGAACCGAACTTGGTATCCGTGAGTGTCAGTTTGCCGGCGCGCTCCACGTAGACCTGGTCAAACCGGTTCACCATGACTTCGGTGACCGACGGATCATCCAGGAATCGCTGGATGGGCCCGTGGCCAAGGACGTCGTCGATGATTTCCCGAATCAACCGCTGCCGTTCAGCGGATGTGAGGGGGACCTGCTCCTCGTCGACGACGATTTTCAGCTCGTCTTTGACATATTGATGGAGCTCTGCCTCCTCAAGCGACGAGTCAGTGATGCGCGCGCCCAGGCGCTCGTAAAGCGCTTGGCTAGCACGTTCCTTCAGGGCGCTGAGAGCGCCGCTGGCCACGGCGGCTGTGGGTGCCAACTCAACGACCTCGGCTATTTCCGCTGATTTCGCCTCATGGATCCGCCCGAGAGTGGCCGGTTCAAGAGGGCCCATCGCTGGCACGAAGACGTTTTGCGGCTCGACTTCCGCTACTGGCGCGGTTGACTCAGTACCGCGTACCTTTTCAAGCCTGCGTGAGAGGTTCACTGGACAACCGCCCTTCTATGCAACTTCTTGTGTGGTCTTTCTTCCCAATTGGGCTTGAAACGCTCTACCAGCTGCCGGAGCCCCCTTGTTGCGGGATCCCTGGTGCCGTCCTGGAGCAGCGGTATGCCTTTGTTGGTTGAGAACGGCAAGGTCCTTGAACGGGGGAGTACGACATCCACCGGCGCGCCGATGGTTGCTTCGACGTCCTGAAGGGTCAGTCCGCTTCTGCGGTCAGCCATGTTGAGTACTACGTGCCGCCGTTCCGGCAGAAGGTTCAACTCCGCAAGAATCTGGTTGCCGGTGCGAAGACCGCGGATGCTCGGAACGTCCATTCCGCAGATCCATACGGCGTCGGAGGCCATGTCAAGCGTGGCCAGAACGTGCTCGCCGAGCCCAGGTGCAGTGTCAACCACAACGTACTGGAATTCCTGGCGGAGCTGTGAGAGGAGATGACTGACGTTTTCTCCACTAATCCTGTCCATTTCGACGGGGTTTTTTGGCGCGCACAGTGCATAGATTCCGCCTGGATGAACTGTCAGGTATGTCTTGAGAACCATGGAATCCTGGCTGGCCGCGCCCACAACAGCATCCGTGATGGTGTGCTCAGGTTCCAGCATCAGCCCGCTCGCAACGTCGCCAAACTGGAGGTCGAGGTCGACGATGACCACACCCATTGGTGCAATCTTCCCCAGCCCTATGGCGATGTTCGTTGCAACGGTTGTCTTGCCGACGCCGCCCTTCGGTGAGATGACAGCGATGATGCGTCCGCCGGCGGCATGCTCGTGGTGCTCGGAGCTGCTTGGCGCCAGACCGCGCCGGCGACCTGCTGATGCCAGGCTGGCACGTTCCACAATGATCCGGATATGGTCCACGTCCGCTGCTGGATCCAAAAGATCGCGGATTCCGGCGCGCATCGCTTGGATTGCCACGTCCGAGGACTCACCGGCCACCAGGATCATGCTGATCTCCGGATACTGCAGGTCCATGACGGCGGCGAACTTCAGAGCGTCGTCCGCAGGAAGGCCCGGACCGAGGACGAATACCTCGGGTGGTTCCCCCAGCAGCTGCCTGAGGACCTCTTCAGGGCCCTGCGGGAGGTAATCGGCTTGGAAGTACTGGAGGGAGCCAGGCATGCCGACTGTTGCCATACGAACCCGGCGTTCAAAATCCGTATTGGGTGTGATCAGTACGAAGCGGCTCATCGGAATACCTTCGTCTTATCCACAACACCGTTGTTGCCCTCGGTGGCTTCGCTGGGTTCCTTGGAGAGGTAGATCCTTCCGAATTCGGCAGCGTATACGAGCCGTTCGGCTTCTACGGAGTTGCGGGCAACCGTGATGAGGTAGGTGCCGTCGCTCTGGTTTTCTCCGGAACTCAGCTTGCCGTCAGACTGCCCTTCCTTCGCTGCGTCCGGCTGGGCGGGGCTGCCGTTGCTGAACTGGGTGGCGGTTACGAGCACCTTGTGGAATGTCAGCTGCGTGCCGGCGGACTGAGTGGCGTTCGCGCCTTCTCCGGTTGAGTCCGTCAGGGAGACGAAGATGCCCACGGTGTCACCGGCGGTTATTTTTCCGCCCACAACACGTTCAATAGGAAGTTTGAGCGAGATCTCCTGCATGCCATCGGGGACCGCAACCCTGGAAGGACCAAGGAACGAGTTGGCTTCGACCAGACGGCTGGCGAGCAACTGTTCACCAGGAACGAGCGACACCGCGGTGACTTTGGCTCCTTCATCAGCAAGGTCAGTGACTGTGTCACTCGTCAGCGCGGACTTTGGCAGCGGCTTTTTTACCACCAGCCCGCCTATTTCGCTGACCGGTGTTCCCGCTGGAATGGGTGCCTGGACCACAAGTACCTCGGTGGTTTCGGTTCCTGCCATTGCGCGCGCGTCGGCACTTTGTACATAGGTGATCAGAAGGACTGTGCCGGCTATCGCAATAACCAACGCGGCGATGCCTCCCAGTAGGCGTGCTTTCACTTTCTTCCCCTTTGATGATGCTTACTTGATCAGCCCCAGGACAACGACGTTGCCCGTGGGTGTGGTTGTTCCTCCGGTGAAGAGGTTGGGATCTGCGGAGTAACCGACGAAGGTGCCGTAAAGACCTTTCTCGCTTCCGCTGAACACTGGGGTCGGGTCATATTTGGCCTGACCGGACAAGTTCCAGGCCTGGATTTTGAAGCCGGCCCATTTTTCGATGAAGTACTGGACGGAACTGCCGTTGCAGGTGCCGAACTGCGCAGCGGGCATTCCATCGCAGGTGTATTTGTAGACAGGCAGTGCCACTGTGGACCCCGCCAGCGAAGGGTTTAGAGAGGGGTTGAAGAGGTCAATGCATCCGTTAGGGACTGCGGCTCCTGCGCTTGTTTTGCTCCATTGGCCAACTTCCGCTGTGACATTGCATCCTGTCGAGCCATCGGGATTAAGCCATGCGAAACCACCAGGAATGATCTGGTTCGACGGGTTGAGGCCATTGCAATCCTGGGCGCCGCCACCGCCGCCTTGGGTCAGTATCTTGTGCGGAAGCCCGTCATCCTTGAACTCGCAGGGGGCAAACGTCAGGGGAAGGACCGTGATCCCTTTTGTCGGGTACAACCATTTAGCTGTGGCCGTTGCTCCCACCGTGGCTGCGGGGGCGTTTAAGGCGCTGGCAAACATCTTGCTGAGGAAGCCTGCGTTCGTGGTCCCGTCCTTCGTGGATGTTGTGACAGTAACCTCCCCTGGGACAGAAAGGTCCACGCTCTGAACCGTGGACTTGTTGTCGTTGGAGTTGCTGTCGGCAAGGGCCTCGGCCACCGCATTTGCGTCCGCTTGCGTGCAGCCCCCGGCTTCGGAGCAGATGTCCACACCAGCAAGGGCGCCGGCATCCGCTGCGTTTTGCAGTTGGGCGCGTTCGGCGTAAATCTGCCCCGTATCGACGGCCAAGGCGCCGGCGCCGATGAGGACGATCATCATGACCGCCACCATGACCCCGGCAGCTCCCCTCTCATGATCCTTCTGGTCCTTGACTATCCGTTGCATCTCATCGCTCCTACGCCGGTAAGCGTTACTGAGCTGCCAAAAAGCCCCGTTAGCGTTGCAGCCGGGTAAGTGATGGTCACCTTGGCTGTAGCGTTGGGCGCGCAGGATGCCGGGCTGAACGAATACGCGAACGCTGCCGAGTTGACTCCGGGGGCACCAGCGACCGCCGCTGCTTTGGCGTCCGTTTGACTGTTCTTGACCGCCATCCCACGGGCAGCTTCACGCGCAGCCTGGGTGACAGATATTTGGGCGTTGTAGGCGTTGGCAAACTCCACGATGCCGACAACGAGCGCCAGCAACACGGGAGCGACTAAAGCAAACTCCACGGCGATGGCGCCACGGCTCTTGTTTTCCGTGTCTTTCACGAAGATCTTCTTCAACGGATCCCCCGAGGATGGTTGGATTTTTGAATGTGCCGCGCGCTCTCGCCCGCGGCACATTCAAGAGGGCTTCGGCTACCAGGTGCCGACGGTGGAACCGAGGGTGGAGAACCAGGTGTTCAACGCGGTTCCGAAGGCAGTGACGCCGATGATGATGAGGAGCGCGATGAAGGCGACGAGGAGCGAGTATTCTGTCGCGGTTGCGCCCTTTTCCGAAGAGGTCCGCTCCTTGACGCCAGCTACGAAGGCCAGCACGTAGACCATGAGAGAAGTCATCTCAGTTCCTTACCAGGTGCCGACGCGGGAACCGAGGGTGGAGAACCAAGTGTTCAGCGCGGTTCCGAAGGCGGTGACGCCAATGATGATGAGGAGGGCGATAAAAGCGACGAGGAGGGAGTACTCCGTCGCGGTGGCGCCCTTTTCAGAAGAGAAACGATCCTTGACGCCGGCAACGAATGCCATCATCGAGACCATAAGTGAAGTCATTGTAATTTCCTTTAATTCGGTGAAATGGAGTGATTTGATTTCAACGAATTTCCAGCTGCCCCCGTAATTCTTTAGCGGCTGGACTTCGCTAAGAAAAGATTGTCATTGCGAGGGAGGGGCAACAATGCGTAGTTGTACTCGACTTTTTTCGCACGGCCAAAATGGTCGTACTCAGAACATGGGACCAGTACTCAGGTGCGCCAGGATTTTCCAGACTCGACTACTTGGATGGTCGCGAACAGGCGGAACGCCAACGGACAGTTTGGCCGGAACGAGACTAGAGGGTGAGAAGTGAGGCTGCTGCGGCGGCGAGGAGCATCGAAGGACCATGGGCCACTTCCGCCCCGCTAATCCGGCCATTCTTGGCTGCAACTACTATCGACACCAGCCCATTGATGATGAAGCCCAGGAGCCCCCCGTAGAGAAGCTGGGTCCAGCCTAGGTACCCGAGGTAGAGGCCTATGGGGGCAGCGAGCTTAACGTCGCCCATCCCGATGCCCGCGGGTGAAATCAGCGCCAGAATCACGTACGCGAAGAACAAAATCAAGCCGCCAGCAAGTGCTCGCCCGAGTGCACCAGCTTGATTATCGAAGAGGGCCGGCAGCATTAACAGGAGGAGGCCGCCAATAAGAAGCGTTAAGACAAGTGGGTTGGGCAGCAGGTGCCGGGCTACGTCAATTCGCCCCAGCTGCGTACCCATAACCGCCAGGAATAGAAAAGCGGGCAGGCTTAACGTAATTCCCAAGCGAAGGGAAAAGGCCGCGCACGCTGCGAAGGTAATTGCCGCCGTCGTAATTTGGACAGGGATGCTGGGGCGGATTCCGGCCCTGGGCAGGAAGCGGGCGATGGCAACCTCCGCGGCAGGGGAGAGGATGCCGCCAAGGACGCCGGCTCCGACGACGAAAAGCCACACAGCGGACCCATCGTTGACCCAAGAATGCACTGTGTCCCCCCGCGAACGTCGATCCGGCTCGGCACGCACCAGCGTCCGGCTACCCCATTTTGACCCTGAACCCCTTAACGCGCTAATCTTGGTAGTCGTTGTGCGTGTCCTATTCCGATGGTGCGTGCCCGCTTGAGAATCCGGTTGCAGGATGACTACTCAACGTGCACATTCGGAAGCAAAGGATGACTGGTTACATAGAGCCCTCACCTCTGTTCCGGTAGCGCGCAGATAGTAGGTGCACGAGCTAGTGACACCTAAACAAGAACGCCAGAACAAGAACGAGGCAAACACCGTGCGTACGTACACCCCGAAGCCCGGCGATATCAACCGCCAGTGGCACGTCATTGACGCCACAGACGTTGTCCTTGGTCGTCTCGCGAGCCAGACCGCAATCCTGCTGCGCGGCAAGCACAAGGCCACCTTTGCGTCCCACATGGACATGGGCGACTTCGTCATCATCATCAACGCTGAGAAGGTCGCCCTGACCGGCGCCAAGCTGGAGCAGAAGCGCGCATACCGCCACTCCGGCTACCCGGGCGGCCTGACCTCCGTCAACTACGCGGAACTCCTGGAGTCCAACCCGGTCCGCGCCGTGGAGAAGGCCATCAAGGGCATGCTCCCCAAGAACTCCCTCGCTGCCCAGCAGCTCGGCAAGCTGAAGGTGTACCGCGGTGCTGAGCACCCGCACGCCGCCCAGCAGCCCAAGACTTTCGAAATCACCCAGGTCGCCCAGTAGTCCTGGCCACCAAACAACTTATCTATACAAGGAGAATCGTGGCTCAGAACGAAGAGACCACCGAAGCCGTTGAGGCTGAGGAAACCCTGACCAGCTACACCTCTGAAAGCTCAGCAGCTGACGCTGCTGCGCCGAAGAAGGAGCGCCCGGCACTGACCGTCGCCGGCGCAGCTGTTGGCCGCCGCAAGGAAGCTGTTGCACGCGTTCGCGTTGTCCCCGGCTCCGGCAAGTGGACCATCAACGGACGTGCGCTGGACAACTACTTCCCGAACAAGCTGCACCAGCAGGACGTCAACGAGCCCTTCAAGATCCTTGATCTCGAAGGCGCCTACGACGTCATCGCCCGCATCCACGGCGGCGGCATCTCCGGCCAGGCCGGCGCCCTGCGCCTCGGCATCGCCCGTTCCCTGAACGAGATCGACGTCGAGAACAACCGCGCCACCCTGAAGAAGGCCGGTTACCTCTCCCGTGACGCCCGCGTCATCGAGCGTAAGAAGGCCGGTCTCAAGAAGGCCCGCAAGGCCCAGCAGTACTCCAAGCGCTAAATCCGCTTGTACAGAAGCCCGTCCCGCCTTTGGCGGGGCGGGCTTCTTCGTGCAATTGGACGGCAGTTGGGATGGTAGGCGCCGACAGGCTAGTCCCGGGTCAGGCGATAAACCGTGAATCCTTCTATTACTTCTGGGTCAAATGCGCCCTGCACCCACTCATGGATGGCCAATAGTTCTGCACTGTTGCCTGGGACCTTGAGCTGCTCAGGTTGAACTACCAAGTAGCAGAGCCGACCTCCAGCTACCCAATCTTGGAATTGTTCCAAGGTAGGACTTGGGTCGGTAGCGGCGAACCCACCCAACGGCATGATCGGACGGTTTGTCTCGAGTTGGAAGCGGGCTGCAGTTTGGCCCGGATAGGTCGCCGCAGCCCACGTACATGAAGAATTGGAGCTTTCAAGCACGGGTTTAAGGGACGACCCGGGCGCATTTCCGATGGCGAGTCCTGTTGCCCATGCCGGATCCAATGACTTGGCCCCTGCCATAAACCGACTCAGCGTATTTGGGTTGGAGGAGATGCCCCCGGACAACGGATTTGAGCCAGTTTGGGGAGAACCCACTGTGATCACGGAGCAAAATATGGGCCCGACCATAAGGGTGCATAACACCAACCATGAGGCCGCAGGGATGACCCATTTTGCCGGCGGCGGGATCAGCACCAGGACACTCGCAGACAGGCCAATATAGAGCAATAGTTGGCCAATCCACTGCGGATAGGCATCGCTTATTTGCCACATGGCATGGGAGAAGACGGCGCTGATCAGCATGCCTAAGAAAACAAAAAGACGGCTCCATAGCGTTCTCCCGCTCCCAAGCACGAGTTCCATGCCCAAGCCAAGGCATAGTGCCAAAGGCGCGGCCAGGGACGCGGTGTAGTAGGAGTGAAAACTGCTTCCCATAAAGCTGAGTACCAAGTAGGTGAGCAAAAGCCAGGATGCTGCGGCTACAGCAAATACTGATTTTTCCCTCGTGTATTTCTTTTTCACAACGCAAGTGAGAACTGCCAAACTTGACAGCAGCGCCGGTAGCAAAAGCCAGCCAATCTCCTGCCCATAGTTACCGTTGAAGAGCCGGAAGAATCCGGAGTCTGTCTCTACTGTTCTCATGCTTTCCGGCAGGAGAGCTGACCATGGATCATTTTCGCGTTTTAGAACACGATCGACGCCGTTATAGCCCAACGTCAGTTCGACCATGCTGTTGCTCGAGGAACCGCCTATGTAGGGTCGGCGTCTTGGATCAACCATGTCCACTATCAGTGGCCACGCAAGCGACCCGGAGATGAGCATTAGTCCTGCGGCGACAAGCGACAAGAGGCGCGCACGCCAAATCACAATCGAAAAGACACAGAAGACCAGGACGATCGAGGGAAGCACCAGGAAAGCTTGCAGTTGTTTCGCCATGAACCCGAGGGAGAGAAATCCTGCACTGAGATATAAGTGGCGGCCCTGGCATGATTCGGTCGCTTTGATGCCCGCATGGAGTGCGCAGAGCATCAGAAGAACCATAAGAGGGTCAGGATTGTTGTAGCGGGCGAGCAGCAAGGTGATGGGTGTCGCGGCAAAGACAGCAGTCGAGAGTAGGGCGACTGTCGCAGGGAGGTGACGGCGCGTCATTGTGTAAAGGAGCGCGGCACTGCCAAGCGTCAGTGCCGCTTGTGGGAGCAGCATAGCCCAGGTATTCAGCCCGAAAAGGCGGACAGAGAGTCCCATGATCCAAAGGCTCAAGGGAGGCTTGTCCACTGTTATGGAATTGCCCCAGTCGGCGGAACCAAACAAGAATGCAGAGGGATCATGAAGACCGGACTGGACTGCTGCCGAATAGTACGCATTTGCCCAGCCGTTTGCTCCAAGGGCCCAGGAATACGAGATAGCGGCAAGTGACAGAATCCCGGCCAGACAGTATTTTTCCCATCGCCCGCGGGCGACTACGCTCTGTTTTGGCCGGAAGGCCTCCCTACTGCCTAAGATCGTAGATCGTGACTCCATCGATAACCTCCCCCTTGAAATTGGAATGAACCCAGTCGGTTATGGCCCTGGCGTCGCTTCCTAGCGGTACTTCATCAAGGATTGGCTGTTGCCAAATGAAGTAGGTGATCTTTCCTTCCTGCACGAGCGCTTTGAATTGGTCGATCGTTGGTGCGGGGTCGTTGCCCAGCCAGCCTCCCAGGGCAATAACGGGCCGTTCGGAAGCGAGCTGATATTGTGCTGCGTTCTGCGCGGTATATGTTGCGGCGGCCCATGTCGACGGCGAAGAATCGCGAAGAAGCGACGTGATTTCCTGAGACGGCTCAACACCGAATCCCAGATGTCTAGCAAGCGGCGGGTCACCTCGGCGGGCGGCGTCCAAGTGGGCCGATAGGGAGCCCAAATTGTTCCCGACTGGTCCTGAAAGGGGATTAGTTCCGGAGTGTGGTTTGGATAGCGTTATCACATCCGTCGCGAGTGGGCCGATCACCAAGGCCATAGACACCATCGCCAAGGCAAGAAGCTCTAAGTATCGTGGCCGGAGGAACAGCCACCCCACCACAGCCAGGAGCGTTACGCCAAGCAGAACAGCGGGCCAGGCCCCCCAAGCATCGCTGTATTGGAAAATACGAATTGCCATGTACCCGGTCCCGGCAAGGAGCACCGCCCCTAAGCACCGGGGCACAATCCGCTGCCGTTGGCTCCACAGCAACTGCGTTCCCAACGCAACAACTACAGCCATCGGCGCCGCGAGTGAAAATACGTAGTAGGTGTGTGTCATGGTGCCCATGAAACTCAACACCACGTAGGCGGTGAGGAGCCAAAGCACGGCACAAATGATCAATGCTTTCGCGGTCCGGCTTCCGCCAGCCTGCTGCCAAAGCAGTATCAAAGCCAGCGAGCACGTCGCCGCGGCAAAGAGGAGCCACGCCCCCTCAGGAGCAAAGTTTGCGTTAAACAGGCGGCTTAGCCCGCCGTCGTACTCTGGGGCAGGTCCCGGAGCTGCGGGCGCTGTTTGAGGATCAGCGCTGAAACGCAAGAATCGTGCGAGGCCGTTGTAGTCGAGGGTGAGTTCGAGGATGCTGTTGGTTGCGGATCCGCCGACGTAAGGTCGGTTGGCGGCGGGTGTGAGCTCGACTATCGTCATCCACCAGCCGCCGCTGATGACCAGTGCGGCGAGCGAAGCGAGGAGCCGGAGGAACCGGGATGCCATGGTTCCCGCGCCGAAGAGCAGGACGGCGAGAATGAGGGCGGGGATGGGTAGGAAGGCTTGGATCTGCTTGGCCATGAAGCCCAGTCCGAGTGAAGTGCCGGCGAGCAGGTACCAGGTCCAGCGGTTGTCTTCGGTGGCCCGCATGACGAAGTAGACCGCTGCGACGGTCAGCAGACCCATAAGCGGTTCGGGGTTGTTGTACCGGGACATGAGGACAACGACGGGAGTGGTCGCGTAGATCAGGCCGCCAAGGAGGGCGGGTGCGGCGGAGTGGCTGCGGCGGATGATTTTGTAGATCAGCCACGTGGTGGCGACGCCCATAAGTGCTTGGGGTACGAGCAGGGCCCAGGAGTTCAGTCCGAAGAGTCGGACTGAGAGGGACATGATCCAGATGCTCAGGGGCGGCTTGTCTACGGTGATGAGGTTGCCGGCGTCGAGGGAGCCATAGAAGAAGGCTTTCCAGTCCTGGGAGCCGGCTTGTGCTGCGGCGGAGTAGTACGGGTTGGCCCATCCGTTCCTGTCCAGTCCCCAGAGGAATGTTGCTGCTGTGGCGGTGAGGAGGGCGGCAAGCCCGATGTACTCCCACGGCAGTGGCGTGCGGACGCCACGGACCGTTGAAGGAGCCGCGGCACGGCTGGCCTCGGCCACACTCACCGGACAGGTTCCCCGGCAGGACGCAGTCCACGTACGGCCGCCTGTTCTCCTTGCCGCACCCTAAACACCCAGAGCCTCAAGAGGATAAACCTCAGCAGAGTGGCGAAGATATTAGCCGCCGTCAGGGTCAGCAGTTCCAGATTCGGTGCTGCATCTGGGTTTACGGCGTGCAGAACCAGCAGGGATGACGACGTGATTGTCCAGGCCAGCAGGAACACCATCAAACCCTGGAACTGCTGGGTGAACAGCTTCGCCGGTCCGCTGATGCCGAACGTGAACCGGCGGTTGGCCGCCGTGTTGCCCACGGCCGTCATAAGCAGGGACAAGAAGTTTGCTTCCTGCGCCCCAAAGGGACCCTGCAGAACCAGGTAAAGCAACGCGAAGGCCAAGGTTGACACCGCGCCAACCATGCCGAAGCGAAGGACCTGGCCGAAGAAGCTTGGTCGGCTCTCCGGAACAATGGGACGGCGCCCCAGTTCGGCGTATATCGCTTGGACGGGAATTACCCCTTTTACCAGGGAGCCTGCCACGCGCACCATGCCCCTCAGATCATCCAGGGCGGTCTGCTTGATATCCACACGGCTGTCGGGGTCGTCCACCCAGTCAACAGGGATTTCGTGAATCCGGAGACCAGAACGCTCCGCAATTATCAGGAGCTCGGTGTCGAAGAACCAGCCGTTGTCCTCCACATGCGGCAGGAGGCGCTTGGCTACGTCAGCACGAATGGCCTTGAATCCACACTGCGCATCCGAAAAGCGCACCTGCATTGTCCGGCGCAACAGAAGATTGTAGGACCTGGATATGAATTCACGCTTGGGTCCCCGGCTTACCCGGGAGCTTTGCCCCAGCCGGGTGCCAATGGAAATGTCCGAATGCCCCGACAGCAAGGGAGCAACCAAAGGGGGCAAGGCCGCAAGATCGGTGGACAAGTCTACGTCCAGGTACGCTAAGACCTTTGCTTCAGATGCGCCCCACGCATCCCTGAGGGCGAAGCCGCGTCCCTTGACTTCAAGGCGTCGGTATTCAACGTTCGGCATGTGCTCGCTGAGCCGAGCGGCAATCACCGGAGTCCGATCGGTGCTTGCATTGTCGGCGATCGTGATTTTCCACGCCGACGGCATTTCGTGCGTCAGATATTCGGCGAGCCTCGTGATGCTGCTTTCGAGTACCGCTTCTTCGTTGAAGACCGGTACAACAATTTCGAGCGCCAAGCCCCCATAGCTAGGTGTCATGCATGGATCGTAGGGGCGACGAAATGGCCGTGGCGAGGCTTTTGGGCAAAGACAGGTACTCGAAGCCAGAATCCAAGTAGTCGGGTACCTGGGTCGGCCCAGAAGGCAGCGGAGTTGTGTGTTTACGCGTGCTGTACTTGGTGCGGCTTCTTGGCGGAGAATCTACGCCGAAGCCATCTCTCGGCAGGTTTTTCCACGACCTCGTGCAGAAGCCCCGACAAGGCGACGGATGTCAGAACGACGAGGGCCGCGATCACGATCGACTCGCCCACGGATACGCCGGCGGCAAACTCTCGTACCACTTTGATCACGAGCTCATGAATAAGATACAAAGCATAAGACCACTGGCCGAGCCGAATCAGGCCGGAGGAACGAAGCAGGCCCTTCTTCCCCGACAAGTCTCCATCAGCGCAAGCAGAGATGACAATCAAAAACCCAGGGATCATTACAAGATTGGCGACGGTCACCGGTATGGGGCCCACAAGACCATTTGCGAGGAGCGAGGCGACAAAAAGACCAGCCGAAAGGATGCCCAGAATTAGGGTTGCTTGCACAGCATTGAAGGGTGGGCGCCAGCCGCCCTTCATTAGCTTGGCAAGCGATATCCCGAGGATGAATTCACCGAGTCGGTAAAGCGGCATGGTTCCCAACAAATAGTCTGCTGTCGACACGGAGGACATCGCGGCCAGACCCACCATCGCCACGAGTAGGGCGACGGGTATCGTGAAGATGGCGCGAACAGACGCTTGGGTCGTGGCAAGCTTCCTGCATAGGAAGGGGAACGCCAAATAAAAAAATGCCTCGCATGACAAGGACCAGGAAACTCCATTGAAGGCATTTAGGAACGGGCTTGCCGGGATCCAAGCTTGAGTCAACGAAAGAACAAATGGCGTGGCGACCCAACTAGAACCTCCTGATGTCGGCAACGGCGGAGCCCAGATCGCCAACAGCATGGTGAGTACGTGGAGAGGCCAGATTCGGGATATTCGATTCCAATAAAAGGCGCGGGGACGGACTTCGTCCGCGTGGGACCATGTGAGTACAAACCCCGAAAGAATGAAGAAGAAGCTAACTCCTGTGAAGCCATACTCAAATACGGTTAGACTCTCGCCCAGTGGGTTGAAGTAGAGGCGCAGGTGGTACATAACCACCGCCATAGCTGCGAAGAATCGAAGTCCTGTCAGGCTCGCCAACTGGTTGCTTCCTGCTGCCATAATTTCCCCCCAATTACCGGCACGCGCCAGAGCGCTAGTGAGAGCATATCCAAAGCGCAGCGAAGCAGCGCTTCTAAGTCGTTCACTCCGTCGCGGGCGGGGTAGAAGACCGCCCATCCCCATCCTCTAGACTTGACCGGTGTCTAGATTATTTGGAACTGATGGTGTCCGGGGACTGGCGAACGGCCTGTTGACTGCTGAGCTGGCGCTGCAGCTGGCCCAGGCGGCCGCCGTCGTGCTCGGCCACGACCGCAACTCCAACGGGACGCGGCCGCGCGCCGTGGTGGCGCGTGACCCGCGGGCCAGCGGCGAGTTCATCGCCGCTGCCGTGGAGGCCGGGCTCTCAAGCTCAGGCGTGGACGTCTACGACGCCGGCGTCCTCCCCACGCCTGCGGCGGCCTACCTGGTAGCTGACCTGGACGCCGATTTCGGCGTGATGATCTCCGCCTCCCACAACCCCGCACCGGACAACGGCATCAAGTTCTTCGCCCGTGGCGGCCAGAAACTGCCGGACGACGTTGAGAATGCCATCGAGGCGCAGATGTCCAAGGAAGCGGTGCGGCCCACCGGCGCTGATGTGGGCCGGATCCAGCGCTTCTCCGACGCCGAGGACCGCTACATCGTCCACCTCCTGCGCACGCTGCCGCACAACCTCGAGGGCATCAAGGTGGTCCTGGACTGCGCGCACGGCGCCGCCAGCGGCTGCTCACCCCAGGTGTTCAAGGATGCCGGCGCGCACGTGGTGGTCATCGGCGCCGAACCCGACGGCCACAACATCAACGACGGCGTCGGCTCCACCCATCTTGGCCCGCTCAAGGAAGCGGTGATCAAATACCAGGCCGACCTTGGCATCGCCCACGACGGCGACGCCGACCGCTGCCTCGCGGTGGACCACGAGGGCAACGAGGTGGACGGCGACCAGATCATGGCCATCCTCGCAGTTGCCCTGAAAAAGTCCGGCAAGCTCAAGGACGACGTCCTGGTGGCCACGGTCATGAGCAACCTCGGCCTGAAGATCGCGCTCCGCAACGCGGGCATCAGCATCCGAGAAACAGCCGTGGGGGACCGTTACGTCCTGGAGGAAATGCGCGACGGCGGCTTCAACCTGGGCGGGGAACAGTCCGGCCACGTAATCTTCGCCGACCATGCCACCACGGGCGACGGCGTCCTGACCGGCCTACAGTTGGCGGCCCAGATCGCCCTGACCGGAAAGCCGCTCAAGGAACTGGCCACCGTGATGACCAAGCTTCCCCAGGTGCTCATCAACGTCAAGGGCGTTGACCGCACACGGGTGGGCAGGAACGAAGTCCTGGCCCAGGCCGTGGCGGCTGCGGAGGCCGCCCTCGGCGAGACTGGCCGCGTCCTGCTCCGCCCCTCCGGCACCGAGCCCGTCGTGCGCGTGATGGTGGAGGCAGCTGACGAAGATACAGCCCAGTCCATCGCCGAACACCTGGCCCAGGTGGTGCGCACCGAGCTCGCCCTGGAACTGGTCAGCGAGTAACAAACCGACATAACAAGAAGTGGCCCGTTTCCAAAGGGAAACGGGCCACTTTCGTCTGGAATGTTAGGAAGAGCGGGTTTTGAGGGCGTCCCGGATCTCGGTAAGCAACGCGATCTGCGGGTCTTCCGCGGACTCCTTTTTCACGTCCTGGCCGATCCCCAGCCTGCGGTTGCGGCGTTCAACCATGAGGTTCATGGGCATCACCACGACGAAGTAGATGGCGGCCGAGATCAACAGGAAATTGACGATCGCCGTCAGCAGGACGCCAAACTCGATGGCGTTGCCGTTGAAGTCAATCTTGGCGAAGCTGTCAAAGTTGGGTGAACCGGTCAGCCCGGCGATGAACGGCATGAGCACCTTGTTCACCAAAGCAGTCACTACCGCGCCGAAGGCGGTGCCGATAACCACGGCGACGGCAAGGTCAACAACGTTGCCCTTCATGATGAAGTTCTTGAATCCAGTCAGCATAGGAACCAAACTAGCGCAGTTGCCTTACGGGTAGCCCGGTGCCGCCTCCACGCCGAAGTACTCCTCCAGCGTGAAAATGCCGCGCGCAACCATGTCCGTGGCCGCCTCCACGCCGATATACCGCAGGTGCCACGGCTCGTAGTAGTACCCCGTGACGGGGTGGAACATCCACGGGTACCGCACCACGAAGCCGAACCGGTGCCCGTTCGCCTTGGCCCACACGGCGGCGGGCTGGTCAGCAAAGCACGGCTGGAAACTGCACGCGCCCCCGCCGTCGGCGATGTCGAACGCCCAGCCCGTCTGGTGCTCCGAGTAGCCGGGGCGCGCACTGGCCGTGTCCGCGTCGGCCTGCCCCCGCGCCGCGACGTAGTTGTTGTAGGTCCCCACCTGCGTCCCGTACGAGCGGTACCCGCTGGCCAGGACCATCGCCACGCCGTCCCGCCCGGCAGCGGCGAACATCGCCTCCGCAGCCGCCGCCGTTGTGCTGTTCAGCAGGGCAGCCTCGCCGGACGCGGTCATTGCGACGTTGGGCGGCACCAAATCAGCCGGGACGTAGTCGGCCGGGACCAGGGGGCGGTGCTTGTTGACCACCAGCCAGGGGCTCGCGGGGTCTGTGAGCGAGAACTGCCGCGGCAGGGCTGCGGAGGGCGACGGCGCGGGGGACGGAGCGGCAGGTGCGGCAACCTCGGTGGGGGGCGCCGCCGTCGTGCTTTCCGGGGCGGGTGCGGGGGCACCGCCCGCGGGGGATGAGGGGGAGGTGGACGACGGCGCCATCGCCGCGGGTGCCTCCGGCGTGCACGCTGCCAAAACAGTCAGGCCGGCGCCGGCTGCCAGGAACTGGGTGAAGGTGCGCCGGCTGGGCGCCCCTGATTCAACCGGGGGGACAGCCGCACCGGGCGAGCAGTCGTGGCACACCTGTGTTAAACCTTCCGGAGCAACATCCGGCGGATCGAGTGGTCCGCCTCCTTCGTCAGCACCAGCTGCGCACGGCCCCGGGTGGGAAGGACGTTTTCTTCCAGGTTGGGCTCGTTGATGCGCTTCCAGATGTCCCGCGCGGTGACCTCGGCTTCTTCGTCGGACAACGTGGCGTAGCGGTGGAAGTACGATTCCGGCTGGGCAAACGCCGTGCTCCGCAGCTTGCGGAACCGGTCCACGTACCATTCCTCGATGTAGGAAGTCTTGGCATCCACGTAGATGGAGAAGTCGAAGAAGTCGCTCAAGGCCAGGCCCTGGCGGCCGTCGTGCCGCGGCCGCGCCGGGGCCAGCACGTTCAGCCCCTCAACAATCAGGACATCGGGCCGGCGCACCACCACTTCCTTGTCCGGAACGATGTCGTACGTTACGTGGGAATACCACGGGGCGCGCACTTCCTCGGCGCCGCTCTTGATCTCACTCACGAAACGCAGCAGGGCCCGCCGGTCGTACGACTCCGGGAAGCCCTTGCGCTCCAGCAGCTGCCGCCGTTTCAGCTCCGCCAGCGGATAAAGGAAGCCGTCCGTCGTGATGAGTTCCACGTTGGGGGTACCGGGCCAGCGCCGCAGCATCTCGCGGAGCACGCGCGCAATGGTCGACTTGCCCACCGCCACGGACCCCGCCACGCCGATCACAAACGGCGTGCGCTGGGTGTGCTCACCCAGGAACGTGGTGGTGGCGGCGTGCAGCTGCCCGGCAGCCTCGACGTACAGGTGCAGGAGCCGCGACAGGGGAAGGTAGACCTCGCGGATCTCCTTCATGTCCAAAGGATCCCCGAGGCCGCGGAGACGGATGATGTCCTCTTGGTTAAGAGGCTGTTCCATCTCGTCTGCGAGCCGGGACCAGGTCTGCCGGTCCAGCTCCACGAACGGGGAGACACCCTCTCCGTTCGCCTCGTTGCGTTGCAAAGTCACGTTAGTGATTCTGCCCCTCGCCCGGCACATAGCGAAATGGAGGCGGATTTGAGCGCGTAAGCAGTGGCTATGCGCGCCGCGGATCACAGCCCGTGCAGAGTGTCCCGGTTTAGATGTAGGGCACCCCTGCCGATAGTCTTGAGCCTATGTGTGGAATCGTGGGTTATGTGGGCCGTTCTGGTAACGGCGGAAGTCACAGTGCGTTGGATGTTGTCCTTGAGGGGCTGCGCCGCCTGGAGTACCGGGGCTACGACTCCGCCGGGGTGGCTGTGGTGTCCAAGGGCGTGATCGAGTCCCGGAAGAAGTCCGGGAAGCTGAGCAACCTGATCGCGGAGCTGGAGGCGCGTCCGCTGCCGGAGACGATGACCGGGATCGGCCACACCCGCTGGGCCACGCACGGCGGGCCGACGGACCGGAATGCGCACCCGCACCTGGCTGATGAGGGCAGGCTTGCCGTGATCCACAACGGCATCATCGAAAACTTTGCCGAGCTCAAGCAGGAGCTGCTGGACAAGGGCGTCACGTTCCTGTCCGAGACGGACACCGAGGTGGCTGCGGCGCTGCTGGGCGACATTTTCCGGAACAAGCTCGGCGGGGACGCGTCCGACGGCGGCCTGACCCGGGCCATGGAGCTCGCCTGCCAGCGCCTTGAGGGTGCGTTCACCCTGCTCGCGGTCCACGCTGACCAGCCCGACGTCGTGGTGGCCGCCCGCCGCAACTCGCCCCTGGTGGTGGGCCTGGGTGAGGGGGAGAACTTCCTCGGCTCGGACGTGTCCGGGTTCATCGACTACACCCGCCGGGCGGTGGAGCTGGGCCAGGACCAGATCGTCACCATCACCGCGGACACGGTGGAGATCACCGACTTTTACGGCAACCCGGCGGCGGGCAAGGAATACCACGTGGACTGGGACCCGGCCTCCGCCGAAAAGGGCGGGTTCAGCTCGTTCATGGAGAAGGAAATCCATGACCAGCCGGACGCCGTGGCGCAGACCCTGCTGGGCCGCTCGGACATCAACCACAAGCTGACCCTGGATGAGCTGCGGATCGATCCGGCGCTGCTGAAGCAGGTTAACAAGATCATCGTCCTGGCCTGCGGCACCGCGGCGTATGCGGGGATGGTGGCGAAGTACGCGATCGAGAACTGGTGCCGGATCCCCACCGAGGTGGAGCTCGCGCATGAGTTCCGCTACCGGGACCCGATCCTGGACGCGAACACCCTGGTAGTGTCCATCAGCCAGTCCGGGGAAACCATGGACACCCTGATGGCCGTCCGCTACGCCCGGGAACAGGGCGCCAAGACCATCTCGATCTGCAACACCAACGGCTCCACCATCCCGCGCGAGTCCGACGCCGTGCTCTACACCCACGCCGGCCCGGAGATCGCGGTGGCCTCCACCAAGGCGTTCCTGGCCCAGATCACCGCCGCGTACCTGCTGGGCCTGTACCTGGCGCAGCTGCGCGGGAACATCTTCTCCGGCCAGATCAAGGACGTCCTCGCGGACCTGAACAAGATCCCGGCGAAGATCCAGAAGATCCTGGACAACGCCGGCCCGCTCCGCGAGCTGGCCCGGAGCATGGCCAACGAGAAGTCGGTGCTGTTCCTGGGCCGCCACGTGGGCTACCCGGTGGCCCTGGAGGGTGCGCTGAAGCTGAAGGAAATCGCGTACATCCATGCCGAGGGCTTCGCCGCCGGTGAGCTCAAGCACGGCCCGATCGCCCTGATCGATGAAGGCCAGCCGGTGTTCGTGGTGGTCCCGTCCCCGCGCGGCCGTGATTCCCTGCACGCCAAGGTGGTCTCCAACATCCAGGAAGTCCGCGCCCGCGGCGCCCGCACCCTGGTCATCGCCGAGGAAGGCGACGAAGCGGTCAAGGCCTACGCCGAGCACGTTTTCTACGTCCCGGAAACCCCCACGCTGCTGATGCCGCTGCTGACCACCGTCCCGCTGCAGATCTTCGCCGCGGAACTGGCCCAGGCAAAGGGCTACGACGTGGACCAGCCCCGCAACCTCGCCAAGAGCGTCACCGTCGAGTAACTGGACCTGATTTAGAGCTGAAGCCCCGGGCACAGAGCCCGGGGCTTCAGCTTTTAAGCATGTGCTCCGGCCCGGCATAGGCGGCAGCCCGGGGGCGTCACCGTAGAATAAGCCGCATGATTGTTGGCATTGGCGTAGACGTTGTAGACATCGAGCGGTTCGGCCGCCAGCTTGAGCGCACCCCCGGCCTCCGGGACCGGCTGTTCGTTCCGGCTGAGCGCGAACTGAACACCCGGTCCCTCGCCGCGCGGTTTGCCGCGAAGGAGGCTGTGGCCAAGGTCCTGGGCGCGCCGGCCGGCATGAACTGGCAGGACTGCTGGATCGGCCTGGACCACAACGGGCCCACCGTCCAGGTGAAGGGCACCGTGCTGGCCGTGGCAGAGGCCAAGGGCGTCAAGCGCTGGCACCTCTCCATGAGCCACGACGGCGGCATCGCCACTGCGACGGTCCTGGCCGAAGGCTGAGCGGCTCCGGCCGTCACGGGACTGACACGTTGATCGGCGCCTACACCGGCACCCAGGTCCGGCAGGCCGAGGAACCGCTCCTCGCCTCCGGCCTGGGGGACGCCCTCATGCAGCGCGCCGCCCACGGCCTGGCCAACGCGGTCATCGCCGAGCTCAAAACCCGCGGCCGCCGCGTTTACGGTGCCAGCGTCGCAGTGCTCGCCGGCAAGGGCAACAACGGCGGGGACGGGCTGTACGCGGCCTCGTTCCTTGCGGCCAGGGGCGTGCGCACGACGGCGGTCCTCACCGGGGATTCCGCCCACGCACTGGCGTTGGCTGCCTTTGAGCGCGCCGGCGGCCGGGTCCGCCGCCTCTCCGAAGCGGCACCCGGGAAACTTGCGGCAGAAACGGCCTGCGCCGACGTCGTGATCGATGCCGTGCTGGGCACAGGTGCGCAAGGCGGGCTGCGGGGAAGTGCTGCCGGCCTCGTGGCCGCCCTCGCCGAGCTCAGGGCTGACGGCGCCGGAAACACCTTTGTTGTGGCCTGCGACCTTCCCAGCGGCGTGGACGCCGACACCGGGGAAGTGTCCCGGCCTGTGCTGCCGGCTGACCTGACCGTCACGTTCGGCGGCGCCAAGGCGGGCCTGCTGGCCGACCCGGGCGCCGACTTTGCCGGCAGGGTGGAGGTAGTGCCGATCGGCATCGAGGAACACCTGCCCGAACCGTTGCTGCGCCGGCTCGAAGACGTGGACATGGCCAGGATCCTCCCGCGCCCTGCCCGCCGGGCCCACAAGTATTCGCGCGGGGTGCTGGGAGTGGTGGCGGGGTCCGCTGATTATCCGGGCGCCGCCGTCCTGGCCTGCCGGGGTGCGCTCGCCGCCGGGGTGGGGATGGTCCGTTACCTCGGTCCGCCCGAAGTCGCTGACCTGGTGCGGCAGTCCTGCCCCGAAGTGGTCTGCAGTACCGGCACGGTTGCGGAGAACCGCGTCCAGGCCTGGCTGGTGGGCTCGGGCATGGGTCCCGGGGACCACGACCAGCTCCGGCGCGCCCGTGATGCCGTGGACTCAGGGCTCCCTGTCGTGGCAGATGCCGGGGCCCTGCCCGCCCTTCCCGATGTTCTGGCCCCGCAGGTTGTCCTCACCCCGCATGCCGGCGAGCTCGCCGCGCTCCTGCGGCGCCTTGGCCGGGGGGAGGACAGGGAAGCCGTGGAAGCCGGAACCCTGGCCGCCGTCCGCCAGGCTTCGCAGCTGACCGGGGCCACAGTGCTGCTCAAGGGCGCAACCACCCTGGTAGCCGCACCCTCCGGCAGCGTGTACAGCCAGGCTGACGGCACACCCTGGCTCGCCACCGCCGGCAGCGGCGACGTCCTGGCCGGCGTCATCGGCGCGCTGCTCGCCCAGGCAGGTTTCGACGTCGGACGCTTCCGTAAGGTGGGCGCTGACGGGGACGCGCGCTGGGCCGCCATTGCCGCGCTGGGAGCCGCCCTGCACGGGAAAGCCGGCACGTCGGCGTCGGACGCGTGCTCCGGTGGTCCGATCGCTGCTGGCGGAATTGCCGACGCCTTACCCGAAGTGTGGGGTAAAGTCAGCAAGCTTAGTAACTCTGGGGCCGGGAAATGTAATAGTCACAGCCAGCCGTTACGGTAGGCATTAGTTCGCACCGGCAGTAGGGGCGCTCCTGCTCCTCTGCTGCCGAATCACAAAGAGGAGCATTATGGAAGTCTGGCCTGGATCGGCTTATCCCCTGGGTGCCACGTTCAACGGAACCGGCACCAACTTTGCCCTGTTCAGCGAACGAGCAGAAAAAGTCGAACTTTGCCTCTTCGATGAGGACGGCAAGGAAACCCGCATCACCCTGGACGAGGTGGACGGATACGTCTGGCACTGCTACATCCCGCAGGTCCAGCCGGGCCAGAAGTACGGCTACCGCGTCCACGGACCCTACGACCCCGCGTCGGGCAACCGCTTCAACCCCAACAAGCTCCTGTTGGACCCCTATGCCAAGGCCGTGCACGGCCAGGTGGACTGGGATCCGTCCCTGTTCACCTACAACCTGGGCGAGCCGGACTCCATCAACAACGAGGACTCCGCCAGCCACATGATGATGGGCGTGGTCATCAACCCCTTCTTCGACTGGGACGGCGACCAGAACCTCCGGATTCCCTACCACCAGTCCGTCATCTACGAAGCCCACGTCAAGGGCCTCACCCAGCTCCACCCGGAAATCCCCGAGGAACAGCGCGGAACCTACGCCGGTGTGGCGCACCCCGCCGTCATCTCCCACCTGCAGAAGCTCGGCGTCACCGCCATCGAGCTGATGCCCGTGCACCAGTTCGTCAATGAAGGCACCCTGCAGGACAAGGGCCTGAACAACTACTGGGGCTACAACACCATCGGCTTCTTTGCGCCGCAGAACACCTACAGCTCCACCGGCGACACCGGCCAGCAGGTCCAGGACTTCAAGGCCATGGTGCGGTCCCTGCACAAGGCCGGCATCGAGGTCATCCTGGACGTGGTGTACAACCACACCGCGGAAGGCAACCACCTGGGCCCCACGCTGTCCTTCAAGGGCATCGACAACGCCGCCTACTACCGTTTGATGGAGGGCGACGAGAAGCACTATATGGACTACACCGGCACCGGCAACTCCCTCAACGTCCGCCAGCCGCACTCCCTGCAGCTGCTAATGGACTCACTGCGCTACTGGGTCAGCGAGATGCACGTGGACGGCTTCCGCTTCGACCTCGCCTCCACCCTGGCCCGCGAGTTCTACGACGTTGACAAGCTGTCCACCTTCTTCGAACTCATCCAGCAGGACCCGGTCGTCTCCCAGGTGAAGCTCATCGCCGAGCCCTGGGACGTTGGTCCCGGCGGCTACCAGGTGGGCAACTTCCCGCCGCAGTGGACTGAATGGAACGGCAAATACCGCGACACCGTGCGGGACTTCTGGCGCGGCGAGCCCGCCACGCTCGGCGAATTCGCCTCCCGCATCACCGGTTCCGCGGACCTATACGAGCACTCCGGCCGCCGGCCGGTGGCCTCCATCAACTTCGTCACCGCGCATGACGGCTTCACGCTCGCGGACCTGGTGTCCTACAACGAGAAGCACAACGAGGCCAACGGCGAAGGCAACAACGACGGCGAATCCCACAACCGGTCCTGGAACTGTGGCGTCGAAGGTCCCACCGATGACCCCGAAGTCCTTGGCCTGCGCGCCCGGCAGCAACGGAACTTCATTGCCTCGCTGCTGCTGTCCCAGGGCGTCCCCATGCTCCTGCACGGTGACGAAATGGGGCGCACCCAGCAGGGCAACAACAACGGCTACTGCCAGGACTCCGAGCTGACCTGGGTCAACTGGGACACCGTCGACCAGCCACTGATCGAGTTCACGGCAGCGGTCAACGCGCTGCGGGCCAAGCACCCCACCTTCCGCCGCAGCCGGTTCTTCGACGGACGGCCCGTGCTGCGGGGCGAGGGAGAACGGCTGCCGGACATCGTTTGGCTGGATCCGTCGGGCGAGACCATGAAGCCGGAAGCGTGGGACAGCGGATTCGGGCGGTCCGTGGGCGTCTTCCTGAACGGCCATGGCATCCAGGGCAAGGACAGCCGCGGCCGGAGGATCACCGACGTGAACTTCCTGCTGTACTTCAATGCCCACGATGACACCGTCAAGTTCACCCTGCCTGCGGACGAATACGCACCGGCCTGGGACGTCATCATCGACACTGCCGGGCAGAACGCGGACACCCAGCCGGTCAACGCCGGGGAGCCGCTGCCCGTGGAAGCAAAGTCCCTGGTGGTCCTGCGCGCGCATCAAGTCGAGGAAGTTGAGCCTGACCACTCCGTGGCCGCATCCCTGGCGGCTCTGACGCAGACCTCCACCAGCGAAACCGAGTCGCTCACCACGCCCATGGTGGCCGAACCCGGGAAGACCACCAAGGTCGGCTCGCGGAAGTCTTCCAAAAAATGAGGGTGCCCGCATCCACCTACCGCCTGCAGATCCGGAGCAGCTTCACACTGTTTGATGCTGCCGAAAAGGTGCCGTACCTGAAGTCGCTCGGGGTGGACTGGGTGTATCTTTCACCCATCCTGACGGCGGAGCAGGGCTCGGACCACGGCTATGACGTGACCGATCCCTCCGCCGTGGACCCGGCGCGGGGCGGCCCCGAGGGGCTGGCGGCGCTGTCCAAGGCCGCGCGCGAACACGGCATGGGCGTTTTGGTGGACATTGTGCCCAACCATGTGGGCGTGGCGACGCCGGCCCAGAACCCGTGGTGGTGGTCTTTGCTGAAGGAAGGGCAGGGCTCACCGTACGCCGACGCGTTCGATGTCGAGTGGGAGCTTGCCGGCGGGAAGATCCGGCTGCCCATGCTGGGCTCTGACGGGGACCTGGACAAGCTGGAGATCAAGGACGGCGAACTTCGGTACTACGACCACCGCTTCCCGCTCGCCGAGGGCACGTACTCCGACGGCGATTCACCGCAGGAGGTGCACAGCCGCCAGCACTACGAGCTGATGGACTGGCGCCGCGCGGACGCGGAGCTCAACTACCGGCGCTTCTTCGCGGTTACCACGCTCGCGGGGATCCGGGTGGAAACTCCGCGCGTGTTCGAGGAAGCCCATGCCGAGGTGGGCCGGTGGTTCCGTGAGGGCCTGGTGGACGGCCTGCGGGTGGACCACCCTGACGGGGTGGCAGATCCGGTGGGGTACCTGCGCTGGCTGAAGGACCTCAGCGGCGGCGCCTATGTGCTGGTGGAGAAAATCCTCGAACCGGGCGAGGACCTGCCCAGCGAGTTCGCGTGTGAAGGAACCACCGGGTACGACGCCCTGGCGGACGTGGACCGGGTGTTCGTGGACCCGGCCGGAGAACAGGCGCTGGACGCCCTGGACGCGAAGCTCCGGAACTCCGATATTCCCGCGGATTATGCCGGGATGATCCGGGGCACCAAGCGGATGATCGCGGACGGCATCCTGCGTTCCGAGGTGCTGCGGCTGGCCCGGCTGGTTCCCGAGTCCCACGGGCTTACGGTGGACCAGGCAGCCGACGCCATCGCCGAGATCATTGCCGCGTTCCCGGTGTACCGGACCTACCTGCCCACCGGCGCTGAGATCCTCAAAGAGGCGTGCGAGTCCGCCGCTGCCTCGCGGCCCGAGCTGGAGGTTGCCGTGGGAACGCTGCTGCCGCTGCTCCTTGATCCCGCGAACCCCATCGCGGTCCGGTTCCAGCAGACCTCCGGCATGGTGATGGCCAAGGGCGTGGAGGACACCGCGTTCTACCGCTACACCCGTCTGGGCACGCTGACGGAGGTGGGGGCCGAACCGACCGAATTCTCCGTGCCGGTTGAGGAGTTCCACCACAGGATGCTTCGCCGCCGGCAGGAGCTGCCGCTGTCCATGACCACCATGTCCACCCATGACACCAAGCGCAGCGAGGACGCCAGGGCGCGGATCTCGGTCATCGCTGAACTTCCCCGGGAGTGGGCGGACACCTTGGACACGCTGCGCGAACTTGCCCCGATCCCGGACGGCCCGTACGAGAACCTGCTCTGGCAGGCGGTCGTCGGAGCGTGGCCCGCCAGCCGGGAACGGCTCCAGGGCTACGCGGAAAAGGCCGCCCGGGAAGCCGGCAACTCCACCACCTGGACGGACCCGGACGGGGACTTCGAGTCCTCAGTCAAGGCAGCCGTGGACGCAATGTTCGACGACGCCCGGGTCGCCAGGGTGGTGGAGGATTTCGTGGCACGGATCGACTCCTACGCCGCGTCCAACTCCGTGTCCGCCAAGCTGGTCCAACTGACCATGCCGGGCGTTCCGGACGTGTACCAGGGCAGCGAGTTCTGGGAACGGTCCCTGACCGACCCCGACAACCGGCGGCCCGTGGACTTCGCCCGCCGGCAGGAGGAGCTGGCAAAGCTCGACGCCGGCACCTTGCCTGAGGCGGGCACCGAAACCAGCAAGCTCCTGGCCACCTCCCGGGCACTCCGGCTCCGCCGAGACCGGCCCGAACTGTTCCAGGGCTACCACCCGGTGACGGCCACAGGTTCCGCGGCAGCGCACCTGCTCGCTTTCCACCGCGGGAGTGACGGTGCCGCGGGCGCCTTGACGCTGGCCACCCGGCTGCCCGCCGGACTGGCGGCCAACGGCGGCTGGCAGGACACCGCCGTCGAACTTCCCGTGACCATGCGGGATGCGTTGACCGGCGCCGGCTACGGGCCGGGCGCAGTTTCGGTGGCAGACGTGCTGGGTACCTACCCTGTGGCTTTGCTGGTACCAGTGGATGGAGAACAGGCATGACCCTCGTGAATGTTGGGCCGGACCGTTTCGATGTCTGGGCCCCGGAGGCCAGGTCGGTAACCCTGCTCGCGGACGGCCGGCAGTACCCCATGGTGAAGAAGGAGACGGCGCCCGGCTCGGACGGCTGGTGGGCCGCTCCGGACGCACCGGGCGAGGGCGAGGTTGACTACGGGTACCTGCTGGACGGGGACGGCCACCCGCTGCCGGATCCGCGGTCGCGGCGGCTGCCTGCCGGAGTGCATGAGCTCTCCAGGACCTTCGACCCCGCCGCCCATGCCTGGCAGGACGGCGGCTGGGAGGGCAAGGAACTGCAGGGCTCGGTCATCTACGAACTCCACGTGGGGACCTTCACGCCCGAGGGAACCCTGGAGGCCGCCGCCGCAAAGCTGGGCTATCTGGCGGACCTCGGCGTAGACTTCGTCGAACTGCTGCCGGTCAACGGCTTCAACGGAACCCACAACTGGGGCTACGACGGCGTCCAGTGGTACGCGGTCCACGAAGGCTACGGCGGCCCGGCGGCCTACCAGCGGTTCGTGGACGCGGCCCATGCTGCCGGCATTGGCGTCATCCAGGACGTTGTCTACAACCACCTCGGCCCCAGCGGGAACTACCTGTCCAGGTTCGGGCCCTACCTGAAGCAGGGCGACGCCAACACGTGGGGCGACTCGGTGAACCTGGACGGCCCCGGCTCCGACGTGGTGCGCGAGTACATCCTGGACAACCTGGCGCTGTGGCTCCGCGACTACCACGTGGACGGGCTCCGGCTGGATGCGGTGCATGCGCTGCGCGATGAGCGGGCCGTGCACATCCTGGAAGAGTTCGGCGCCTTGGGCGACGCCGTCTCGGCCGAAACGGGGCTGCCGAAGACCTTGATTGCGGAATCGGACCTGAACAACCCCCGCCTGCTGTATCCCCGGGACGCCAACGGGTACGGGCTGGCCGGGCAGTGGAGCGACGACTTCCACCACGCAGTGCACGTGAGCGTCAGCGGCGAGACCACCGGGTACTACGAGGACTTCCAGTCGCTGGCGGTCCTGGCGAAGGTACTCAAGGACGGCTTCCTGCACGACGGCAGCTACTCCAGCTTCCGCGGCCGGCACCACGGCCGGCCCATCAACGCTTCGCTGGTGCACCCGGCGGCATTGGTGGTGTGCAACCAGAACCACGACCAGATCGGCAACCGCGCCACGGGGGACAGGCTCTCGCAGTCGCTGTCCCACGGGCAGCTGGCCATGGCCGCCGTACTCACGCTGACCTCGCCGTTCACGCCCATGCTGTTCATGGGCGAGGAGTTCGCCGCGAGCACCCCCTGGCAGTTCTTCACCTCCCACCCTGAGCCTGAACTCGGCAAGGCCACTGCGGAAGGCCGGATCAAGGAGTTCGAGCGCATGGGGTGGGATCCCGCCGTCGTGCCCGATCCCCAGGACCCGGAGACCTTCCGCCGGTCCAAGCTGAACTGGGACGAGGCCGCCAGGGGTGACCACGCGCGGCTCCTCGAGCTTTACCGCTCCCTGACGGCATTGCGCCGGGAGCACGCGGAACTTGCCGGCCTTGGCTTCACCGAGACGGACGTGGCGTTCGACGACGACGCGGGCTGGCTGCGATTCCGGCGGGGGAGCATTGAGGTGCTGCTGAACCTGTCGGACGCCAAGGTCCGGCTGGAAAATGTGCCCGGTGCCGTCCTGCTGGCAACGGACGAGGGGACCGGCCTCGACGGCGAAGCCCTCGCCCTGGCGCCCTGGAGCGCGGCCATTGTGAAGTCCTGATCCCTGGTCAGGCAACGTTTGCGCCGCGGGCTGGAGCTGTCAGCCCGCGGCGTAACTTTTGCGCTCCGGACTGTAGCGCCCGTCACAACTGGCAGGATGGAACGTATGACTTATTCAGCCGCGGAAAACCGCTATGAATCCATGCCCTACCGCCGCGTCGGCCGGAGCGGCCTGAAACTCCCGGCCATCTCGCTGGGCCTCTGGCACAACTTCGGTGACGACAAGCGCTTTGACGAACAGCGCGCCATCCTCCGCCGCGCCTTCGATCTGGGCGTGAACCACTTCGACCTCGCCAACAACTACGGCCCGCCGGACGGCTCCGCCGAAACCAACTTCGGCCGCCACCTGCAGGATGACTTCAAGCCCTACCGGGACGAGCTGGTCATCTCCACCAAGGCCGGCTACTACATGTGGCCTGGCCCGTACGGGGAGTGGGGCTCCCGCAAATACCTCATCTCCAGCCTGGACCAGTCGCTCCAGCGGATGGGTCTGGACTATGTGGACATCTTCTACAGCCACCGGCCGGACCCCGAGACGCCCATGGAGGAGACCATGGGCGCCCTGGACTACGCCGTCCGCTCCGGCAAGGCGCTGTACGCCGGCATCTCGTCCTACACGCCCGAGCAGACCCTTGAAGCCGCCCGCATCCTGAAAGAGCTCGGCACCCCGCTGCTCATCCACCAGCCCAGCTACTCCATGCTCAACCGCTGGACCGAGAACGGAACCCCGAACCTGTACGAGGCGCTCGACCAGGTGGGTGCAGGCTCCATCGCCTTCTCCCCGCTGGCCCAAGGCATGCTCACCGACCGCTACCTGAACGGCATCCCCGCCGATTCCCGGGCGGCCAAGGCACGTTTCCTCTCCGAGGACGCCATCACGGAGGAGAAGCTGGACCGGATCCGGGGCCTGCACAGGATCGCCGAGGGCCGCGGGCAGTCGCTGGCCCAGATGGCCGTTGCCTGGATCCTGCGGGACCAGCCGAAGGGCTCGCCGGTCACCTCCGCCCTCATCGGCGCCTCCAGCGTCCGCCAGCTGGAGGACACCCTGGCCGCCATCAACAACCTCGAGTTCACCGCGGACGAGCTGAACGCCATCGACGAGTTCGCCGTTGAATCGGACATCAACCTCTGGAAGCAGCCTGCCTGATTCCGTTACCGTGATTCCACAGAGTGGGACGGGGGAACAAGCCCCGGTCCCACTCAGTTGGATACTATGAAAACGCGCCGCTTGGCGCAGAGCCTGCCGCGCCGCCGTCGTCCATTCTTCGACGCGATCGCGGCGGGCTGACGTTTGTCCTCAAAGGAGTTCCGTGTCTTCACATCCGATTCGTGTTGCAATCGTCGGCGTAGGTAACTGCGCCGCTTCGCTGGTCCAGGGCGTCCACTACTACAAGGACGCCGACCCCAAGGCCACGGTTCCGGGCCTGATGCACGTTGAGTTCGGCCCGTACCACGTGGGTGACGTTGAGTTCGTCGCCGCGTTCGACGTCGACGGCAAGAAGGTCGGCGTTGACCTTGCCGACGCCATTCTGGCCAGCGAAAACAACACCATCAAGATCGCTGACGTGCCGCCCACCGGCGTCACCGTCCAGCGCGGCCACACCCTCGACGGCCTGGGCAAGTACTACCTCGAGACCATTGAGCAGTCCACCGAAGAGCCCGTGGACGTCGTCCAGGCGCTCAAGGACGCCAAGGTCGACGTCATGGTCTGCTACCTGCCGGTGGGGTCGCAGGAAGCTGCCGAGTTCTATGCCCAGTGCGCCATCGACGCCGGCGTCGCCTTCGTGAACGCCCTGCCCGTGTTCATTGCCGGGACCAAGGAGTGGGCTGACAAGTTCACCGCCGCCGGCGTACCGATCGTGGGGGACGACATCAAGAGCCAGATCGGTGCCACCATCACGCACCGCGTCATGGCGAAGCTCTTCGAAGACCGCGGCGTCACCCTGGACCGCACCTACCAGCTGAACGTCGGCGGCAACATGGACTTCAAGAACATGCTGGAGCGCGACCGCCTGGAGTCCAAGAAGATCTCCAAGACGCAGGCTGTGACGTCGAACGTCGAAGCCGAACTGGCTGCCAAGGACGTGCACATCGGCCCGTCCGACTACGTCCAGTGGCTTGACGACCGCAAGTGGGCGTTCGTCCGCCTTGAGGGCCGCAACTTCGGCGACGCGCCCGTGTCGCTCGAATACAAGCTGGAGGTCTGGGATTCCCCGAACTCCGCCGGCGTGATCATCGACGCCATCCGCGCCGCCAAGATCGGCCTGGACCGCGGCATCGGCGGACCCCTGCTTTCGGCATCGAGCTACTTCATGAAGTCCCCGCCGGAGCAGTTCAACGACGACCTCGCCCGCGAAAAGGTGGAAGCCTTCATCCGCGGAGACCTCGAGCGCTAACCCTCCAGTCCGGTTGCCCCTGAGACCCTCTCTCACTTAACGCGGGTTTCTGGACGATCCTCTCTCACTTAACGTGGGCTTTCACGCGGCGCTCTCTCACTTCGGTGGGGGAGCGCCGCGCCTTTAACCCTGGTATCGGCGGATGGCGTGGCTGGCCTGGGCGAGTGCCAGGAGTTTGAGCAGAAGCTGGCTGTGCATATGCATGCCGACGGCGGCAGTGAGTATGAGCCTGTCGGTGCTCTCCGGGGCGGTCGTTGCGGCAATGTCGATTCCGGCCACATCGTCCATCGCCTTGCTGTACGCCTCCAGCACTGTCGCTGAGACAGGAATCTTGAGGCCCGCCATCAGCTCCAGGTGGGCCGTGAGTGCGTTCCGGGCGTCACTTGGGGAATCCGGCCAGCCGCGGAGACGTACGACGGCGGCAGTCGCCTCTGCCGCTTCGCCACCGATCGCCGTGGTGTAGTTTCCGAGATCCAGCACCACCCGCTGGACCGCAGCTAGGAGATCGAGGCGGGGCACGCCGTCGTCGGCCATTTTCACGAGGCCACGGATTTGCCCGATGTTGAGGCCCACGATCCGGCGGAGCGCCTGGATTAATTCGAGCCGCTCGAGATGACTGGCTGAATACTCGGCACGGGTTGCGTGAACGGCCTCGCCCGGCGGAAGCAGGCCTTCGCGCAGGTAGTACTTGATGCTTGCGGGTGTGACTCCTGACCGCTGGCTTAGTTCATGGAGCTGCATCCCGCCTCTTTCCCTGCCTGTCTGTTTGGATAGTGAATCCGGCCCCGGCTATCCTGATGTACACACTTGGATAGTGGCTCTATCCTAAGCCTATGGAGCCTTGGAATGTCCTACTTGCCAGCCACGTGGTGGCCGCCCTTTTTGTTCTGGCCATCGGGCCCTTGCAGATACTGCGCCCACGGCGAGACCGCATCCACCGCACCATGGGCTACTTATGGGTGGCTGCCATGTACTACGTCTGCTTCAGCAGTTTCGGGATTGTGTCCGATGGGCATTTCAGCTGGCTGCACGGGCTCTCGGCCTTCACCATCGTGACCGTTACTCTGGGCCTGGTCAGTGCCGTTCGCGGCAACATCGCGTCGCACAGGGGAAACATGATTGGCAGTTACCTCGGCACCGCCGTGGCTTTCATCTTCGCAGCGACGGTGCCGGGCCGTGCCATTCCTGAGCTGATCGCCACCGACCCCTCCTCCGTGGCGTTCGTCTGCGGGCTTGTGGTGCTGAGCACGGCGGTGATCTTCGTTTCGCTGAAGCGCGGAGACGGGATGGGCGGGCCGTCGCGGACCGTTGTGACCGCACAAGCGTCGGCCGCACGGGTCGCTGACTCGTCGGAAGTGAGAGAGCGTCTGTGGAAAGCCCGTATCAAGTGAGAGAGGATCGCAGGAAAGCGCACATTAAGTGAGAGAGGGTGCGGCTAGGCGAGGCCCACGGGGTTGCCGTCGCCGTCCACGTCCATCCGCATCGCGGCCGGGGCAGCGGGCAGCCCGGGCATGGTCATCACCGCTCCGGTCAGCGCCACAATGAAGCCGGCACCGGTCTTGGGCAGGAGGTCCCTGACGTGGATGGTGAATCCCTTGGGGGCGCCCAGGCGTGAGGCGTCGTCCGTGAACGAGTACTGGGTCTTGGCCATGCATACGGGGAGGCCGCCCCAGCCGTTCCGCTCGATATCGGCCAGCCGTTTCAGGGCCGGTACGGAGAAGTCCACCCCGTCCGCCCCGTAGATTTCCTGGGCGATGGTCCGGATCTTGTCCTCCACCGGCAGCCCCAGCGCGTACAGGTGCCGGAAATTGTTTGGCCCCGCCACCGTCTTCGCCACGAGCGCCGCAAGTTCATCCCCGCCGTCACCTCCGCCGCCGCGTCCCCACACATCGGCGACGGCGGCCGGCACTCCTTCCGCCGCGCACCACGCCAGCAGCCAGTCGAGTTCCTCGGCCGAGTCGGAGGCGAACCTGTTGATGGCCACCACGGGCGGAACCCCAAATTTCTCCACGTTCCGCACGTGCCGGTGCAGGTTGGCCATTCCCGCCTCGAGGGCGGCGAGGTTCGGTGCGGTGAGCTGGTCCTTGGCCACGCCACCCTGCATCTTCAGGGCCCGCACCGTTGCCACCACCACCACCGCCGAGGGGGCCAGGCCACCGGTCCGTGCCTTGATGTCCATGAACTTCTCGGCACCAAGGTCGGCGCCGAAGCCCGCCTCCGTGACCACAATGTCCGCCAGCCGCCGGGCCGTCTGGGTGGCAATGAGCGAATTGCAGCCGTGGGCAATGTTGGCGAACGGGCCGCCGTGGACCAGGGCGGGGGTACCGGCGATGGTCTGCACGAGGTTGGGCTTGACGGCTTCCTTCAGCAGCAGCGTCAGCGCCCCCTGCACGCCGAGATCCGCGACGGTCACGGGCGACCGGTCAAAGGTGTAACCGAACGTGATCCGGCCCAGCCGGGACCGGAGGTCGGCCAGGTCCGTGGCCAGGCAGAAGACCGCCATGATCTCGGACGCTACGGTGATGTCGAAACCGTCCTGGCGCGGGACGCCCTGCGTGGGCCCGCCCAAACCTATGACCACCTCCCGCAGTGCGCGGTCGTTCATGTCCAGCACCCGCTTGAACGTCATGCGCCGGGGATCGATGTTGAGCTGGTTGCCCTGGTAGATGTGGTTGTCCACCAGGGCCATCAGGGCATTGTTGGCGGCCGTGACGGCATGGAAATCCCCAGTGAAGTGGAGGTTGATTTCGTCCATCGGCAGCACCTGGGAGTAGCCGCCGCCGGTGGCGCCGCCCTTCATGCCCAGCACCGGGCCCAGGGAGGGCTCGCGCAGGGCGATCATTACCTTGTGGCCGGCCCGGGCAAGGGAATCGGCAAGCCCCACCGTGGTGGTGGACTTCCCCTCGCCGGCGGGGGTGGGGGACATCGCGGAGACCAGCACCACCTTCCCTGCCGGGGCCGGAGCCTGCAGCCGCGCGGGGTCGATCTTCGCTTTGTAGCGCCCGTACTGTTCCAGGGCGTCAGCGTTGATGCCGGCCGCCGCTGCGATTTCCTCGATGGGCCGGATCCGTGCCGTCCTGGCGATCTCCAGGTCACTTGGGGTGGAAGGCATCATTGTCCTTTGCTTGGCGGGTCCGGTGGGGTGTAGGGGGTGGTCAGGAGGCCGGAAAGGCCTGTACCAGCCTGCTCCCCGAGTAGCGGTCGACGGCGGCGTGGTAGCTTTCGAGCGTGATGGCGGCGGTGCGGGCCCATCCGGAGTTCTGGGCGCGGATGGCGGCTGCCCGCCCCATGTCCTCGCGGGTGGCGGGATCGTCATAAAGGGCCTCAAGCGCATCAGCCCAGTCGGCGGCGTGATGACCGTCCACCAGCAGCCCGGTCCTGCCGTGGAAGATCGCCCGCGACAGCCCGCCCACCCGCGTGGCCACCACCGGCGTGCCGCAGGCCTGCGCTTCGAGCGCCACCAGCCCGAAGGACTCGCTGAAGGAAGGCATCACCACTACGTCCGCCGCCCTGAACCACGCCGCAAGTTCCGGCGCCGTGACCGGCGGAAGCTGCGTGACGACGTCGTCCATGTCCGCCTCGGAGACCAGGCGGCGGAGGTTGAATTCCTTGTTACCGCTCAGCGAGCCAAGGATGGTGACCTGGAGGTCGATGTCCGGGCGGCGCCGCCGAAGCAGCGCGGCGGCCTTGACCAGGACCTGGGGCCCCTTCAGCCGCTGGATGCGGCCGGCGAAAACAAGGTGGAACGTCCCGGGGCGGATGCCCCGTTCTGCCCGGGACCGTGCCCGGAAGGCAGGCGTGAAGGTGCTGAGGTCCACGCCGGGCGGGGCGATGTCGATCCGGTCGTACGTGGCGCCGTAATGCGAAACGAGTTCAGCGGCCTCGGCACTGGTATTGGCAATCAGCCGGGCCGCCCCGTCCACGATCCGGTGCTCGCCCAGCTCCCGCCGCCGCGGCTCCGGCTGCTCACCCGATTCCAGGAGCAGGTTCTTGACCTTGGCCATGGTGTGCATGGTGTGGACCAGCGGCACGCCCCAGAGTCCGGACAGCTCCAGCCCTGCGATTCCGGAGACCCAGTAGTGCGAATGGATCACGTCGTAGCGCCCGTGCGGCTGGCGGCGGCGGATCTGCTCGATCTCGGCAACCATGCTGTGCAGGAGGCCAGGAAGCTCCTCCTTGGGAATCTTCTTCAGGGGCCCGGCCAGGACGTTATGGACGCAGACGCCGGGATCCGGGTGCTCGACGGCGGGCTGGTTGGCCGAGGTGGACCGGGTGAAGATCTCCACCTCAACGCCTGCTTCGGCCAGCGCGGATGCGAGTTCGCGGATGTAGACGTTCATCCCGCCGGCGTCGCCGGAGCCCGGCTGCTCCATGGGGGAGGTATGGAGGGAGAGCAAAGCGACCCTGCGGATCAGTGCCATGGGACCTCCTTCCGGCCACCGGCGTGTCCTGGCAGCGCCGGTAGTGTGCGCATCCGATAAAACACTACTCCTCCCTTAACGCCCGCCACGGCGCCACAGGTCCCGGAGCTCGGGGAACTCCCGCTCATAACCCGCCAGGAGCTGCGCGGCCAGCTCCCGGGAATCCACCAGCGGATGGCGCGTGAACGCGTCCAGGGCCGCGTCCCGGTCACCGGCCGTGGCCGCCCGCACCGTCAGCCGCTCCACCTCCTTGACCCGCCGGAGGAGTGCCAGTTGCGGCTCCGGGGGAGCCTGCTGGGCCAGCGGCAGCGCGCCGTCGGCCGTCACCGTGCAGGGAACTTCGACGACGGCGTCCGCCGGCAGCCCGGGAATCGCCGGTTCAAGGGCGGCCGGGCCTGCGGTGGCCGGCTCAGGCGTGCTTGTCTCCGCTGGGCGGGAGAGGGAGTTGCGGGTGTTGAGGATCAGCTGCGTCTCGCCTCCTCCGGACAGGGCGTGCATTGCGGCAAGGGCCACCCGCTCGTAGCCGCCGCCCGCCAGGTCGGCCTCGTCCCGCTGCCCGCCCTCATGGCGGGCCTCGGCCAGGTAGCCCTCCTCGCGGGACCGGCGCGCCTCTTCCCACAGCCGGAAGGCGTCGGCGCCCGCCGCGGCCAGCCGTGGATAAAGCTCCTGCTGCTGGCTGTGGATGGTTTCTCCGCGGGTCCGGGCCATGGCGCGCATCGCCGTCCGCGCGGCGTCCTGCCGGTAGTAGTAATAGAGGTACTCGTTGGGCAGGGCGCCAAGGCCGGCCAGGAACGGCTGCGGGAACAGCCGGCCCTCCTCGAACGAGCCCAGCGCCCGCGGGTCCCGGAACAGCTCCGGCAGCACATCCCGCCCGGCGGACTCCAGCCGGTAAAGCCAGCCCAGGTGGTTGAGCCCGTAGTAGCCCACGCCGTCGAGCCGTCCTTCCGGAAGCGCCGCGCCGGCCGCCCGTGCGGCCCGCTCCACCAGGGCCCCTGCGGAGTCGCAGATGCCGATCACTTTCCGGCCCAGCTCAGGGAACAGCGCCTCCGTGACCATGCCCGCTGGATTGGTGAAGTTGATCAGCCAGGCATCCGGGCAATGCTCCCTCATCAGCCGGGCCAGTCGGAGCATGTGCGGGATGGTCCGCAGGGCGTAGGAAATCCCGCCCGCGCCCGTCGTTTCCTGCCCCAGCAGGCCAAGGTCCTGGGCGACCTTTTCGTCCGCCACCCGTCCTGCCGTCCCGCCGGGCCGGATCGCGGCGAACACCATCCCGGCACCGTCCAGCGCCTCGGGGAGGTCGGTGGTGGAATGGACGGGAAGGCGTGCATTGGGTGCTTCCGGCATGCTGCGGAGAACAGCGGTGACAGCCTCGAGGCGGGCGGGGTCGACGTCGTACAGCACAAGGTCGCTGACCATCCCCGCAAAGCGGCCGGAGGCCAGCGCCCGGTATATCAGCGGCACCCGGAAACCCCCGCCGCCGGCAATAAGAAGCCGCATAATCAGCAGTCTAGGCCCGCGCCCGGCAGGCCCCTACCGGATGTCCGCGGCAGGGCGTAGTGTGCGGACATGGACGCGATCCCAGCCCGCCCCTTCGACCCCCTGGAAGCTGTCCGCCCGCCCTCCACTCCCGGATTCGACGTGCTGCTGGCCGGAACAGTTTTCCAGGACATCATTTTCACGGGCCTTCCGCACGCGCCGGAGCCCGGCACCGAAATCTGGAGCGACGGCATGGGCAGCTGCCCCGGCGGGGTTGCCAACCAGGCCATCGCCGCGGCACGGCTGGGACTGAAGACAGGACTGGCCGCCGCGTTCGGCGACGACGGCTACGGGGACTTCAACTGGAAGATTCTCTCCGGCCAGGAGCACGTGGACCTCTCGCTGTCGCAGAAAGTGCCCGGCTGGCACTCACCCGTCACCGTTTCCCTCTGCGTGGAGAAGGACCGGTCGATGGTGACCCACGGCCACGCCGCGCCCATCACCTCCTCCGAGCTGATCGGGGACCCCCCTCCTGCGCTCGCAGGCATCGCGGAAGTGGGCAGGGAGATCGAGCCGTGGGCCAAGGCAGCCCACCACGCGGGGGTCAAGCTGTTCGGCGACGTCGGCTGGGACCCGAGCGGAGAATGGGCGCCCGCCCGGCTGGACAACCTGCAGTACTTCCATGCCTTCCTGCCCAACCAGCGCGAGGCTATGGCCTTCACCGGGAAGGACGATCCCTGGACAGCCCTCTATGCGCTGGCGGACCGGGTCCCGGTGGCCGTGGTGACGCTCGGTGCCCAGGGTGCCATGGCCGTGGACTCCGAAACGGGGGAGGAGGAATGGGTGCCGTCGCTTCCGGTCAAGGCCTACGATCCCACCGGCGCGGGGGACTGCTTCGACGCCGCGTTCATCGTTGGCAGCCTCGCTGGCTGGCCGCTGGGCAACAGGCTGCGTTTTGCCAACCTCTGCGCCTCGCTGGCGGTGCAGGAGGTGGGCGGATCGCTGGCCGCCCCCGGCTGGGGAGATATCGCCGACTGGTGGAAGCGCGCCAACGCCCGTCCCGAGCGCCAGACAAGCCAATGGCTGAGGCGCTTCGGCTTCCTCGCCGACATCATCCAGGACGTCCCGCTCGCCGCCCAGCGCCGGGCTTCGGCAACCATCGCCCACCTCTCGGACGCCTGACGGATTATTCGGCCTGAAGCGCCAGCACTAGAATCACTAGGGTGACTTACCCCGCAACAACCGGAGAATTCAGCGCTGCCCCGGGGCCCGGCCCCCGCTATGAACGGTCGGCCGTGATCGACCTCGACGCGATCCGGCACAACGTCCGGCGCCTGGCCGCCGCCGCCTCCCCTGCGAAAGTCATGGCCGTGGTCAAGGCTGATGCGTACGGGCACGGTGCGGTCCCGGTGGCGCGGGCAGCCCTGGAGGCAGGCGCCGCCTGGTTGGGCGTGGCCCACATTTCCGAGGCCCTGGCGCTGCGCGCTGCCGGTATCGACGCGCCGCTGCTCGCCTGGCTGCACACCACGGAAAGCAACTTCGGTGCTGCCGTGGCGGCCGGCGTCGACATTGGCTGCTCGGGCTGGGAGCTGGAAAGCATCGTGGCCGCGGCCCGGGAGCAGGAGCGCCCCGCCCGCATCCACCTGAAAGTGGACACCGGACTGGGACGGAACGGAGCCGCCCTGGACACCTGGGACCAGCTGGTGGGCGAGGCCATGGAGTACCAGGACCAGGGCCTGCTGCGCGTAGTGGGAATCTTCTCCCACCTTGCGGTTGCCGATGAGCCCGAGCGCCCCGAAACAGACCAGCAGCTGGCCACATTCCGGGAGGTCCTTGCCGTTGCCGAGGACGCCGGGGTGGACCCGGAGGTCCGGCACCTTGCCAATACCCCTGCCACGCTCTCCCGGCCCGACACCCACTTTGACCTGGTCCGGGTGGGCCTTGGCATCTACGGCCTCTCGCCGTTCAGCGGGCAGAGCTCAGCCGAGCTGGGGCTGCGTCCGGCAATGACCCTGCGGACCCTGGTGTCACAGTGCAAGGACGTGCCGGACGGGCAGGGCGTCTCCTACGGCCTCCGCTACCACACCAGCGGCCCCAGCACGCTGGGCCTGATCCCGATGGGTTATGCCGACGGCGTCCCGCGCGTCGCTACCGGCGGCCCGGTCCGGGTGGCAGGCACGACCTATCCCGTGGTGGGCCGGATTGCGATGGACCAGATGGTCATTGACATGGGCGACGACGGCCCCGACAGTGCGGACCTGCTGGGCGCGGAGGCGGAACTGTTCGGCGACGGCGCGGACGGCGGCCCCACCGCCGATGACTGGGCGCGGGCGGCCGGCACCATCAACTATGAGATCGTCACCAGGATCAGCCCCAGGGTGCCGCGCTGCTTCGTCAACGAAGAGGACCCGGGCTCCGTGTCCAGCCAGGAGAAGCTCCCGTGAGCACCAATGGCGAGGCTGCCCTGCCCAACTGGGAAGAGACTTTCACCGCGGCGACGGCGGAGCAGACCCATGCGCTCGCCGTCCGCCTTGCTGCGGTCCTGGCGGCCGGGGACCTGGTGGTGCTGAGCGGCGAGCTGGGTGCCGGGAAGACCACCTTCACCCAGGGGCTGGGAGAGGGGCTGGGCGTCCGCGAGGGCATCATTTCCCCAACGTTCGTCCTGGTCCGCATCCACCCCAACCTGCCGGCGGGACCACGGCCCGGCGGCCCGGACCTGGTCCATGTGGATGCCTACCGGCTGGGATCAGCAGCCGAGATTGACGACATCGACCTTGAAAACACCATGGACTCCTCCGTCACGGTGGTGGAGTGGGGCAAGGAGCGGGTGGAACACCTCAGCGAAAGCAGGCTGGAGATCGACCTGCACCGGGCCATCGGGCTCGGCACTGGCCTGCCCTCGGCCGGCCTGGACTTCGACACGGAAGACGCGGACGAGCCCCGCACCATCGTCATGCGCGGGTACGGTCCCCGCTGGCCTGAAGCCCCGGCGCTCGGCGCCGCGAAGGAAGGCGTCCGCTGATGCTGATCCTCGCCATTGACACCTCCGCCGTAGCCAGCGCCGCCCTGGTTTCAGACCATGTGCCGGAAGGAGTGCTCGCCAGCTTCTCCACAGAGGACACCCGCAGCCACGCCGAGGTCCTTGCCCCCGGGATCGCAGGGATGCTCGCCGACGCCGGCGTTACCGGAAACGACATCGACGCCCTGGTGGTGGGGGTGGGTCCCGGGCCTTTCACCGGGCTGCGGTCCGGAATCGCCACCGCGAGGACCCTGGCCTTTGTCTGGGGCAAGCCCCTCCACGGGCTGATGAGCCTGGATGCCGTGGCCCTGGAAGTGGCGGAATCCTCGGCGGCGGTGAGCGAGTTCCTCGTGGCAACCGACGCGCGCCGCAAAGAGGTCTACTGGGCTCGCTACAGCCTCACGGAAGGCCAGCTTCCAGTCCTGGAAGACGGCCCGCATGTCAGCTTCGCCGCCGACCTGCCCGACCTGCCCGCTTTCGGTGCCGGAGCCGGCCTTTACGCGGACGTACTGAAAGTCCACCCCGACTTCGCGGAGGAACAGCCGGACGCCCTGTACCTGGGGCAGTTCGCGCTGGCCAGGCTGGCGGCCGGCAACGGACTTCCCGACTCCACGCCGCTGTACCTTCGGGAATCCGACGCCCAAGTCCCCGGACCAAGGAAGAGGGCCCTGTGAACGCCACGCCCGGCTCCCGCAGCCAGGACGTCACCGTCCGCGACATGACCCTGGACGACATCCCCGCCGTCAGTGCCCTGGAACAGCGGCTCTTCCCGGTCGATGCCTGGCCCCTGCAGATGTTCCTCGACGAACTGTCCCAGCCGGAAACCCGCCGCTACCTGGTGGCGCAAGGCAGCGACGGCATCGTGGGCTACGCCGGCCTGATGTGCATTGAGCCCATCGCGGACGTCCAGACCATCGCCGTCGTCCCTGAGTATGAGGGCCGGGGCATCGGCACCGCGCTGCTCACCAGCCTCATCGACGAAGCCCGGCGCAGGCGGGCGGCGGACGTCCTGCTGGAGGTCCGGGCGGACAACCCGCGGGCCCAGCAGCTGTATGTCCGCTTCGGCTTCGAACAGATCCACGTCCGCCCCCGGTATTACCGCGACGGCACCGACGCCCTCATCATGCGCCTCCAGCTCACCGGAACCCCGGGAACAGGCACTGAAGACGCGAATCCCACGGAAGGACGCCGGCCATGAACCGCTCGCAGCCACTGGTGCTGGGCATCGAATCGTCCTGCGACGAGACCGGCGTCGGCGTGGTCCGCGGCACAACGCTGCTCACCAACACCGTGTCCTCCTCCATGGACGAGCACGTCCGGTTCGGCGGTGTCATTCCCGAGATCGCCTCCCGGGCCCACCTGGATGCCTTCGTTCCCACCCTGGAACAGGCGCTTTCCGACGCCGGCGTGACCCTCGACGAGGTGGACGCCATCGCCGTCACGTCCGGTCCTGGCCTGGCCGGAGCCCTCATGGTGGGGGTGTGCGCGGCCAAGGCGCTGTCGGTGGCAACCGGCAAGCCCCTGTACGCCATCAACCACCTGGTGGCCCACGTGGGTGTGGGACTGCTGGACGGGGGCGCCCCGGCCGGAACGGCCCCTGGTACCCCGCAGCTGCCCGAGAACCTCGGCGCCCTGCTGGTCTCCGGCGGCCACACTGAAATCCTGAAAATCAACAGCATTACCGACGACGTGGTGCTCCTCGGCTCCACCATCGACGATGCCGCCGGCGAAGCCTACGACAAGGTGGCCCGCATCCTGGGCCTCGGCTATCCGGGCGGACCGGCCATCGACAAGGTGGCCCGCACCGGCAACCCGAAGTCCATCCGGTTTCCCCGCGGCCTCAGCCAGCCCAAGTACATGGGCACGGCCGAGGAGCCCGGCCCGCACCGCTATGACTGGTCCTTCAGCGGCCTCAAGACGGCGGTGGCCCGCTGCGTGGAGCAGTTCGAGGCGCGCGGCGGGGAGATTCCGGTGGCTGACATTGCGGCCGCCTTCCAGGAGGCCGTGGTGGACATCATCTCTTCCAAGGCCGTCCTGGCCTGCCGTGAACACGGCATCAAGGACGTGCTCCTGGGCGGCGGCGTAGCGGCCAACTCAAGGCTGCGCGAGCTCACGGGCCAGCGCTGCGCCTCCGCCGGGATCAGGCTGCACGTGCCGCCGCTGGACCTCTGCACGGACAACGGCGCCATGGTGGCGGCACTGGGCGCGCAGCTGGTGATGGCGGGCGTGGAACCCAGCGGCATCCGCTTCGCCCCGGACTCGTCCATGCCGGTCACCTCGGTGTCCCTCCCGGCGTAAACCGCGGGAAGGGGCCTAAGCGGTGGGGCCGTTGCGCATCTGCTTGACCAGGTCCAGGACCACGGCCCGGAGGTCTCCGCCGTGTTCGGCGGCCACGCGGCGCTGGCGCTGGTAGCCGGCACCGCGGCGGATGATCTTTTCGACGTCGGCCAGCTCGTCCGGGCAGCCCAGCTTGGCGGCCACGGGCTCAAGCCGGTTCAGGGTCTCCAGCAGGTGCTCGGTGACCAGCTGCTCGTGGCCCGCGGCGTCCAGGATGATAATGGCGTCCATGCCGTAGCGGGCTGCGCGCCACTTGTTTTCCTGGATGTGCCAGGGCGGCATGGTGGGGATGGTGCCGCCGTTGTCCAGGATCGTGGAGAACTCGTCCACCAGGCACTGGGTGAGGGCCGCGATGGCGCCCACTTCCTCGAGCGTGGCCAGGCCGTCGCAGATGCGCATCTCAATGGTGCCCAGGTTGGGCACCGGCCGGATGTCCCAGCGGATCTCCGAGAGGGTGTCGATCACGCCGGTGGTGAACATGTCCTGCACGTAGGACTCGTACTCCTCCCAGGACTTGAACTGGAAGGGCAGGCCGGCGGTGGGGAGCTGCTGGAACATCAGCGCCCGCTGTGAAGCGTAGCCGGTGTCCTCGCCGCCCCAGAACGGGCTTGATGCGGAGAGCGCCTGGAAATGCGGGAAGTAGTTGACCAGGCCGTCCAGCACGGGCAGCGCCTTGTCGCGGCGGTCCAGGCCGACGTGGACGTGCACGCCGTAGATGACCATCTGCCGGCCCCACCACTGGGTGCGGTCGATCAGCTTGGCATAACGGGCCTTGTCCGTCACCGGCTGCAGCTGCGGCGGGCTGAACGGGTGGCTTCCGGCGCAAAAGAGTTCCACGCCCATGGGATCGGTGATTTCGCGGACGGCGGCCAGGGAACGGCTGAGGTCCTCCTTGGCTTCAGCGGCGGTCTCGCAGATGCCGGTCACCAGTTCAACCGTGTTCAGGAGCAGTTCCTGCTTGATGTGGGGATGCTCGTCGTCATCATTGAGTTCCGGGTGTCGTGAAGAAACGCCGCGAAGCACCTCATTGGCTACGGACGCGAGTTCGCCTGTCCTGCCGTCCACCAGCGCGAGTTCCCACTCAACTCCCAGCGTTGACTGCCTTGAGGGGGCGAAATCGATCTTCACGCATTTCCTAACTGTCCTGTTTGCCGCTGGCTCACGCCGTCACTGACAGGCTGTTGCCGGCAGGCGAACGGATGGTTCAAGTCTAGTGCAGGGGTAGCATCGTATTGATGGCCTTGTTCCAACACCTGCGTGAGAGTCCTAACAAAACCTTCCCCCTCCTGGCGGCAGCCTCCGCCGCAGTAGCCCTGGCGTCCTGTACGGCCGCACCCGGCCCCGTCCCGTCGTCGGCCCCTTCTGCGCCAGCCTCGCCCGCCGCATCGCCGAGTACGACGACGGCGCCCGCCACCTCCTCCCCGCCACCTGATCCGGGTGCCCGGCCACTGGGCTGGGGGCCCCGGCAGCGCGACCAGGACAAGGCCGCCGCGGCGGTGGCGGCGATGACCACCGAGGAGAAAGCCGGGCAGGTCCTCCTTCCGTCCTTCAAGGGCAAGGAGGTGGAGGCCCACGCTGCCGCCATCGAGCGCCTGCACCTTGCCGGGTCCATCATCATGGGCGACAACGTTCCGCTCGACCCCCAGGGCAGGCTGGACGTGTCCGGCATGGCCGCCGTCAACCAGCGGCTGGCCCAGGCTGCAGCCGCCGGCGGCCGGCCCTGGCCCGGGATCATCGCGGTGGACCAGGAAGGCGGCCAGGTTGCCAGGCTGGGGCCACCCCTGACGGAATGGCCCACGCCCATGAGCTACGGGGCCGCCGGGAGCGTGCCACTGGCCAAGGAGGCCGGGCAAGGTCTGGCTGCGGAGCTGGTGCCGCTGGGGTTCAACGTGGACTTCGCTCCCGATACGGACGTCACCGTCGGCCCGAAGGATCCCACCATCGGTGCCCGGTCCATGTCCTCGGACCCGGGCGCTGCCGCTTCGCTCGGCGTGGCATTCTCCCAGGGGATGCTCGCGGCGGGCGTCCTGCCTGCGGTCAAGCACTTCCCGGGACACGGTTCGGTGGCCGTTGATTCCCATGTCAGCCTCCCCGTGCAGCCCGCGGCCGTTGCGGACCTCGGCGGCCGCGACTGGAAACCGTTCGGGGCCGCCATCGCCGCCGGTTCGCCCATGGTGATGACAGGTCACATCGCCGTCCCGGCGCTGCAACCCGGCGTCCCGGCGTCGCTCTCCGGACCCACGTATGCCGCACTGCGGGGCCTGGGCTTCAACGGGGTGGCGGTGACGGACGCCCTGAACATGGGCGCCGTGGCCAAGCAGTACCCCGGCGGAACCGCCGCCGTGATGGCCCTTGCCGCCGGAGCTGACCTCCTGCTGATGCCGGCCGACGTGGGGCAGGCGCATGCGGCCATCGTCCAGGCCGTCGCCTCCGGCGCCCTGCCGCCTGAGCGCCTGGACGAGGCCGCCCGGCGGGTGGCAACGATGATGGCGTGGCACGGCAGGACCGCTGCGGCGAACGGTGCGCCGGCGGGAAGCGGGGGAGCCCTCTCAGCCCGGGTTTCCGCCTCCGCCGTCACCGTGCTCTCCGGACCGTGCAGCGGACCCCTGGTGCCCGGAGCGGTGCGGGTGGCCGGCGGCGGGCCGGGGGACAGAGCCCGGTTTGAGGCCGCTGCCGCCCGGGCCGGACTGTCCGTGGGCTCCGGGCCGCTGGTCAGCCTCATCGGCTACGGCGGGCGCGGGGCGGAAGGGGACATCGCCGTCGCGCTCGATGCGCCCTGGCCGCTGCAGGACTCGCCCGCTCCGGTGAAGATAGCCCTCTATGGCCGCACCGACGGTGCCTTCGACGCCCTGGCCGCCGTCCTGGCAGGGAAGGCGCCCGCCCCCGGGAAGCTGCCCGCCGCCGTCGGAAGCTTCCCGGCCGGCACCGGCTGCCCCTAACCCAACTAGGTAGCGCCAAGTGTCGTTTTGGGGGCTCAAAACGACACTTAGCGCTACCTAGTTGGGCGGGAGCGGGTTAAATGGTGGGGTGCCCATTCTGAATAAAGACATGACCCTCTGCATCTCGCTCTCGGCCCGGCCCAGCAACAACGGGACCCGGTTCCACAACCACCTGTATGAGCAGCTGGACCTCAACTGGATCTACAAGGCCTTCGCCCCCACCAACCTTGAACAGGCCATCGCCGGGGTCCGGGGGCTGGGCATCCGCGGTTGCGCCATCTCCATGCCGTACAAGGAGGACGTCATCGCCCTCGTCGACGAGATGGACCCCTCGGCCAAGGCCATTGATTCAGTGAACACCATCGTGAACACGGACGGGCACCTCAAGGCCTACAACACCGACTACACGGCAATCGAACAGCTTCTGGCCGCCAACAAGGTGCCTACGGGCTATTCCGTCCTGGTCCAGGGCGCGGGCGGGATGGCCAAGGCCACTGTCGCCGCGCTTCGGGACGCCGGCTTTACCGACGTCACGGTCATTGCACGGAACGAAACCACGGGCCGGGCGCTCGCAGAACAGTACGGGTTCCAGTGGCGCGCCGAACTCGACGGCGGGACCGCCGACCTGATCATCAACGTGACGCCGATTGGCATGGCGGGCGGATCCGAGGCAGGTGCCCTGGCCTTCCCGCAGGAAGCCATCGACGCCGCCAAAGTGGTGTTCGACGTGGTTGCGCTGCCCGCCGAGACGCCGCTGGTCAAAGCTGCGCGGGCGGCGGGGAAACCCGTGATTACCGGTGCGGAAGTGGCAACCATCCAGGCCCTGGAGCAGTTCGTGCTGTACACCGGCATCCGGCCCACTGCCGGGCAGGTGCGCGCGGCGGAAGAGTTCATGCGCGCGCAGTAGCCGTTTCTTCGCGGGCAGTGCCCGGCACCGGCTCCACCACGATGGCCACCCGGTCCTCCCCGATACGGGTCAGGACCAGGGTGGCTGTTTTGGTCCCGGCCTTCTTGCCGGAGTTCTTTCCGGCTGCGCTCTTCCCCCCTGGCAGGAGCTGCCTGCGGAGCTCCTCGGGAGTGACGGCGGTGCCGCGCTTTTTGATGTCCAGCACCCCGATGCCCTCTGCCTTCACCCAGGCCTTGAGCGCCTTGACGTTGTAGGGCATCACGTCCAGGACCTTGTAGGCGCGCGCGAACGGTGTATCCACCAGCTCCGGTGCGCACACATAGGCGATGTGCTCATCCACCAGGTGTCCGCCAAGCTGCAGCGCGACGTCGGCCACCAGGCCGGCCCGGATCACCGCGCCGTCCGGTTCGTAGAGGTAGCCCTCCACCGGCCCCACCGGAGCGGCAGGACCGGCGCCGAAGTCTTCTCCGCTGGTAAGCTCCGCCGCGCCCCGGGCGCCGAGCACCAGAGCGGCCCGGCGGACTCCGGGCCGGCGCACTGCGTTGAACCACAGCGCAACCTCGGTGACGTCGCCCGCCACCGAAACCCACTGTGCCTCACAGCCGGCCGGAACGGACTCGTGCGGCATGCCCGGGCCCATCTTGACCCCGACGGCCAGGCCGGACGCGGCCAGGCCCTCAACGAAGGACAAGGGCGGCGAAAAGGCTTCAGGGTCCCAGATCCGCTTGGTGCCCGACGTCGAAGTGACCCGGCGCGCGGGATCCAGCCAGACGCCGTCGACCCCGTCCAGCGGCACCGCCGTGGCGTCTGCGTGGACCACGGTGGCGTTGGGGAACGGAATGAGGTTCACCGTGGCGCAGGCCGCCGTCGTCTCGTCCATCTCCACAGCGGTGACGTTGATGTCCATGGAAGCCAGCGCCAGCGAATCCGCGGCCAGGCCGCAGCCCAGGTCCGCCACGTGGCGGACTCCGGCCTCGGCGAACCTCTGGGCATGGCGGGCGGCGACGTTCAGCCGGGTTGCCTGTTCCAGCCCTGCCTGGGTGAACAGCATGCTGCGGGCGAACTCACCGAACTTCGCCGCGGCCTTGGTGCGGAGCCGGGACTGGGTCAGGACGGCGGAAACCAGTTCGGGGGAGTGGCCGGCCTTGCGGAGGGCCGAGTTCAGCTCGAAGGACTTCTCTTCCTGGTAGGGGCCCAGGGACGCCAGGAGCTCCCAGCCTTCAGGGGTGAGCAGCGGTGCAATCTGGTCCTGGGGAGCGTGAGCCATGGGTTCCAGCCTAGTGGAGGAGCGGGCCGCCGCTATGCCGATAGTGTTGAAGCCATGAACCAGAGTGCAGGTCCGCAGCAGCCCCGTCAGCACCAACCCGGGGACGGCGGCCCGGCGAGGTTCGCCCGGCCGGCACTGATCGCAGGTTCCGTGGTGGCGGTGGTGTGCCTGGCGCTCCTGGTGATCATCTTCTTCCTGGACACCTTCAACGCCACCGTCTATTCGGTGGGCGGCAACGACATCAAGGACGACACCCAGGAGGCCCGGGACATCCGGGGGCTGTACGACGGAGCCCGGGCCGGCAGCGTCGTCTTCCTTGCCGCGTCGCTGTTGACCGCCCTGGTCTCTGCCTTCCTCCTCTACCGGGGGCGGAACTCCGCAGGCGGGGCCGACGGCGGAGAGGACGTCGACTTCGACGACCTGGGCCGCTGAGGTGGCCTGCCGCCCGCGCTGGTGAGCAGGACCCCGGAAATGACCAGGACGCCGCCCAGGACCTGCGGGACCGTGATGGGCTGGCCCAGGGCCACCGTGATGATCGCGGTGAAGACGGCAATGAGGTTCAGGTAGTTGCCCGCATTGGCAGCGGTGGTGCGCTTGAGTGCAAGGTTCCAGAGCAGGTAGGAACCCAAGGAGGGGAACAGGGCAATGTAGGCCAGCGACCAGCCCTCCGAGGCGGTGGCCGGCAGCCCTGCCCCGGTGGCCACCGCAAAGGGAACCAGGACAATCGCCGCCATGGCCACCTGCACCGCGGTGGACGTAATCGCCGGGACGGAGAGCCTGCGGGCGATGATCGTATAGAAGCCCCAGACGGTGATGGCGGCCACGATCAGCAATTCGCCGGCATCGATCGAGAAAGTCAGCAGCCGCTGCAGGTTGCCTCCGGTGAGGACCAGCAGGACGCCTGCCAGGCCCAGGGCAACGCCCACCCAGCTCAGGGGACCCGGCCTGTCCCGAAGCAGGATGGCGGCCAGGACCATGATCAGGGCCGGGTTCGCAGCCGTTACCAGGGAGGCGTTCAGGGCTGAGGTGTGCCCCAGCGCACTGTAGAGCAGCAGGGTATAGGCGCTCATCCCAAGGCAGCTCAGGAGCAGGAGCATCGGCCAGCGGCGCAGGACAGCCCGCCAGTCCGGCCGGTCCACCGCCTGTGCCAGGGCCAGCAGCGGCACGGCAGCCAGGGCCCAGCGCCAGAAGGTCAGCTGGAGCGGCTGCATGGTTTCCATGGCGGCCTGGCCTACAACGAAGTTACCCGCCCAGAAGAGGGTGGCAAGGGTCAGGTACAGGGCTGCTCGCACCGGTCAAATGTACATGGATTGGTGTCCGCCCATGACGAAACGCTGGCACTCGCCTTGACCGAGTGCTAAGCCTTACATAGAGTCATCATTAGCACTCTCCCTAGGAGGGTGCTAACACATGAAGAGCTGCCAGCCTGGCTGCTGCCGGCACCGCGACGACGGTTTGCCAGCCAGGGCGGAAAGCTTTCCAGTCCACGAATTTGCTGACGAAGAAGGAGAGGTCCGAGTGTCGGTCTCTATTAAGCCTCTTGAGGATCGTATTGTTGTCCGCCCGCTCGAAGCCGAGCAGACCACGGCTTCCGGCCTGGTCATCCCGGACTCCGCACAGGAGAAGCCGCAGGAAGGCGAAGTTGTTGCAGTAGGCCCCGGCCGCTTTGAGGACGGCAACCGCGTTCCTGTCGACGTAGCCGTTGGCGACGTCGTTATCTACTCCAAGTACGGCGGAACCGAAGTCAAGACCGGCGGCACCGAGTACCTCGTGCTGTCCGCCCGCGACGTCCTGGCGATCGTCGTAAAGTAACTCTCCGGATCCCCGTGCCGCTGGTCATGCATTCTGCTGGTCGGCTGCGCGGGGTTCTGTCTTGAAAGGACAAAACCATGGCAAAGCAGCTTGCGTTTAACGACGCTGCCCGCCGGTCTCTTGAAGCCGGCATCGATAAGCTCGCCAACACCGTCAAGGTGACGCTCGGCCCCCGCGGCCGCAACGTCGTCCTGGACAAGAAGTGGGGCGCTCCCACCATCACGAACGACGGCGTCACCATCGCCCGCGAAGTGGAACTGGACGACCCCTACGAGAACCTTGGCGCGCAGCTGGCCAAGGAAGTCGCAACCAAGACCAACGATGTTGCCGGTGACGGCACCACCACGGCAACCGTCCTGGCGCAGGCCCTGGTCAAGGAAGGCCTGCGCAACGTGGCTGCAGGCGCAGCTCCCGGCCAGATCAAGCGGGGCATCGAGGTTGCCGTTGAGGCCGTCGCCGCCCGCCTGCTGGAGAACGCCCGCCCCGTTGAAGGCACCCAGGTGGCCAACGTTGCAGCCATCTCCGCCCAGAGCGACGAGATCGGCGAGCTCCTCGCCGAGGCATTCGGCAAGGTGGGCAAGGATGGTGTGATCACCATCGAGGAGTCCTCCACCACGCAGACCGAACTGGTCCTGACCGAGGGCATGCAGTTCGACAAGGGCTACCTGTCCCCGTACTTCGTCACGGACGCGGAACGCCAGGAAGCAGTCCTCGAGGACGCCCTCATCCTGATCAACCAGGGCAAGATCTCCAGCATCCAGGAATTCCTGCCGCTGCTGGAAAAGGCGCTGCAGGCTTCCAAGCCGCTGTTCATCATTGCCGAAGACGTTGAGGGCGAGGCACTGTCCACGCTGATCGTCAACCGCATCCGCGGCACCCTGAACGTCGTCGCCGTCAAGGCTCCCGGCTTCGGTGACCGCCGCAAGGCCATGCTGCAGGACATCGCCACCCTCACCGGTGCGCAGGTTGTGTCCCCGGAACTGGGCCTCAGCCTGGACACCGTCGGCCTTGAGGTGCTGGGCACCGCCCGCCGCATCACCGTCACCAAGGACAACACCACCATCGTTGACGGCGCAGGCTCGGCCGAAGACGTGGCAGCGCGCGTGGCCCAGCTCCGCGCCGAGCTGACCCGCACCGATTCCGACTGGGACCGTGAAAAGCTCCAGGAACGCCTGGCCAAGCTGGCCGGCGGCATCGGTGTCATCAAGGTTGGCGCAGCCACCGAGGTTGAGCTCAAGGAGAAGAAGCACCGCATCGAGGATGCTGTTTCCTCCACCCGAGCTGCCCTGGAAGAGGGCATCGTGGCCGGCGGTGGCTCGGCCCTGATCCACGCCTTGAAGGCACTGGATGAGGACCCGGCCGTCAAGGCACTCGAAGGCGACGCCGCCGCTGCCGTGGGCATTGTCCGCCGCGCGCTGGTCCAGCCGCTGCGCTGGATTGCCCAGAACGCCGGTTTCGACGGCTACGTCATCACCGCCAAGGTTGCCGAGCTCGAAACCAACAACGGCTTCAACGCCAAGTCGGGCGAGTACGAGGACCTGATCGCTGCCGGTGTCATCGACCCCGTCAAGGTCACCCGCGCGGCCCTCCGCAACGCGGCTTCCATCGCTGCCCTGGTTCTCACCACCGAGACCCTGGTTGTCGAGAAGCCTGCCGAGGAAGACGAGCACGCGGGACACAGCCACTAGCAAGTAGCTGCGCACGGGCAACCGTGTAACGCAAAAAACCGGTCCAGCCTCCGCTGGGCCGGTTTTTTGTTGCCCCGGGGCCGTCCGTTCAGGGCATCCGCTCTACGCTCCCGGCATGTCCTGCGTTTCCACGTCGCCGGTGCGCTCGTAGGCCAGCGACACCGCCCCCTTCGGGAAACTGCGTGCCGGCTCCGCGAGGCGGAAGGACGCAGGGATGGTCCCGGCGTCGAACAGGCGCTTGCCCTGCCCGAGGGTTATCGGATAGAGCCAGAGGTGGAGGCGGTCCAGTACGTTTGCCGCGAGCAGCGAACGGATGAGGACGCCGCTGCCGAACATGTGCACCTGGTCGTATTCCTCCCGCAGCCGGCCCGCGGCCGTGGCATCCGGCAGGACTTTTGTGCCCGCCCAGCCCGGAGAGGTGAGGGTGCCGGAGACAACGTACTTCGGCACCCGGTTGAGCGTGCCCCCGATATCACCGGACTGGCGGGGCCAGTACGAAGCGAAAATGTCGTAGGTTTTCCGGCCGAGAAGCAGGGCGTCGATCTGGCTGATCTCAGCCTCAATAGCCGCTTCAGCCTCGTCGTCGGACACCGGCGCCTGCCAGCCGCCGAAGGCGAAGCCGCCCGCAGTGTCCTCCTCGCGGCCGCCGGGCGCCTGGTAGACGCCGTCGAGGGTGATGAACAGGTTGGCGATAATGATCCCCACCAGCCCATTTTGGGACGGAGTTCCGGCCCTGTCCAGCATCCGCCGCCCGCGGCACAACAGCCGTGGCAGACTGGGGCAATGCTGCTCGACGAGCTCGTGAGAACTTCGGATGCCGTCGCGTCCACCCGGTCCCGGCTGGCGAAAGTGGACGCACTGGCCCACCTGCTGCGCCGCCTCGAGCCCGCGGAGATCGCGACGGCGGTGGGCCTGCTGGCTGCCAGGCCGCGCCAGGGCCGGGTAGGGATTGGCTGGCGCGGCATGTCAGCGGCCATGGGGGAGCCGGCCGCCGAGCCCAGCCTTACTGTCGCAGACCTCGATGCGGCGTTGGACCGGCTGCTCGCAACAGCAGGCGCGGGATCGGCAGCAGAACGTGCTGCGACCCTCAGGACGCTCACAGCGGCAGCCACTGAACGCGAGCAGGCATTCATCGCCGGCGTGCTGCTGGGAGAACTGCGGACCGGTGCGCTCGAAGGCGTCCTGGCGGATGCGGTTGCCCGTGCCTCCGGCCGGCCGGTCGAGGCCGTGCGCCGGGCGGCCATGCTCTCCGGCGACCTGGGCGACACCGCCGTCCTGGCGCTCACGGGAACGCCTGCCGAGCTTGACGCCGTCGGACTCGTCGTGGGACGCCCCGTGCAGCCCATGCTCGCCTCAACCGCGGCCAGCGTCGGCGCGGCGCTGGAGGTCACCGGGGAGGCGTCCGTGGAATACAAGCTCGACGGCGCACGCATCCAGGTGCACCGCACCGGCGACGACGTGCGCATCTACACACGCACCTTGGCGGAAGTGACCCACAGGCTGCCTGAGGTGGTGGAGGTGGTGCGCGGACTTGGGGTGCGGGACGTGATCCTCGACGGCGAGACCCTCGCCCTGGACGAGGACGGCGGCCCCCGGCCGTTCCAGGAAACCATGTCCCGGTTCGGGGCGGACGCTGCACGCGAGACCCTGCTGCATCCGTGGTTCTTCGACGTGCTGCACCTTGACGGGCGGGACCTGCTGGACGAACCCTTGTCCACCCGCATCGGCGTGCTTGAAAGCATCGTGCCCGGGCACAGGATCCCCGGGGAGATCACGGCGGACCCGGCCGCTGCCGAAAGGGTGTCGCGCGATGCACTCGCCGCCGGCCATGAGGGCGTGGTGGTGAAGGCCGTGGGGTCCCCTTACGCGGCCGGCCGCCGGGGCTCCAACTGGATCAAGGTGAAGCCGGTGCTCACTTACGACCTGGTGGTGCTCGCCTGCGAATGGGGCTCGGGCCGGCGCACCGGGCTGCTGTCCAACCTGCACCTTGGCGCCTTGGACCCCACGGGTGAGTTTGGTGATCCCGGCGGCTTCGTCATGGTGGGCAAGACCTTCAAAGGCCTCACTGATGAGCTGCTGCGCTGGCAGACCGGGCGGTTCCAGGAACTCGAGGTGCGGCGCACGGCGGGCACCGTCTGGGTAGAGCCGGTCACGGTGGTCGAGATTGCCATCGACGGTGTACAGCAGTCGTCCCGCTATCCAGGCGGTATCGCGCTGAGGTTCGCGCGCGTAAAACGCTACCGGGACGACAAGCCGGCCGCGGAAGCGGACACCATCCAGACCCTGCGGGGGCTGCTGCGGCCGTAGCCGGACCCGCCTCTTCCAGCCGCTTGTGCCCGGTGTGTACCGGGCGTAGCGTGACGCTTAGGTCCCGGGCGTCCGGCGCCCGGGGCGGCGAGGCCGGCGGGGCGGGCAGGTGCCCAAGGAGGTCCGAGTGTCAACTGAAACGGCCATTGACGAGGGCAGGTCAGCCTTCCGGGAGAATCGCTGGACCGATTCCCTCAGGAGCTACACGGACGCGAACCAGCGTGGCGGGCTTCCCGCCGCCGACCTTGAACGGCTGGCCACCGCCGAGATCCTGACCGGAAACACCACAACGGGCCTGGACACACTCACCCGGGCCCACGAAGAGTACCTGGAAATCGGCGATGTGGCAGGGGCCGCCCGGTGCGCAGGCTGGCTCGGGATCCAGTTCATGAACCTCGGCGAGGCGGCGCAGGCCGGGGGATGGTTCGCCCGCGGCCAGCGGCTCCTCGATGAGCTGACCGAGCCCAACGTCGTCGAGGGGTTCCTGCTGGTCCCCGCAGCCCTGGGCAAACTATATGGCGGGGAGCCCGCAGCCGCACTCCAGCTCTTCTCCCAGGCTGCCGAGGTCGGCCGGAGGTTCCAGGATAAGGACCTGTCTGCACTTGGCCTCCTTGGCACCGGCCAGGCCACCCTTATGCTGGGCCGGGCGGACGAGGCGATCAGCTTGTTCGATGAGGCCATGGTCGCTGTGACAACAGGTGAGCTGTCCCCGATCCCTTCCGGCATCATCTACTGCGCGGTCATCGGCAATTGCCACCTGGCCTTCGACCTGAAGAGGGCGCTGGAGTGGACAGCGGCCCTCGACCGCTGGTGTGCTGCCCGCCCGGATATGGTGCCGTTCAGCGGCCAGTGCCAGTCCCACCGGGCCGAACTCTTCCGGCTCCACGGCGCCTGGCATGAAGCCCTGGAGGCAGCGGCGGTCGCCCGGAAGCGGGCCATCCACGGTGATCCCCAGGCGCTGTTCGGCGGCTACTACCAGCAGGGCGAGGTGCAGCGCCTCGCCGGCGACCTTGACGCAGCGGACGCTTCCTACCGCCAGGCGGCCCGGAGCGGCTACGAGCCCCAACCTGGCCTTGCCCTCCTTTGGCTGGCACGGGGTGACCCTCGGCAGGCGCAGTCGATGATCCGCCGGACCGCCGGCGAAGCTGATGAGGCCACCCGCCGGCACCTGCTGCCGGCACTGGTGGAGATCGAGTTGGCAGCAGCCGATGTGGAAGCAGCGGCCCGGGCTGCCGCAGAGCTGGAGTTCTTCGCCCGGGAGTACCCCAAACCAATGGTCCGGGCGGCAGCCAGCCAGGCTGATGGGGCGGTCCGGCTGGCGGAAGGTAATCCTGCCGCGGCGTGCGTGTCTTTGAGACAGGCCTGGCACCTGTGGGCTGGACTTGGCGTGCCGTACGAGGCTGCCCAGTGCCGTGTGCTGATCGGAATTGCCTGCCGGGCGTTGGGCGATGAAGCCTCTGCGCTGATGGATTTTGAGTCCGCCCATGCTGAATTCCTCGAACTTGGCGCCGCTCCGGCCGCCGCGTGGGCGGCCTCCCTCATGCAGGCAGGCACGGACGACGCCGGCCGGCACCAAGGCCCCTTGACCGAGCGGGAGGTCGAGGTGCTGCGGCTCGTGGCGTCCGGGGAGGGTAACCGCGCCATCGCGGCGCACCTGTTCCTCAGCGAGAAAACCGTGGCCCGGCACATCAGCAACATCTTCCTGAAGCTCGGACTGTCTTCGCGGGCAGCGGCCACCAGGTACGCCTTCGAGCACGGGCTCACCGGCTAGGGGGTACACAAAATTACCCAGCAGGTCCTGCGGCCCAGTTGCATGTTTTGCCCGACGCGCCCGCCCGTTCGCGGCCCATAGCCTTCAAGCATGAACCTTTCAGTCCTTGCCGGCACCCTTTCCACGGTGCTCTTCGCCCTCGGTATGCTGCCGATGCTGGTCAAGGCGGCACGGACCAAGAACCTGTCCTCCTACAGCCTGGGAAACCTGCTGCTGACAAATGTGGCCAATGCGGTCCATTCCGTGTACGTGTTCAACCTCCCGGCCGGGCCCATCTGGGCCCTCCATCTCGCCTACGTCGCGGCTTCCGGCCTGATGCTGGTGTGGTGGCTGCGCTACGGCGGCGCAGGCCGCACTGAGGGAGGCGCCCACGCGTCAGGACAGGAAGGCTCAGAATCAGGCATTCCCATCAGCACAACAGGAGCACAGCCATGAACAGCAGCAACGTGACCGGCATGCTGGACACAATGATCATCGGCGGCGGCCAGGCGGGACTCGCCCTGGGCCACCACCTCAAGGAGCAGCAACGGACCTTCCTCATCCTGGATGCAAATCCGCGCACCGGCGACGCCTGGCGCCAGCGGTGGGATTCGCTCCGGCTGTTCACGCCCGCGAAGTTCGACGGACTTCCCGGAGAACCGTTCCCGGCCGATCCGCTGTCCTTCCCCACGAAGGACGAGGTGGCCGGATATCTGGAAAGCTACGCCGCGGGGAAGGGCCTGCCCATAGTCCACGGCACCCGGGTGGAACGCCTGTGGCGGGAAGCGGACCACTTCGTCGCAGCGTCCAACGGCCGCCGCTGGGAGGCGCGCAACGCCGTCGTGGCTACCGGGGTCAGCCAGGCACCCAAAGTGCCTGCTTTTGCGGCGGAGCTTGCCCCCTCCATACTCCAACTCCACTCCAGCGGCTACCGGAATCCGGGCCAGCTGCAGGACGGGCCGGTCCTGGTGGTGGGGCTGGGCAACTCGGGGGCGGAGATAGCCCTCGAAGTATGCCGGACCCACCCCACTACCGTGGCGGGCAAGCCCGGCGGCGAGCTTCCGGTGAAACACGGCCGGGCCGCTGCCCGCTACGCTCTGCCCCTTGTCCGCTTCCTTGGGCTGCATGTGCTCACGCTTGGCACGCCCATCGGGCGCAAAGCGGCGCCGGTCTTCAAAGCGCACGCCACGCCCCTGATCAGGACCAAGACCAAGGACCTGGCGGCGGCCGGCGTGCGGCTCGCACCGCGGGTGGCCGGCGTGGAGGACGGGAAGCCGGTCCTGGCGGACGGCACCCGGCAGGATGCCGCAAACGTGATCTGGTGCACGGGGTTCCGGGACGATTTCAGCTGGATCGATCCGGACCTGCTCGACGGCGGCGCGCTGCCGCGCCAGCACCGCGGTATCGCCCTGGACACCCCCGGGCTGTTCTTCCTGGGGCAGGAATTCCTGTACGCGGCGGCCTCCGCAACCCTTCCCGGAGTCGGCCGCGACGCGCGGTACCTTGCGGCCAGGATTCCTGCTCCGCTCAACCGCGAGTCCGCCGTAGCTCCCACTTGAGCCGCCGCGTTGTGGCCTCAGGCAGCCGTTTGGAGACAACACGGTAGATGAGGAGGATCGCCACAGCGGCTACAACTATGCCGACGAGGTTCAGCAACAGCTGGAAGGCGGATCCGGCCGCCTTCTGGAACTCGCCCAACACCAGCGCCACGGCAACGTATCCCGCCGCCGGGACGGTGGTGACCGAGATAAAGACGCCGATGAGCGCCGCTGACCGGCGACTGATGACGGACAGCATTCCGGCGGCGCCGGCCAGGATGGCGACGATCAGTGAATAGGGTCCTGGATGGTAGATGAATTCGACGGCGGATCCGGTGTCCAGGGCATCGGCGGGAAAGAGCCCGAGCGGGATGGATAGCCAGGCGGTCAGCGCCGCCAGCAGCATCGCCACCGGAAAACCGACGCCAAGCGCGACGGCGGCCTTCCGCCCGAGCCCCCACTGGCCCCGCGCCAGTGCCACGGCCAGCGCAGCCAGGGGACCGAACTCCGGTCCTACGGCCATCGCCCCCACGATGGCGATTGTGGAATTGGTCACGATGCCGATCGCGGCAAGCTGGGTGGCCAGGACCAGGAAGGCCAGATAGCTCCACGATAATTTTGAGTCCTCGCCGGTCTGGTGCGAGACCTCGTCCCAGATCACCGCATCCGCGCCGAATCCAGGGGCAGCTGACTCGGCACTGTCTGCGCGCCGCGACAGTACGAGCTCCGGCATCGAAATGACGATCGATCCCATCTCTTGCGCCTTGAGGACATCAAGTTTCTCAAGCAGCCCCTCGACCGATTCCCGGGCAACCTGGAGTTCGATGACATCGCCCGGGGGCGCCACGGATGCGCCTGGAAAAAAGGCTGCCTCGGCCGTTCCGGGGTGGTCCTGACAAGTATTCAGCGTCACTGCCGACAACTCTTCCGGCACACAGATCCGCAGCTGGACAATCACGTCGGCTCCCCTCCCTGGTTGTGGCAAGCATAGTTCGTGGGCTGGGGCGCTGCCGTTTATTGGCCTTGGCCGACGCCGATCCGTAGGCTTGATGTTTTGGCTGGCGGGTCTGGAGGGGTTTTCATGTCGAGTGCGGGGACCTTGGTTGAACCACGCCGTGGACGCCAGGCCCGGTCCGGCCAGCGGAAACCGACCTTCCGTCCCGAAGTCCAAGGGCTCCGGGCGCTCGCCGTCCTGATGGTCGTCGCCTACCATGTGTGGCTTGGCCGGGTATCGGGCGGAGTGGACATCTTCCTGTTGGTCTCCGCCTTCCTGCTGACACTCTCCTTTGTCCGGAAAGCCGAAGCTGGGCGCCCGTTTGGACTCCTGGCCCACTGGCTGCACCTGTTCAAGCGGCTGCTGCCGGCCGCCGTCGTGGTAATCCTCGGCGTCCTCGCCGGCACCTGGCTGATCCTCCCGCAGAGCCGTTGGCCGCAGGTCCTGGAACAGGCCTGGGCCTCGCTGCTTTACGGCCAGAACTGGCTGCTCGCGGACACGGCGGTGGACTACTACGCGCAGGACCACGCAGGCGCCAGCCCGCTTCAGCATTTCTGGTCGCTGTCCATCCAGGGCCAGGTGTTCATCCTGTGGCCACTGATCTTCACCGGCACCGCGGCGCTGCTGGCGTTGCTGCACCGCGTCCCGGCACTGGCCGGGGTCAACTACCGCGGGTTGTTGGGGCTGGCCTTCGGCACGGTGTTCGCGGCATCGCTGGCATACTCCGTGGAGCAGACAGCCACCAACCAGGCCTACGCCTATTTCGACACCAGGACCCGGCTCTGGGAGTTCGCGCTGGGCTCCCTCCTGGCGCTTGCCCTGCCCTGGCTGAGGCCGGCACGGGCCCTCCGCGTGGTGCTGGGCTGGGCAGGGCTGGCTGCCATGGTCTCCTGTGGCCTGCTCCTGACCGTGGACCGCTCGTTTCCCGGGTACGTTGCACTCTGGCCCACCCTGGCCGGCGCCGCGATCATCCTGGCCGGGCAGACCGGCAGTCGGTGGGGCGTGGACCGGCTCCTCGGCAGCAAGCCGCTGGTGGCACTGGGAGACAATTCGTATGCCCTGTACTTGTGGCACTGGCCCGTCCTGGTCCTCTCGCTCGCCGCCACCGGCGTGGAGGCGCCCAATCTCGTCCAGGGCCTGGGGATCGTCGGCGCCTCCATCGTGCTCGCCGTCCTCACCACGCGTTTTGTGGAAAAGCCGCTCCGCGACTGGCGCTGGCCCCAGCTGCGGGCCCGGCGCACCGCCGTCGTCATTGCCGCCTGCGGTGCCGTCCTGGCGGGGCCCGTCGCAGTGTGGCAGACCACGCTCACCGCCGAGGAAAGCGCGACGGCGGCGCAGCCCCGGGAGCTCACGCCCGGTGCCGCGGCACTGAACCTGGAAAACGCCCCGGTGCCGGCCCCGGATGCCAAGATCATTCCCGGGCCTGCCGCGCTGGACAACGACTGGGCCGGGATCCATGCTCCCTGCACCGGGGCCAACGCCACCAGCGACCCCATCCTTGAGGGCTGCCGGCAGGAGCTTCCGGAAGGGGAGGCGGCCAGGCGCATTGTGGTCCTGGGCGACTCCCACTCCCAGCAGTACCTCGGCGCGCTGGCGCCGGTCGCGGCCAGCCGGGGCTGGGAACTGGTGACGCTGCTGATGCCGGCCTGCCGCTTCGGGGCGGAATCGGCCGAAAGGAGCGCCGAGTGCAACGCCCACAACCGGGCCAGCGCTGCCTACGTCCTGGAGCATCGGCCCGACGCCGTGTTCACGGTGGCCTCGCTGACGCACGAGGAGGCGCCCTACGAGACTGGGGTCCCGGGATACCTTGAGGGAGTCCGCCCGTTCGCGGCCGAGGGAATCGATGTGATCGGGATCAGGGACAACCCTCGTTTCACCTTCAACATGCCCGAGTGCGTGCAGCGGAACGGCGCGGACGCCGCGGAATGCAGTGTGCCCCTGGCGGAGTCCCTGGCGGACCCGTCGCCGCTGGACGGCTACCGGGGCAAACTGGAGCGGCTGCACCTGATGGATCTGAGCGACTTCATCTGTGCCCGGGGGATCTGCCCCGGCGTGGTGGGGAACGTCTATGTGTACAAGGACGACAACCACCTCACCCGGACGTATGTGGAAAGCATGATCCCCATGTTTGAGGGGCGGTTGCTGGCAGCCACGGGCTGGAGCTGAGGGCCGGGGCTGCTCAGCGGCCGGCCGGGACGTGCAGTTGCTCACATTGCACGCGTGGAATAGGGGGATCGGCGCGGAGGTTCTAATATTTACTCAATACTTTCCGGCCCGCAGGGCGCCGCCCCCGCGGCTGCCCGGCAACATCTCCTGCACAGGCCAGTCCCGTAATGACGGGCTGGTCATCGGCTGCAACCCCTACCCGTCCAGCAACCAAGGTAAGAGGCGCACTCATGACCGAGCCCGAACACAACCCCTTCGGCTTCATAGGCCTGACCTACGATGACGTCCTGCTCCTGCCGGGCCACACCGAGGTCATCCCGTCCGAGGCCGACACGTCCTCCCGGATCTCCAAGCGGATCACTGTGCAGACGCCGTTGCTTTCCGCGGCCATGGACACCGTCACCGAATCCCGCATGGCCATCGCCATGGCGCGGCAGGGCGGCCTGGGCGTGGTGCACCGGAACCTTTCCATCGCGGACCAGGCGGACCAGGTGGACCGGGTCAAGCGCAGCGAATCCGGCATGATCACCAACCCGCTCACCATCCGGCCCGAGGCAACCCTGCGCGAGCTTGACAACCTCTGCGCCCAGTACCGGGTCTCAGGCCTTCCCGTGGTGGATGAGGACAACCGCCTGCTGGGCATTGTCACCAACCGCGACACCCGCTTTGTTCCCGAGGCCGACTTTCCGCTCCGGCTGGTCAGCGACGTCATGACCAAGATGCCGCTGGTCACCGGACACGTGGGAATCAGCCGCGAGGAAGCCTCGCACAAGCTGGCCACCAACAAGATCGAGAAGCTGCCCCTGGTTGACGACCAGGGCCGGCTCAAAGGCCTCATCACCACCAAGGACTTCACCAAGGCGGAGCAGTACCCGCTGGCCACCAAGGACGACGAAGGCCGGCTCCGCGTGGGCGCCGCCATCGGCTTCTTCGGGGACGGCTGGGAGCGCGCCATGGCACTCGTGGACGCCGGCGTCGACGCCCTGTTCGTCGATACCGCCAACGGCCACTCCCAGGGCGTGCTGGACATGATCCGCAGGCTCAAATCCGATCCCGTTGCCGCGCACGTGGACATCATCGGCGGCCAGGCCGCCACCCGCGAAGGCGCCCAGGCGCTGATCGACGCCGGTGCCGACGGCATCAAGGTGGGCGTGGGGCCGGGCTCCATCTGCACCACCCGCGTGGTGGCCGGTGTTGGCGTCCCGCAGATCACCGCCATCTACGAGTCCGCCAAGGCCGCCATCCCGGCCGGCGTTCCGCTGATTGCCGACGGCGGCCTGCAGTACTCGGGCGACATCGGCAAGGCGCTGGTTGCCGGAGCCGACACCGTCATGCTCGGCTCCCTGCTTGCGGGCTGCGACGAGTCCCCGGGTGAACTGATCTTCGTCAACGGCAAGCAGTTCAAGTCCTACCGCGGTATGGGCTCGCTGGGCGCCATGCAGTCCCGCGGCAAGAACACGTCCTACTCCAAGGACCGCTACTTCCAGGCGGACGTCTCCGGTGATGACAAGCTCATCCCCGAGGGCATCGAAGGCCGGGTTGCCTACCGCGGTCCGTTGTCCTCCGTGGCCTACCAGCTGGTGGGCGGCCTCCGCCAGACCATGTTCTACACCGGTGCGCCCACCGTTGCCGAACTGAAGGCCCGCGGCAAGTTCGTCCGGATCACCCCGGCCGGCCTGAAGGAATCGCACCCGCACGATATCCAGATGACCGTCGAGGCGCCGAACTACGGCTCCCGCTAAACACCAGGAAGGGATGGGCAGTGCTGCCCATCCCTTCTTTTTGCGCCGTCAAGTACATTCGATGGATCAACATCCGGCAATTGGGGGACGGTTTGAACGGCGGATTCTACGGAGCTGACGTCGCGCAGTTGCAGCAGCTCGCAACAACCATGAGCAGCGCGGGCCGGATGCTGGAGATGCAACGGCTGGCTCTGAACGGCCGGGTGGCTGGCACGCCCTGGCCCGGTCCGGACGCTGAGATATTCCGCCAGGCCTGGAAAACCGTCCACAGCCGCTCGCTTGGGGCAGCCGCCATACTCCTGCAGCAGGCAGCTAAGGACCTGATGCGGCAGGCGGATGAACAGCAGCGGGCAAGTGCTGCAGGCGGTGCTTCAGCGATGCTGTCCCTGCCTGGCCTCGAGCGGTCCCCGGAGCCCCGGCCCGAGGACCTTCACGGCAGATCCCCGGCGGAGATAAGGACCTGGTGGTTCGGGCTGGCCGGCCACCAGCAGCAGGCGTTCATCCGCAACCACCCCCACGAGGCGGGAAACACCAACGGGATCCCTTTCGACGCGCGGATCGAGGCCAACCGGCTCAACGCCCGGTTACGGATCGACTGGCTGCAAAACAACGATCCTGAGCCCAGGCTGAATCCCTGGATCCTCGACTCGGGCTATCCCGCACGCTTCGCTGCCGAACATGAGGCCTGGCGCAAGCGTCAAGATGGCATCGCGTACCTTCAAAATGTCGTGGAAGGCAAGATCCACCTGGCAGCCTACGATCCCGGCCAAAGTTCGATCGTGGAGCTGCTGGGTGAATACAACGCTGCCACGACGACGGTGATCACCTACGTTCCCGGAACCACCACCAACGAGGCGTCCTTTTACGACGGCGGCCCACAGGCTGTGCCCAACCGCCTGGTCCAGGCCGATACCTCCGGGAGCACGGCGGCATTTGTCTACAAGGGATCCGAGTTCCCCGACGGCGACCTCGTGGAGGCCTTCCTGGTGGAGGCCAAAAGCGATGAATTCGTGGCTGCATCGGCACCGGTCCTCGCTGCCTTCCAGGAGGCGGTGGACCTGGAGCTGCCACGCGACGCCCAGACGGTGGGCATGGGCCACAGCTGGGGCCTGCGGAACGTGACGGGCTCCGAAATGGAGGGCGCGTCCTACAGCAAGGTCATCGCGCTCTCAGGTGCCGCGATGCCGCCGGGCTGGACGCCCAGCCCTGGGACCGACTACACCAGCTACACCTACCCCGATATCCTGCTCACGGCAGAGGCCAACGGGCTGGTGGGCGAGAACTACCCCATGCGGGAGCCCGCCTTTGACAAGCACGTCTACGCTCCGCCGGGCGGTCTCAGGCCCTCGGAGATGTACAGCATCGACAACCATTCGCTGATTGCCGAGACTGTTCCCGAAAACGAGGAAGCCCTTGATGACATCGAAGAGGAAATCAGTGGCCGGTAAGTCCAGGCGCGCTTCTGCCTGGCGACTTGCAGGAGCAACAGCACTGCTAGCAATGGTGGCCTCGTGCGGACAGGCCGGAAATGGAAAGAACATGGACATCAGCCTGGAATCAGCCAAGGACAAGGTCATGTCCACCGAGCAGGAGATCGTAGGCCTGCTGCCCCAGGACAAGGTGCTGTCCAGGTTCGCCCACGACACCTCGCCGCTGATGCCCTGTTCCGGGGAACAACGAAAGTGGACCGGCGACGCCGAGGCCGAGCTTGCGCCGGGAGTTGACCGGGATGCATTCCTGGACGATGTCGTGGCGTCGATGTCCACCAAGGACGGCTGGACAGTGGATGACGGCAAAACCGCCGGCGGAAAGCGCAGGGTCGACCTGTTGCACAGTGACGGTACCCACTTGCTGGTGTCCTTCCGGGATGCACCCGAGACACTCAGGGTGTCCGGCTACAGCGCCTGCTTCCCCTTCCCTGAGTACGAGTACGGCGAGGAGTACTGACGCCCGCCCGACCCGGGGCGCGGCGCTAGGCTGGGACCATGCCCCCAACGCAACATCCGGCGGAGCTTACCCCCAAGCGGGAGCCCTCGCGGCGGCTGGCCCTTCGCCCATACGCCCGCGCGGTGGCCCAGGTACTGCGCGTCAGCTTCCATGCCTCGCCTGGCGCTGTGATCATGAAGGTGCTCGGCTCTCTGATCTCGGCCGTGCTTCCCTTGGTGACCACCTACTTCGCCGCGCTCACCACCACGGCGCTGGCGGCGGCCTACGCCGGTGACTCCGGCGCAGGGCAGCTGGCCATCGTCTACGTCATCATCACCGCTGCCCTCGGGCTGTTCTGGGGCGCCTTCAGCAGCGTGGACCGCTACATCCAGCAACTGATGAGCTTCAGGGTGGGCGCCATCGTGGGCGACCAGATGTACGAGCGGTTCCTGGCGCTGGAGTTCTGGCGATACGACGACAAAGAAACCGTTGACCTGTACGACCGTGCCAAGCGTTTCTCCGATTCCTACGCCCGGGTGCTGGATCGGATCGCAGCCATCTTCACCCAGCTCGTATCGGTGATCCTGGCCATCGGGGCGCTGCTCCTGGTCAGCTGGTGGATCGCGGTGATTGTCCTGGTGGCCATCGTGCCCAGCGTCTACCTTCAGTTCAAGCTGTCCCGTGAGCAGATTGCCCACTGGAACACCCAGGTGGACTCGCGCCGGCAGCGCAGGATGATCGAAACGAACCTCCTCCGGCCGCAGCACATCGCGGAGATGCGCCTCTACGGCATCGTGGGATTCCTGATGGGCCTCCGTTCCCGCCTCCGGGACGCGGACGAGCGCCGCCGCCTTGATTTCCAGCGCCGGTATATCCCGAAGCAGCTCGCCGCTGATGCCCTGCAGTACGGCGCGGAAGTGGTGTCCCTGATCTGGGTGGTGGGGCAGATCATCGCCCGGGCCCAGCCCGTGGGCCAGTTCCTCTACGTACAGCAGATTGTCAGCAGGGCACTGTCCACCGCGAACAGCCTCGTATCCTCCCTCAGTTCCATCGATGAGGACCTGGCCAACCTCAAGGACTACGAGCTGTTCATGGCGTTGCCGGTGCACTCGGAACACGCGCCGCCCCTGCTGGCATCCCCGAAAACCGTTGAGCTGAAAGACATCCGCTTCACCTACACGGGCAGCGACATCGAGGTGATCCGCGGCATCAGCATGACCATCCGCGAGGGCCAGCACATCGCCGTCGTGGGGGAGAACGGCGCCGGAAAGTCCACCCTGATACGTATACTCGCCGGACTCTACCCCCCCGACTCCGGGCAGGTGATGCTCGACGGCGTTGACCTCGCCGCCGTCGACGTCACCTCCTGGCACCGGCACCTGGCGGTGCTGAGCCAGGAGTTCCTCAAATACGAGTTCGCCACGGCTGCGGAAAACATCTACTTCGGCGACGTCGACTCGCCGCGGGACGATGCGCGCATCCGCAAGGCTGCTGGAGACGCGGAGGCGCTGGAGTTCATCAACAAACTGCCCAACGGCCTGGAAAACCACGTCAGCAACTGGATGGAGGACCCGCGTGGCCGGAAGGGCAGCGGCCTCTCGGGCGGCCAGTGGCAGCGGCTCGCGATGGCCCGCAACTTCTACCGGAACGCTTCATTCATGGTGATGGACGAGCCGACGTCAGCCATCGACGCCCTCGCCGAGCACCGGATCTTCACCCGCCTCTTCGCCGACCGCGGCAGCACGATCATCGCCATCAGCCACCGCCTGGCCACCATCGAGAAGGCGGACATCGTGTACATGCTGGAGGACGGCAGGATCGTGGAGCAGGGCACGCACAAGGAACTGGTGGCGCTGCGCGGGCGGTACTTCCGGATGTTCGAGTCCCAGCTCAGCGTCCCCACCAGCCCCTGACCCCGCTTCGCCTGCCAGGGAACCGGCGGGCGCCGGCCACAGGCGGCCGGCGGGGCGCGGCCTCAACCACGGTGGTGCGCACGCGGGCGAGGCTTGGCTGCGGCGGAACGCTGCTGAAACCGAAGGTCACCGGCGGGTGGACAGGTGCCAGTGCGCCGGCGTCAGCGCCGTCCCAGCTGACGACGGCGGCACTGATGGTGTGCAGGTCGCTCACCCCGTAGTACTCCCGCCGGCCGCTGCCCGCGGTGCCGGACGTCCGGGAGCCGCCGCTGACAATGCCGGCCACGGGACTGACGGCGCGCAGCCAGCCGGGGTGGACTGCCAGCCGCCGGGGGACGGCCCGCAGCGCGCTGCCAAGGAGGGTCCGACTGCCCAGGCTGGCGCTGATCCCCAAGGGACCGGCGTCGACCGTCAGGATCCCCTGCTCCAGCCGCGCGGACACGCCGACCACTGCAACGTCGTCGAAGGTGTAGGTGGCGGAAATGAAGTCCGCCGCCGCCCCGGTGGGGGCCAGCAGTTGCCGGTGCCCGGAGGGGTGCTGGACCATCACGTCCGCAAACCGTCCGAACGGGGACTCCTGCCAGATGCCCACCACCGCCCGCAGTCCGGAGCCCGTGCCAATGCCGGCAATATGGCCGTCGAATACCCACTGTGAACCCATCAGGCCACTGTAGCCACGGACAGCCGCAGCCGTGGCCAGTACCCCGGCTGGGATAACCTAGAGCAGTGACTTACGAGATCGAGATCGGCCGTGGCAAGCGTGGGCGTCGAGCCTACTCCCTGGATGACATTGCAATCGTCCCTAACCGTCGTACCCGCGACCCCAAGGACGTCTCCGTCTCCTGGCAGATCGACGCCTACCAGTTCAGCATGCCGGTGATCGCGGCGCCGATGGATTCAGCCATGTCGCCCCAGACCGCCATTGCCCTGGGCCGGCTCGGCGGCCTCGGCGTGCTTGACCTCGAAGGCCTGTGGACCCGCTACGAGGACCCGCAGCCCATCCTGGACGAGATCGGCGCGCTGGAGGATGAAACCAACAGCCCCGCCGTGACGGGGCGGATGCAGGAGCTGTACAAGGCACCCATCCAGCCTGAACTGATTACGTCCCGCCTGGCCGAGATCCGCGAGGCCGGTGTGACGGTGGCGGGGTCGCTCACCCCGCAGCGCACCCAGGAGCACTACAAGACGGTCGTGGCCGCCGGCGTCGACATCTTCGTCATCCGCGGCACCACCGTATCCGCCGAGCACGTCTCCAAGGACCACGAGCCGCTGAACCTCAAGCAGTTCATCTACGAACTCGACGTCCCCGTCATCGTGGGCGGCGCGGCCGGCTATACGCCCGCCCTGCACCTCATGCGCACCGGCGCGGCCGGTGTCCTGGTGGGCTTTGGCGGCGGTGCCACCACCACCACCCGCCGCGCCCTGGGCATCCACTCGCCCATGGCCTCCGCCATTTCCGACGTCGCCGCCGCACGCCGGGACTACATGGACGAATCCGGCGGACGCTATGTCCACGTGATTGCCGACGGCGGCATGGGCACCTCGGGCGACATCGTCAAGGCGATCGCAATGGGAGCCGACGCCGTGATGCTCGGCAGCGCCCTGGCCCGGGCCGAGGAGGCGCCAGGCAAGGGATGGCACTGGGGGCAGGAAGCCCACCACCTCGAACTTCCCCGCGGCGACCGCGCCAACGTGGGCACTGTAGGCCCGCTGGAGGAAGTGCTGTTCGGGCCGGGCCACCACACCAACGGAACCTCCAACCTCATCGGCGCATTGCGCCGCTCCATGGCGACCACCGGTTACTCGGACCTGAAGGAATTCCAGCGGGTCGACGTCGTGGTTTCCCCTTACGCCGGAAACTGACAGACTCCTGCCCAAGCGTGCCGCAAGCAAGTAGGGTGGTTTTACTACCGGCACGAGAGGCACTGGAGGCGTTCAATGAAGAGATTTCCTGTTAACGGCGGGGCACTCGGCCCGGAAGCCAGGGAAGCATCCATCCAACGGCTGCGTGCAACCTCGGAGCCCGGCCAGGAGCTGGACATCCTCATTGTTGGCGGCGGGATCGTGGGCACAGGAGCCGCGCTGGACGCCGTCACGCGGGGCCTGACGGTGGGCATCGTTGAGGCGAACGACTGGGCGGCAGGCACGTCCTCCAGGTCCTCGAAGCTTATCCATGGCGGCCTCCGCTACCTCGAAATGCTGGATTTCGGCCTGGTGAAGGAGGCCTTGCAGGAGCGGGGGCTGCTGCTCTCGGAACTGGCGCCCCACCTCGCGCGGCCGGTGCCATTCCTGTATCCGCTGACCAAGCCCTTCATCGAGCGGCCCTACGTGGGTGCCGGCATCGCGCTGTATGACGTCATGTCCATCTCCAGCGGGCACAGCAGGGGAGTGCCGTTCCATAAACACCTCACCCGCCGGGGCACCCTGCGTGCCGCCCCCAGCCTCAAGAACGATGCCTTCGTTGGCTCCATCCGGTACTACGACGGCCAGGTGGACGACGCCAAATACTGCGCCAACCTGGTGCGGACCGCCGCCTACTATGGCGCCCACGCCGTCAACCAGATGAAGGTGGTGGATTTCCTCCGCGAGGGTGAACGGGTAGTGGGGGCCAAGGTGGTCAACCATGAGGACGGGACGCAGTTCAACATCCGCGCCAAGCAGGTCATCAATGCCACGGGCGTCTGGACGGACGAAACCCAGGCCATGGTGACCGACCGCGGCCAGCTGAAGGTCAGGGCCTCCAAGGGCATCCACCTGGTGGTTCCGCGGGACCGCTTCCAGTCAACGGTGGGGCTGATCCTGCGCACCGAAAAATCGGTACTGTTCGTGATTCCCTGGGGCCGGCACTGGATCATCGGCACCACGGACACCGACTGGAACCTGGACAAGGCCCACCCGGCCGCCTCCAGCAAGGACATCGACTACATCCTGGAACACGTCAACAAGGTCCTCAAGCGGCCGCTGACCCGGGAGGATGTGGAGGGCGTCTACGCCGGCCTGCGTCCGCTCCTCGCCGGGGAAAACGACTCCACCGCCAAGCTGTCCCGCGAACACGTGGTGGCCCATCCCGTTCCGGGCCTTGTGGTGGTGGCCGGCGGGAAGTGGACCACCTACCGCGTGATGGCCAAGGACGCGGTCGATGAGGCCACCCGCACCATGGACGAGCGCGTTCCGCCCAGCTGCACGGAGACCATCCCGCTGCTGGGCGCAAGCGGCTTCAGGGCGGCCTGGAACCGGCGCAACCGCACCGCGGAGGAATCCGGCGTGCATGTGGCCCGCGTCGAGCACCTGCTGAACCGCTATGGCTCCATGACCGATGAAGTGCTGGCCATCATCGAGGAGAATCCGGCAATGGCTGAGCCGATTCCCGGCGCTGACGACTACCTCCAGGCCGAGGCCGTGTACGCCGCCACCCACGAGGGTGCCCGGCACGTGCACGACGTCCTGACCCGAAGGACCCGGATTTCCATCGAGGCGTGGGACCGCGGCGTGTCCGCCGTGCCGGTTGTCGCTAAACTAATGGGTGACGTTCTTGGCTGGAGTGACGAACAGCGCGAAAACGAGGTCCGGCACTACATCGCACGGGTGGAGGCCGAACGCCTCAGCCAGCAACAGCCGGACGACGAATCCGCAGACGCCGCCCGCCTGGGCGTGGAAGACATCGTGCCCTTGCGCTGAGGGGTCCACGGCAACAGCACTCCTGACCGAAGGGACACGCCTTGGCGGAACCACTTGACCGGTACGATGCCGGGCTCACCACGCCCGAAATGGTGATCCTGGAGCTGGAGGCAACGGACAAGGCTGATGCCGCCACGCAACTCGCCAAGCGGCTGTATGCCGCCGGGCGGATTTCGGACCTGGACGGATTCCTCAAGCATGTGAATGCCCGGGAACACCAGCTGGCCACAGGGCTTCCCGGCGGGATTGGCCTTCCGCACGCCCGCAGCGAGTTTGTTTCCCGCACGTCCATTGCCGTCGGCATCGCCAAGTACGGACATGCCTTGGACTTTGGCGCGGCGGACGGTCCCGCTACCGTGATCCTGCTGATCGCCACCCCCGCGAGTTCCTTCTCGGACCACCTCGAAGTCCTGGCAACCTTGGCCCGGTCGCTGTCCAAGGAGTCGTTCCGGGAGTCGCTGCGCCGGGCTTACGATCCTGAGGTGATTGCGGAGCTCATCAACTCGAGCCTGGTGTTCTTCGATCACTAGGCAGCCCCAGCCAACCACCCGGGCCACCGGGACCGACCGTCCGGTGCGGTTCCTGCCGCCGTCCCGGCGTTTAGTTGTTCTACAGCGGCACGAAGTACGGTTAAGACGTGTGGAAAACAGCCCTTAAGCCCCGATGGATCGCCGGTTTTGTCTTCGCGATCGCCATCTCCGGGGTCTTCGTGCTGCTGAGCCAGTGGCAGTTCGGGCGGTCCACCAGGCCCGAAATCCCCGCCAACCCCGCCACCGAACAGGTCCAGCCCCTCACTGAAACCCTGCAGCCCGGCGAGTTCTTCCACGGAACGGATGCCGACCAGATGGTTTCGGCAGAGGGATCCTATGACCCCGCAAAGCAACTGCTGGTTCCCGGCCGGCTTCACGACGGCAGGCCAGGCTACTGGGTAGTTACCGCCTTTGCCGTCTCCGGCGCACCCACGCTGAGCGGCGTTGCCGCCTCACCCCAGACGTGGATCCCGGTGGCCCGCGGCTGGGTGGCGGACCGCGCGGCTGCTCCAGCGCCGCCGTCGGGCATCCTCCAACTGACGGGGCGGCTCCTGCCGTCCGAGGCGCCCGTGCCGGGAACGGCACCCCGGCCGGGAGAAGCCACCGCGGTTTCCGTGGCTGAGCTGATCAACTACTGGGAGGTCAGCAGCTACCCCGGTTTCGTCGCCGCCACCGCGGAAATAACGGGCGGTGAGGACGTCAGCCCGGCTGCCGTGCCCGGCGAGCTCCTTCCCCTGAACATCGGCCCGCAGCCGCCGGCCCAGCAGATCAACTGGCTCAACCTCTTCTATTCCCTCGAATGGGTGGTCTTCGCCGGCTTTGCCCTCTTCATCTGGTGGCGGCTCGTCAAGGACGACTACCACCGCGACCTCGAGGACAGCCTTGAGGAAGAAGACGAAGACACCCTGCATCCCGAACACAACCAGCAAAAGGTACAGCCATGATCGACCCGAAACCGGCCAACCCCGCCTCTGCCACAGGCAGTAACACAGGCAGTAACACAGGCACCAACACAGGCACCAACCCGGCAGGAAAGTCCGCCGGCAGGAAGCGGCGCTTCGGCGGGACTGAGGCCCAGATCCGCTCTGCCCTGAAGTTCTACAAAGTGCTCGCCTACCTGACCGGCACCATGCTGCTGCTGCTCTGCGCCGAACTGGCCGCCCGGTACGGCTTCGGGCAGTACCTGTTTGCCGGTGGCACCAACGCCGTCACCGGGCAGCCTTTCGGCTTCGGTTTTGCCGATGCGGAGCCTCCGGGTGTGCTGGGAGGCGTCAACCTGTCCGTGGCCGTCCTGATTGTGCACGGCTGGATGTACGTGGTGTACCTGATCTCCAACTTCCGGCTCTGGTCACTGATGCGCTGGCCGTTCCTCAAGCTGGTCCTGCTGGCACTGGGCGGCGTGGTTCCCTTCCTCTCCTTCATCGTGGAAAAGAAGGTCCACGCCGAGGTTGAGGCGGAGCTGGCCGCCAACCCCCAGGCACCCCGGCGCTACTGACCGGCAATGGCCGGGGCTGCCCGCCGGGGAGTCTGCTCCGTCACAGCACCGCTTCTCAAGGTGCGCCGGCGCAACGGCGCAAAGTAGGCTATGACGGTGACTACTCCCACTGCATCCCAGACTTCCCAGAAGCCGGTGCTGGTTGTTGACTACGGTGCCCAGTACGCGCAGCTGATTGCCCGCCGCGTCCGGGAAGCAAACGTGTATTCGGAAGTGGTTCCGCATACTTACACCACCGAGCAGCTCCTGGCCAAGAACCCCGCCGCCATCATCCTGTCCGGCGGCCCCTCCAGCGTTTACGCTGACGGGGCCCCGAGCGTCGGTGCCGACCTCTTCGAGGCCGGGGTCCCGGTCTTCGGCATCTGCTACGGCTTCCAGGCCATGGCGAACGCCCTCGGCGGCAAGGTGGACAAGACCGGGCTGCGCGAGTACGGCTCAACCCAGACCACCATCATCGGTGAAGGCCGCTCGGTCCTGGAAGGCATGCCCCAGCACCAGAACACCTGGATGAGCCACGGCGACTCCGTCCACGAGGCCCCGGAAGGCTTTGAAGTGCTGGCGACGACGGCGGGCGCCGAAGTGGCTGCCTTCGCCAACGAGGAGAAGGGCCTGTTCGGCGTGCAGTGGCACCCCGAGGTAAAGCACTCCGCCTACGGCCAGCAGGTCCTGGAAAACTTCCTCTTCAAGGGTGCCCGGATCGAGCCCAACTGGACCACCGGGAACATCCTCGAGGAGCAGGTGGAGCGGATCCGGAAGCAGATCGGTGATGCGAGGGTCATCTGCGGCCTCTCCGGCGGCGTGGATTCCGCCGTCGCCGCAGCCCTGGTGCAGCGCGCCGTCGGTGACCAGCTGACCTGTGTGTTCGTGGACCACGGACTGCTGCGCGAAGGCGAAGCCGAGCAGGTGGAGCGCGACTTCGTGGCCGCCACCGGCGTGAAGCTGTATGTCGCGAACGAGCAGGAGCGCTTCCTGTCCGCGCTTGCCGGCGTCAGCGATCCCGAAACCAAGCGCAAGATCATTGGCCGCGAGTTCATCCGCGCGTTCGAGGAAGCCGAACTGGCCATCATCGCCGAGGCCGCCGCCCATGGCGAGAAGATCAAGTTCCTGGTCCAGGGAACCCTCTACCCGGACGTCGTCGAAAGCGGCGGTGGCGAGGGCGCAGCGAACATCAAGAGCCACCACAACGTGGGCGGCCTGCCCGAGGACCTGCAGTTCGAGCTCGTCGAACCGCTTCGGGCACTCTTCAAGGACGAAGTCCGCGCCGTGGGTGCACAGCTGGGCCTGCCCCAGGAAATCGTGGGTCGCCAGCCCTTCCCCGGCCCCGGCCTCGGGATCCGGATCGTCGGCGAGGTCACCAAGGAGCGCCTTGACCTGCTGCGCAAGGCCGACGCCATCGCGCGCGCCGAGCTGACCGCCGCGGGCCTGGACAACGAGGTCTGGCAGATGCCCGTGGTGCTGCTGGCTGACGTGCGCAGCGTCGGAGTCATGGGTGACGGCCGCACCTACGGCCACCCCATCGTGCTCCGCCCCGTCTCCTCCGAGGACGCCATGACGGCGGACTGGTCCCGGCTTCCGTACGAACTGCTGGCCAGGATCTCCAACCGCATCACCAACGAGGTGGAAGGCGTCAACCGCGTGTGGCTCGCCGTCACCACCACCCCGCCGTCAACCATCGAGTGGGAGTAGCATCCTGAGTGGCCGGCCTCCGTCAAGGGAGGCCGGCCACTGGTGTTCCGGGGTGAAATCCTCCGGAATTTCGGGGCGCGCAGTGTTGCGGTCTCTCAGTCCCGCCGCCTAAGCGGCTACTCTCGAACCTATGCCCGTATGGTCCAGGACGTCACGTGCAAGCGCAGAAAAGAAGGCAGTAGTGTCAGTTGGTCAAGGCCACCCGGAGGGCTCCGAGGAGCTCCGCAAATGGCTGTCCGGGCTTAAACCCGTCACCGGGGCGGACACAATGCTGCGCTTCACCAAGACTCCCGAAGGTTCCATCGATCTGACACACGCCCACCCGTCCGGGCTGGCCCAGCTCATGGCCGGACGCAAGACGCGGCTGTCCACCCTGATCCGGGACCGCCAGCAGTACGTCGTCGCAGCCAGGGCATCCCGGAACATCAGGTCTAAGATCTTCGAGCTTTCCAATGAGCGCGGCATTGACGCCGGCTACCTCTCCGCAGGCACCGTGGTGTGGACGTCCGCCGTCGGCGGCAAGCCCCAGCGCGTCTCGGCGCCGGTCATGCTCACGGCCATTTCCCTGACCGTCCGGCCGGGGGAGGACGACTACGAACTCCAGCTGACCGAGCAGGCGCACATCAACCCCGCCCTGGTGCGGCACCTGAAGAACATCCACGGCATTGTCTTCGACGTCAACGCCGTCACCCGGCTTGCGTACAGCACGGCCCGCTTCGATCCGCAGCCCGTCCTGGACCGGCTGGGCACGCTGATCAGGCCCATCCACGGCGCAGAAGCCCAGCACAACCTGCTGGTTTCAACCTTCGCGGACCTTTCGGGCAACCTGGATGACCCGTGGATCAACGACTCCAACCCGCTCATCTCCGCGCTGGCCACCGCGGGCGGAGGCGAAATGGTGGACGTCGAGGAGCCGGATCCCTCACGCTTCCCTCCCCTGGACAGCAGGCACCCCCAGGACGAACTGCTCCTGCTGGACGCGGACACGGACCAGCAGTACGTCATAGACGCTGCCCGTGCCGGGGATTCCCTGGTGGTCAGGACCCCGCCGGGCACCGGCCAGACCCAGACCGCCATCAACACCATCGGTGCGTTGGTGGATGCCGGAAAAACCGTCCTGGTGGTGGGGGACCGCCGCGCCAGCCTCAACGAAGTATCCGGCCAGCTGGAGGGCCTGGGCCTGGAGTCCATCCTCTTCCAGCTGTCCGGAAACGTCACCGCCCAGCAGCTGAAAGCCCAGCTGGTCCGGGCCATCGTCCGCAACGAAAAGTCGCTTGAACCCCAGCTGGGAAATCTCCACAACACCCTCACGGAGCACCGCCACGCCCTGATGGACCACGTGGCGTCGCTCCACAACGTCAGGCAGCGGTGGGGCTGCTCCCCGTACCAGGCCATGCAGTCGCTGGCGGAGCTCACCTCCATCCACCCTGCCCCGGCCACCACCGTCCGGCTGAAGCGGAGCGTCCTGGACAGCATCCGGGACCGTGACGAGCTTGCAGGCAGGCTCCGCCGGGCAGCTGAGCTGGGCAGCTTCAGCAAGGCCTCCACCACCAGCCCGTGGCATGGCGCCCGCCTGCTGACGCGCAAAGAGACCGAGGAAGCGCAGGAACTGGTCCGCTCCGTGGAGAAGAGCCTGCCTGCGCTGCGCGACCGCATGGAGGCGGTTGCCGAGCACGCGGAAATCCGGCTGGGTGCCTCCTTTGCGGAGTGGGGCGAGCAGCTTGAGCTCCTGGTGGCGGTGCGGGGCAGCCTGGACAAGTTCACCCCGGACATCTTCGACCGCCCGGTCACGGACCTCATTTCCGCCACCGCGCCCTCGGCCTGGCGCAAGGAGCGCGGCATTGAGATGACCTCCATGCAGCGTTCAAGGCTGCGCAGGGTCGCGAAGGAGTACGTACGGCCCGGGGTCCACATTGCCGACCTGCACACCTCCCTGCTGCTGGTGCAGGAGCAGCGGGCGCTGTGGGCAGGCTATGCGACCACGCAGCGGCATCCCGCCGTGCCGTCCGGGCTCGCCGAGATGAACGCGATGTACCGTTCGCTGGACGGCGACCTGGCCCGCCTGGGTGAGGCCCTGCGGCACACGGAGGCCGGCGGTTCCTTGGCTGCCGTGCGCTACGAAGAGCTCATGGAGCGCCTTGGACGGCTGGTGGCGGATACCGACACACTGAAGACACTGCCCGAGCGCACCCTGCTGGTTGAGAACATGCGCGAGCACGGGCTCGGTGAGCTCCTCGCCGACCTCGCCGAGCGCGAGGTTCCCGCAGGCTCCGTGGGGGCCGAACTTGAGCTGGCATGGTGGCAGTCCGCCCTTGAAGCGATGATCAGCGGCGACGACTATCTGGCCATGTCCGACGGCGACGCGCTGCGGAAGCTGGAGGCCGAGTACCGCCTTGCGGACAACGCCCACATTGCCAGCGGCGCCGCCCGCCTCCGCTGGGACCTCGCCGAGCGGTGGCGCGGCGCCATCGCCGCGCACCCCCGCCAAGCGGATCTCCTCCGGAGCCTGCTCAAGGATGGCAGGGTGTCGCTGCCGTCGCTGACGGCGCAGGCGCCTGAACTGATCGGAACCCTGGTGCCGGTCTGGTCCGTGAGCCCCTATCTCATGACCGGCCTGCTGCCGGCGGAACAGCGCTTTGACGCGGTGGTCATCCTGGACGCCGAGGCGACGTCGCTCCAGGCGGTGCTGCCGTCCATCGCCCGCGCCAGGCAGGTCATTGCCTTCGGCGACTCCCGCATCGCCAGCCCCCGCACGTTTACTGTCGGCGTCGAGCGCCTGGCGCCTGGCGAATCGGCGCACCAGCGCGTGGAGAGCGCCTTTGGTGCCTTGTCCAGGGTACTTCCGGTGTGGCGGCTCAACTTCGTCTACCGGGCGGTGGACGAGGACCTCGTGCTGCAGCTGAGCAAGAACTTTTACGACGGCGGCCTCCGCCGGCTCCCGGAGGGTCAGTCCGCCACGGGACTGGACCGGTCGCTGCTGGTGGAGTACCTGCCGGACGGCACCGGCTTGCCCAGTGCAGACCATGAGGGCGTGGAATCCGTGGTGGCGGAAGTCAACCGCGTGGTCCAGCTGGTCTTCGAGCACGCCCGGCTGCGCCCGCGTACGTCGCTGGCCGTGGTCACGGCAAGCCTCCGCCATGCGGCCAGGATCGGGGAATCCATCCGGCTCCAGCTGCCCAACTACCCGGCCCTGGCGGGCTTCTTCGGAGCCGGCCCCGAATCGTTCCGCGTTGTCGATCTTGAACGGGCCCAAGGGCTGGTGCGCGACCATGTCATCTTCTCGCCCGGCTTTGGCCGCACACCGCACGGGCGGGCCCTGCACAACTTCGGGCCCCTCTCCGCCGAGGGCGGCCGGGAGAAGTTCGCACTGGCCATGACCCGCGCCCGCAGGTCGATGCACGTTCTCACCTGCTTCCGGCCCGAGGACCTGGACCACACCAGGCTGACGCACGGCGCCGTGGACCTCTACTCGCTCCTTGACCGTGAAATTGCGGGAAACACGGACCTCGGAACTCCGGCCTCGCGGGCCGCGGCCAGCGAGCAGGCCCTTGGGGCCGATCCTCTGGTGGCTGACCTTGGAGACCGCCTGCGCGCCCGGGGCGCCCGGGTGTGGCACCAGTATGACGGCGCCATCGACGTGGTGGCTGCCGCAGATCCGCTGAGCACCATGGGCCAGGAGGACGCCGACCTCCCCTGGCCTGTGGCGATTGAATCGGATGGCACCGAACAGTACCGCGCCCTGAGCGTCCGGGAGCGGAGCCGGCTGCGCCCCCAGCTGCTGGAGCGCCTCGGCTGGCGCTACATGCCGCTGTGGACCATCGAGGTGTTCACGGATCCGTCCGCCTGCGCCGACCGCATCGCAGGATACCTCGGCCTCGAAAAGAACGCGCTCTCCGGGCGGACGTCCACATCCATCGCCTTCCTGGACGACGACGTGGACCAGGCGCTCAACGGAATCGATGCCGTGTCCCGGCGCGCGGCATCGGACCATGAACCAGCACAGGCCGAACGCCTGGACAGCAAGGAGGCGGGTGCCATGGCCCCGGACCACGAGAAGAACGACTCTTCGGACACCGAGCCGTCCGTCGCCGCCGGACCTGCAGCCGGGCAGGACCAGGAGGGCGGCCCCGTTCCCGGCAGCGCATCCACCTCAGGCACGGCCGCCCTGCCTGGCACGTCTGCCTTGCCCAACAAGGCGGCGGAAGACGAAGCCCGGGGCTGGGGCGACCGCGAAGACGACGACCACGATGCGTGGCTGAAGGAACAGAAACCCCCGCACTGGGGCTGAGGCAGGATCGCAGCCGGGGCAGGAGCCTGCGGCCGTGGAGGTTGGCGCTGTGGCTCCGCGCCGGCCCGGACCATCGCTCGCAGGGCTACGGCCCCACCAGGACGAAGAACAGCTTTCCCTGCGTGGAGGCGCCGGCGAGCCGAACCGCCTGTTCCGGATTGGCGGCCACCACTATGAGTCCGTCCGTCTCCGTCGTGCCCAGCCACTGGCCGCCTTGCCCGCCCTGACCGGAAGTCCACAACACCGGAACCCCTGAAGCCAGGACCTCCGGTGGCTCCTGCTGGTCGTAGCCGCCGGCTGCCGTTAGCACCACGTTCACGAGCTGCCCTGGGGAGACGAGCTGGATGGACGATGGATCCGCCATGCGAAGGGGAACAGCCGCTGACCCTGGGGGAGTGCCGGCGAGCAGCCCCGGACCAAGCAGCTGGGCATCCGTGAGCAGTTGTCCCTTGCGCAGCGGTGCCGCGAGTTGTTTCCCGGCCGCCTCGCCCGGTCCGTTGAGGAATCCGTCGCCCAGCATGCCCGGCGGTACCTGGACAGAGGCGAGGTCCGCAGCCGCCATGGCTGTGCCGGCGGGAAGGTCGCGGGCTGCGGCGAGCGCAGGCACCGTGTAGACCGGTGCCGGCGTAAGTTGCTGGACGGTGATGGCGGCTGCGGCGCAAAGGAGAAGCGCGGCGGCCAGCCGCCTGTTGCGGCTCAGCCAGGAGGCAAAGCGGGCCGGCGGGCGGCGGCGTGCGTTGTGGCCGGCGGCGCGGCTCCCGCCGTGGGCGCCACTGCGCCGTAAAGCCCCGGGGAGCCCAGGTCCGTGCGACGCGCTTGATACAACCCGGTGTTGCTGTCCGTGTGCAGGCATGTGCCCACGCTAAAGCCGCGCATGGCGGCCGCGGCAGGGGCGCCGGCAGCTATGTGGACAACGCAGTCAGCTGCCAGGCAGCAGCCTGGACCGCGGAACGTGGATCAGCTGGCGGCAGCAGCCGGAGCCGGAGCAGCTGGTGCGGCCGCAGGCGTTGCCGCCGGCGCAGCGGGAGCGGCAGAAGCCGTGCTGCCCTTGGCATCCCGGGAGTCCGTGCGGTAGAAGCCGGAACCCTTGAAGACAACGCCCACGCTGTTGAACTTCTTGCGCAGGGTACCCTGGCACTCAGGGCACGACGACAGAGAGCTGTCCGAGAACGACTGGACGATGTCAAAGGCATGGCCGCAATCCTTGCAGGCGTACGCATACGTTGGCACTGGTGCTCCTCCTCTTGGGCAAACGAGAGGTCCCGGACTGCCTCTGGATTATGGATGTCCATTAGCAGTCGCAGGGCCTGAGTGCTAATTCTACCATCCTCGTACGCGGGGACTTCCCCGGTCAGGCGGCGTCCGCCAGCCTCCGGAACCCGGAGGGAAGCACGACGCCAGGCACCGGCCGGTCGAATGCCTCCACCGGAATCCTGCCGGCAGGCAGCAGTTCCCCGTCGTAGATCACCGCGGCCAGCGGAATATGCTTCCCGGCTGATTCGAGGTGGCCCAGGAACTTGTCGTAGTAACCTCCGCCCTGGCCTACCCTGCTGCCCGCGAGGTCAATCGCGGTGGCAGGGATAAAGAGGGCGGCAGCTTCCCCGGCCACCTCAATTTCGTGCCGTGTCCCCACGGGCTCCAGGATGGGGGCATACCTGCTCTTGACCAGATCGACGCCCGGCGCCCAGAAGACCCACTTCAGCTCCCGCCCCGGCTCGCAGACGGGAAGCAGGACTTTGTGGCCGGCGTCGTGGAGGGCCGCGATCAGCGGCAGCGTGGGCGGTTCCGCCCCGACTCCGAGGTAGGCGCAGACCGTCGCTGCCTTCCCCCGGGTTACCGAATCTGCCCACGCTGCCCCGTGCTTCGCCAAGGCTTCCCCGGCATCCTGCCGCTCCTGGAGCGTAAGCAAAGCACGACGGCGGCGATGGGCAGCACGTATCTCGTCCTTGGCCGCCTTTGAATCCTCAAGCGTCATGTGTTTCCTCCGTAGCTGCCGCATGGCGTCGGCCATCCCCTGATTACTGAATGCTTGACGCTGACGTTAGATTAGTCCGGTGACTACCAGTAATCCGAGAGTACGCAAAGCCGTCATTCCTGCCGCCGGACTTGGCACCAGGTTCCTGCCGGCAACCAAGGCGATGCCCAAGGAAATGCTTCCCGTTGTGGACAAGCCTGCCATCCAGTACGTGGTTGAGGAAGCCGTGAACGTCGGCCTCAACGATGTCCTGATGATCACCGGGCGGAACAAGCGGGCGCTGGAAGACCACTTCGATCGTGTGCCGTCCCTGGAGTCCGCCCTTGAAGGCAAGGGGGATATCGAGAAGCTGGCGTCCATCCAGGCTGCGAGCAACCTGGGTGACATCCACTACGTCCGGCAGGGGGACCCGCACGGACTGGGCCATGCCGTACTCCGCGCGAAGCAGCACGTTGGCGACGAAGCCTTCGCCGTGCTGCTGGGCGATGACCTGATCGATGCCCGGGACGAACTGCTCAGCACCATGATTGATGTCCAAGCCAAAACCGGTGGTTCCGTCGTCGCGCTGATCGAAGTGGAACCCTCGCAGATCAGCGCCTACGGCTGCGCTGACATCGAACCGATCGACGGCGAATCATACGTGCGGGTCAACCGGCTCGTGGAGAAGCCGAGCCCGGAGGAAGCGCCCTCCAACCTGGCGCTGATTGGCCGTTACGTACTCCATCCGGCCGTCTTCGACGTCCTTGAGCGCACCGGGCCGGGACGGGGCGGCGAAATCCAGCTGACAGACGCCCTCCAGGAACTGGCCACCGGTGACGGCGAAGGGCACGGTGTCTACGGCGTCGTGTTCCGGGGGCGGCGTTACGACACCGGGGACAAGCTCAGCTACCTCAAGGCCTGCGTCCAGCTGGCCATTGACAGCGAGGACCTCGGCCCCGGCCTGCGGGAATGGCTGCCCGGCTTCACCGCCGGCCTGTCCAAGTAGCGCCATGCGCCCTGGTCCCATCTGGCCCGTGACCCTGGAATGCGGGGATCTGGTCCTGCGGCCCATCCGGTACCGGGACAAGAAGGAATGGACGGAAGTCAGGTCCCGCAACAGCCAGTGGCTGGCGCCGTGGGAAGCATCCAACCCGGATCCATCCGGCGGCCTGCCGGACTACCGGCAGATGGTCCGGTCATTGAAGGCGCAGGCGGCCCAGGCAACGGCTTTGCCCTTCCTCATCACCGAGAGGCGGCCCGGCAGCGTCAAGCCGCCCATTGTTGGCCAGCTGACCGTATCGTCGATCGTTTGGGGCTCGGCCATGATGGCAACCCTCGGCTACTGGGTGGATCAGGCCTGTGCGGGCCGCGGCATCGCGCCCACCGCCGTCGCCATGGTGACGGACCATTGCTTCAAGACCTTGGGCCTGCACCGGATGGAGATCAACATCAGGCCAGAGAACGGACCCAGCCTCCGGGTGGTGGAGAAACTCGGGTTCCGGGACGAAGGCTACCGGCCGCGCTACCTCCACATCAACGGTGAATGGGCCGACCACCGCTCGTTTGCCTTGACGTCTGAAGAGGTCCCGGAGGGACTACTTAGGCCGTGGCTTGCCTCACACCGGTCATAAATCCAGTGAATTGCCGTCTGCGCCACGACACACCGCAGCTAATGCTGCCGCAGCGGGCCGGATGCTCATACGGTTTTGAGTGTGGACTTCCCCCTTAGCAGCTCAGTGATCCTTGTGGTTGCCGTTGTGCTCTGGATTGTGTGGGTTGCGCCCTACGTCCTCCGGAACCGCAGGCACCAGTTCCAGCCCGCCGGCGATTTCCTGGCAGACGCCGCAGCCGATGAAACACCGGAATCGCCAGCCGTTTTGGTTATGAACGTTGCCGCCCAGCAGGAGAAAGCCATGGACACCAGGAAGAGCGCCGGACCCGGGACCGCTGCTGCCGGCACGCCGGCCGGGGCCAAGTTCCGCATACGCTATGGCCGGATGGCACTCGCCCTCATCGGGCTGCTGTCGTTGGCCACCGCATTCGTTTCCGGAGTGCTCCTCCTCTTCGGGCTGGGCGCTCCGGTCCTTCCGTTGGCGTGCCTCGGACTTACCGCCGGATCCGTGGTCCTCCTGCGTTGGCTGGCTGTCCGGGACAGGAGAGCCAAGGTCAACGCAGCCTTCCGGTCCGCGATGACCGCGCCGCCCCGGCAGTCCAAGGCTGCCGGGAATGTCCCGCCGAGGCCTGAAGCAGCGCCGGCCAGGCCGGACAACCCGCTTTTCGACGCCGAGGCGCACCAGCCAAAGGCAAAGCCGCTGACCGCAGTGGAACTGCGCGAGGCTGCACTTGCGGTCGCGGTCGCCGCGGGGGATCCGAGCGCCGCAGCAGCCGGTGCCGCGGGCGCTGCACCGGCGTCTGCCACGTGGGAGCCCGTAGAGGTCCCCAAGCCCGTTTATGTTGAGGCAGCGAAGGCCGCGCGCCCTGACCCCGAGCCCCTGGAGCTCCCCGAATCGCCCAAGGCTGTTGGCAAGCCGTCCCTGAAGCAAGGTGCGGCCGCCGCGCCGCCGGCGGGTACTGCTGCCGCGGACGGGCCCCAGCTTTCCAAGGCGCAGAGCGCCCTCAGCAATCTCGACGACGTCCTGCAGCGCCGCCGCGCCTGACCCGGGTAGTACGGACAGGCCACCCGCGCGGTTCCCGTGAGCCGGGGTCGGCATGGCGGTTTGGCTTCTTCACGGAAAATTTGTAGCCTAGGGTCACCGGTGCCGCACCTGCAGGGGCGGATGGTTCCGGGGCTATAGCTCAGTTGGTAGAGCGCTTCGTTCGCATCGAAGAGGTCAGGGGTTCGAATCCCCTTAGCTCCACCGTTTGAAGGAGTTTCCTGGCTATCGTGCTGTTTCGATAGGCACTTTCTTGCTCAACCTGGACCTGGGACACGACGTCGAACGCCTGGTCAAGGCTGGAGCACGCCACGCCTTGGGCGCCTGGCTGTAGGCACAGACTTTATTGCGGCAATCTTGTTGCCGCCCCGTAGCGCAACCGGCCATTATCTGGGCATGCTTCTTCCTGAAGGAAAAGATCAATGGGGAGATCGATGAACAGGAACGCAGCAGTTCTGGCGGCCAGTGGGCTAGCGCTCATGCTCAGCGCCTGTGCCGAGGGCCCCGGTGCCCTGTACGGACCGGAGGTAACCCCGGCAGCCCCTCCTCCGGCCCCTGCAGCCACCGCCTCCCCCCAGGCCAGCCCGCCGACCGGCCAGGGCGGGGACTCTCCGCTGCAGGTCACCGTCATCCCGCTGGGCAAGAACAACGGCGTCGAGGCCAGGTTTCCTATCAACGGCTACTACGCCGCACCAGGCATGGAGATCACCTTCGACGCCTCCGGGTCCGTCGGTGCGATCAGCAAGTACGAGTGGGACTTCGACGGCGACGGCACTTACGATGCGACGACCACCGGGCCGGCCTACAAGCACACCTATGAGGATGAATTCGAGGGAGAACTGGCGCTGCGGGTCTCGAACCCGATCGGCAGCACCCACGTCCTCCGGGTCCCCGTTCACGTCAGCACGAAGCCGTTCCATCAGCAACTGGCCCCGCCGGGAAATGTCCAGGCCGAGGCCCTGACCACGGTGAATGGAATCAGCACAATCAAGGTCACCTGGGAGTCCGATGACCCGGCCGCAGACTCCTGGGCTGTCGCGATCAACGGCATGCCGGTCGGCCGGATCGAAAAGACGGCACGCTCCGTCACGGTCACAGACATCCAAAGGGACGAGGACGTGAGCGTCGAAATCTTCGGCCTGACCGCGGGCATGGAGGTCGGGCGGCGCGCTGGCACCACGCTGCCGGCGGCAAAGTAGCAGGCTCCGGCAGGGAGTTCCCCTGCCTAACTCCCTGAAACGCCCTCAACGGCGATGGCCTCGTCCGATTCAACCCTCCCAAGGCCCGCCAGGAGCCGGTCGATGCCGGCAAGGGAGGCACGCAGCCGGGCGTCCGCGGCGCCAGAGGCGGCGGCCGCCCAGTCCATGGGCCCGGTGCCGACAACAAAAAGCGTCGCATTCCTGGCCGCGAGGACGGCAAGAACGGCGGCGAACTGCTCCCAGGCCTCAGCCCGGGACCCTGCGTCCGCAGGTTCCGGTGCTGGCACGCCGTCAATAACGCACAGCTCCGGACCGGCCGCCAGGACGGAGTAGTCCTCCGCCGACGTGCCCGGCGCGCAGAGTTCGTCAAAGCTGATCCACAGCAGGTCAGGCTCCAGGGCCTTGGCATCGAACGTACGGGAACCGGATGGGAGAGCCCGGTGCCGGTCGGGCTGCGGATGGAACAGGCCGTAGGCAGCCAACTGGCGGCTGCTGCCGGGAACAATAATGCGGCCTTCCCGGAGGGCTGGAGGCTGTGACGGCGATTCCATGCCTTACAGCCAGCCCTTCTTCTTGAAGATGCCGTACATAAGGGCCGCCGTCCCGATCATCAGTCCGATCGCCATCGGGTATCCCAGCTCCCAGTGGAGCTCGGGCATGTGGTCGAAATTCATGCCATAGATCCCGGCCACGAAGGACGGTGCGAAGAGGATCGCAGCCCAGGAGGATATCTTCTTCACCTGTTCGTTCTGCTCGGCGCTGGCCTCGTTCTGCCGGTTGGCGGTGAGGGTGCCGTCCAGGGTCAGGGCGTTCTGCAGCAGGTCGCGGAAGGAGTCGGCCCGGGAGATGACCCGTTCCACGTGGTCCTCCACGTCACGCAGGCTGTGCCGGAGATCGGTCTCCACGTCGTACTTTTCAAAGCCCTGCTTGAGCTGGCGCATGATGTCCGGCAGGGGATGGATGGCCCGCTGGAACTGAATGACTTCACGGGCAAGCTCGTAGATGCGCCGGGATACGGCGGTGTCACCGCTGAAAAGCTGGTCTTCAATTTCGTCGATGTCGTTTTCAAGTCCGGCAACCACGGGCCCGTAGTCATCCACAACCCGGTCGAGCAGGGCGTAAAGCACGGCCTCGGGGCCGTGCCGGAGCAGGTCGGGCCGGCCTTCGAGGCGCTGCCTCACCTGTGCCACGCCGGCCGTCTCAGCGTGACGGACCGTGACCACGAAGTTCTTCCCCGTGAAGATGTGCAGCTCGCCGAATTCAACCGTTTCAGTCGCGTCCAGGTACCGTGCAGGCCGGAGGACAGTGAACAGGTTGTCTTCGTAGCGCTCGATTTTCGGGCGCTGGTGGGCCGAGATGGCGTCCTCCACCGCAAGTGCGTGCAGGCCGAATTCAGCGGCAACGGCAGCCATTTCCTGCTCGGTGGGCCGGTAGAGGCCGATCCAGGCCATTCCTCCATGCCGGGCCAGTGTCTCGAAGGTCTGTTCCAGGTTTTCGGGCTCCACGTGGCGGACCCCGTTGACGTAGACGGCGTTGTCAATGATGGTCATGGGCGCCGGTCTTCCGCCGCGAGGACAGCGGCCACCATCACGACATTCCTCCGATGATGGCGCCGGCCACCGTCATGGCCACGATGTCATGGCCGGAGTCGATCAGCGTGACGGCTGCCGGGCGCCCGGCGAAGCCGTTGTGGATGACGTGGCCGCCTGCCCTGAAGACGAGTCCCGCAACCAAGGCGAAAAAGCCGCCCGCCACGGCACTGTCCAGTCCGAGCCTGGTGATCAGGACAGCGAGCAGGACCGCCGTCAGGGCCGCGGCCGCCATCATCGGGACCCAGATGCCTGCCCCGCCGCTGATGTTCTTGAGATCGTCCTCCGTCTTGCCGATGGCGGCCATCCACCGGTTGCCCAGGACCGAGGGCATGTACCAGACAAAGCCGATGGCCATGGTTGCGACGAAGGCCAGCAGCACGGCGAGCCAGTTGATCTGTGAAACGTACGAGAGCCAGTCCATTCTGGAAATCCTAGCCGCCCGGGCGCGGACGTCAGGTGTTCGACGCCTTAGCCAGGCCGCTGATCAGCGGCTCGGTGCGGTAGGGGATATGGGTATGCAGGGCCAGTACGGTTTCGGTCCGGATCACGCCCTTGATCCTCAGGACCTGCCTCAGGGAGGACTGGAGGTTGTGGGTGTCCGTGGCTGCCACCCGGCACCAGACGTCGCCGCGTCCGGAGATTTCATGAACTTCCAGTACCTGCGGGATCAGTCGGAGTGCGGCCACCACGCCGTCCAGCTCCCGGTGCGAGACCTCGATCGTCACGAAGGCCACAACGTCATAGCCCACAGCCTCCAGGTCCACCTCGCGGCCGCCCGGCCTCAGTACTCCTGCCCGGATGAGGCGGCGCAGCCGCGTCTGGGCCGTGTTGCGGGCGATGCCCAGGGACTCGCTGAGTTCACCGACCTGGATCCGAGGGTCCCGGATGAGGGCCAGCAGGATCTTCAGGTCGGTGGCATCCAGATTGTTCATATTGTCATTCTGCATCACATGGCCGGGAAGATTTTGACGTTCTTGCGCAATAGGTCCGTAGATCTCCGAGCAATGGAGCAGAAGTACCGCATTCTTGTGCCATCGGATATCCATCCCGCGCCGGGCTCCCACAAGGTCCACCTGCCGCGGTAGAACCAAAAGGCGGCGCCACATGACGGTCTTCAGCGAACTCCGGATGCGTCCTGCCCCGGCTGCTGCCAGGACGGGTTGGGATGCGTCCACCACGGCGCGCCTGGTGATGGCCGGCGCTGTCATTTTCGTCCTGCTGGTGGGCGCCAACCTCGCGACGCCGCTGTATCCGCTCCTGCAGGCGGAACTCGGGCTGTCCACGCTGGGCGTGACCGCCGCGTTTGCCAGCTATGTCCTGTCCCTGGTGGCCACGCTCATGCTGGCCGGGCACTGGTCGGACCACATCGGGCGCCGGGCTGCGCTCATCCTCGCGGTCGTCATCGGGCTGGCAGGCGGCTGGCTCTTTGCCGAGGCACAGACGCTCGCTGCCCTGTGCGCCGGGCGGGCGCTGCAGGGCGCAGCCGTTGCGCTGGCAACCGGGGCCAGTGCCGCAGCCCTCCGCGAGCTCCTCCCGACCCGTCCCGAGTGGGCATCCCGATTCACCTTGCTGGCGTCGTCCGGCGGAGTGGCGGCCGGACCGGTGATCGGCGGACTGCTGTCCCTCCTCCCTGGCCCGACCAGCGCACCCTACTACGTCCATTCGCTGGTCCTGGCCGGCCTCCTGGTGCCGCTGTACCTGCTTCATGCCCGCCCGGCGATCAATCCTCCGGCCTCCGCCAGGCCGCTGCAGGCACTGGCACCCCGCCGCCCTTCCGTATCGCGGGAGGCGAGGGGCGCCTTCTGGCTCGCTGCCGGCGTCGGCTTCCTCAGCTTCGCTGTCTTCGGCTTCTGCCTGTCGCTTGCACCCGGCTACTTTGCCCAGGTCCTGGCCACAGACTCCCGCCCCCTGGTCGGCGTGCTGGCCGGCCTGGCCCTGGGGTCCTCGGCGCTGAGCCAGCTGCTGACCCTTCGGGGCCGCTACGTGGTTCCGGCGGGGCTTGGCGTCCTGGGGGTTTCCGTGCTTCTCCTGGGGGCGGCGGGAGCCTGGGGGAATCCGCTGCTGCTCGTGGCAGCCGCCCTTGCGGCCGGGGTAGGGCAGGGCATCGCCTTCCGCACTGTCTTCAACGAGGTGGCGGCCAAGGTGGAGGCATCACGGCACGCCCAGATCGTCAGCACCGTCTATGTCATCACGTACCTGGGAAGCGCTGTGCCGGTCCTTGGCCTGGGCTGGGCCTCCGGCGTGGTCGGTGTGCCGGCCGCCATAGCGGGTTTCGTTCTGTTGTGCGGCGCGGCGGCGCTAATCCTCTCCGCCGTGACTTTCCGCCTCGCGGTCATCGGCCGCGGGGGTGCAGCTTAGTCCGTTCCGCATGGCACTTACTCAGGCAGCGGCCCGTGATTGCCCTGGATGTGTTCGAACACCAGGGTGGTTTCCGTGTGCCCCACCACCGGATCAGTTGCCAGGTTGTCCAGCACCCAGTCCCGCAGGTCCTCGGTAGTGGCGACGGCGATGTGCAGCAGATAGTCCACGGAGCCTGAGGTGTGGAACGTGGACAGCACCGCGGGCAGGTGCGGCACCCGGGCAGTGAAGCGGTCAATCTGGTCGCGGTCGTGGGCGCGGAGGCGCACGGCAACCAATGCCTGCACGGACCGCCCGATGGCAGAAAGGCTGAGCTTGGCCTCGTAGCCCTGCACGATCCCGCGTTCGGACAGGGCGCGTGTCCGCATCAGGGCAGTGGAAGGGGCAATCCCGACGAGTTCCGCAAGCTGCTTGTTGGAGATCCGGGCATCAGCCACCAGCGCGGCCAGGAGCCGTTCGTCAATCGCATCCAGCGGCTCAAGGTGCGCTCCCGGCCTGGGATTCCTGGCGTTCGTGCTCACTGCAACTCCTCAATGGTCCTCTGTTCATCCTAGACCTGCGAATATGCGCTTTCGCGCTTGTACGGGCCGCGCAGCCGAATTTTTGCGCCGCCGCGTGATTGGCAGGGACAGATAATTCGTGGCGCTGCCTGTTACGCGCGAGGTCCTTCTGCCCGGGGATGGACGACGGCGACAGCAGCCGCGGTGAGGCAGGCCAGGACCATGACTGCCGCGGCCAGCGCGTTCCAGCCGAGGGACTGGAAGGCCAGTCCGCCCGCCCAGCCGATGATGCTGGACCCCAGGTAGTAGGCGAGGTTGTACAGCGAGGCGGCCTGCGCCCGGCCGGTGCTGGCGAGGGCGCCGGTCCAGCCCGCCCCGATGCTGTGGGCGGCGAAGAAGCCGCCGGTAAACAGCACAAGGCCGGCGAGTATCAGGGGGAGGGCCTGCGTCAGCGTCAGGGCAAGGCCCGCCGTCGAAAGTGCCAGGCCGGCGAGCAGGACATTGCGGCGCCCGAAGCGCAGGGTCAGCCCTGCGGACCAGCGTGAGGTGACGGTCCCGGACAGGTAGGCCAGGAAGATCAGGCTGATCAACGTTGCCGGCAGGCCGAACGGTTCGCCCGAAAGCCGGAACCCCAGGTAGTTGTAGACCGCCACGAACCCGCCCATCATCAGGAAGGCCTGGCCGTAGAGGACCAGCAAGCGGACATTCCGCAGGTGGCCGCCCAAGGTCCGGATGGCGCCGCGCAGCCCGGATGCAGGGGCGGAGACGAAGCCCCGGGCCCGCGGCACCAGGACCAGGAAGGCGACCGCGGCCAGCGTGGCAAGGAATGAAACAGCCAGTGCGGCGGCCCGCCAGCCCCACAGTTCACCGGCCGGCCCGGCCACCAGCCTGCCGGCAAGCCCGCCCAGCGTGGTGCCGGCAACATAGCTTCCCGCTGCCAGGGCCGTGTGCGCTTTGGTGACCTCCTCGTTGAGGTAGGCGATGGCAATGGCCGGGATGCCGCCCAGTGCCATGCCTTCTATAAGGCGGAGGGTGAGCAGCATGCCAAAGCTGGTGGACAAGGGAACCAGCAGCCCCAGGACGGTGGCCAATGAGATACCCCACGTCATGGCCCGGACCCGCCCTATGCGGTCCGCCAGGAAGGACCACGGGATCACCGTCACCGCAAGGCCCACGGTGGCCAGGGAGATGGTCAGGGCCGCCTCGGCCGCCGTGACCTGCAGGTCCGAGGCCAGGATCGGCAGGACGGCCTGGGTGGAATAGAGCTGCGCGAAGGTGGCAACACCCGCAAAGGAAAGGCCCGCGAGGATCCTGGCGTACGCCGTCGACCCCTTGGCATGACCTTCCCAACGAGGGGAAGGGCTGCTGCCGGCGGAACGGACGATGTGTGCCATCCGGCCAGCCTAGCTTTCACCCAATAGATGCCTCCAATGCATGCTTCGTGTAAAACTGATAGCCGATTTGCATGCTTTCCCAACTAGGTAGCGCTAAGTGTCGTTTTGAACGCCGAAAACGACACTTAGCGCTACCTACTTGGGCTCGCGCGGAGCAGGAAGGAGGCCGGCCCGTGGAACCGGACCAGAAACAGCTGGTGCAGCTGCTTCCGCTGCTGCCCCTGCTGGCCGAGCTGGGGCGGACCGAGCACGTCACGGAAACCGCGGAACTCCTCGGAGTGCCCCAGTCCACGGTGAGCCGGGCGCTGGCCCGAGCGAGCGCCGTCGTCGGTACCGAACTCCTGGTCAGGGACGGCAGGGGAGTCCGGCTGACGCCCGCGGCACGGACCCTGCTGCCCTACATTGAGCAGGCGCTGACGGCGTTCCAGGCAGGGTTGGACGTTGTGCGGGACGAGTCGGACGTGGCCCGGGGGAGGGTCTCCCTGTCGTTCCAGCACACTTTTGGTGAGGCGACGTTGCCGCTCCTGATCAGTGCTTTCCGGAGCAGGCACCCGGGCGCAGTTTTCACCCTGAGCCAGGGCGCCCGCAACGCGTGCCTTGACGAACTGGCGTCGGGCGAGTCCGATCTCGCCCTGACCGCACCGGTGGCGCCGCCGGGCCGGAACGTGTCCTCGGCGCCGCTGTACCGGGAGCCGCTCCGCCTGGTTGTGCACCACAGCCATCCCCTTGCCACGCGGCCGGCAGCCCGGCTTGCCGACATCAGGGGAGAGCCTTTTGTGGCGCTCGGGCCCGGATACGGGATGCGGTCGCTCACCGATGCCATGTTCCGCGAGGCCGGCTACCGGCCCCGCATCGCCTTCGAAAGCCAGGATTCTCACACGGTCCGCGGCCTGGTCTCGGCGGGCCTCGGAGTCAGCATCCTGCCGCCAGGCGGGGATGCCCCCGGACGGACGGTCAGCCCCGAAACCGGGAACCTCGGCTGGGTTGAGGTCCCGCTGGAGTCCGGCCTGGCTTTCCGCGAAGTGGGCCTGTCCTGGCGGCGCCGCAAGCCCGGGTCCGAACCCGTGCCGGTCCGGTTGTTCCGGGACATGGTGGTGACCGAAGGGCCCAGGCTCCTGGCCGGGCTGGTCAGGCAGCGGTCCCGCTGAAGCGCGAGCGCCCGAAAGTGAGGCGGCCGGGGTGTCCCGCCGCTCCGGCACCATTACCCTTGTGACGTGACCAACGCTGAAAACTCCTCCGCACCCCCGGCCCCCAGTCCACTCCGCGGCGCCATCATCGGGCTGGATATCGGCGGGACGAAGACCCACGGTGTCCGTTTTGAGGACGGGGCTCCGGTTGCGGATGAGTCGGCCGGCAGTTCCAATGTGCAGAACGTCAGCCGCGACGAGGCGGCCGCCAACCTTGCCGACCTGTTTGCACGCATCGGCGGGGGCCAGGTGTCGCAGGTGTACGCCGGTTCCGGCGGCATTGATACCGACGACGACGCCGCCGCCCTGGCGTCCCTGATCCAGCCGCATGTCCCCGGCGCCCGGGTCACCGTGGTCCACGATTCGCGCCTGCTGCTCGCGGCAGGCTACGCGAGCACCGGTGTTGCGGTGATTGCGGGCACCGGCTCTGCAGCCTGGGGCAGGAATGCGGACGGCGGCGAAGCGCGGGCTGGCGGCTGGGGCTACCTTCTGGGCGATGAAGGCAGCGGATACTGGCTGGGCCGCGAAGCGGTGCGGCACAGCCTCCGGCGGATGAACCAGGGCCTGCCGGTGGACGTCCTGACTGCGTCTCTTTTGCAGTCCTGCGGGGTGGACGATCCCAACCGGCTGATTGCGCTGTTCCATTCACCGAAAACCGGCCGGCGCTTCTGGGCGCAGCAGGCCCGGCTGGTAGTGGAGGCGGCGGCCGGCGGCCACCCGGAGAGCCAGGCCCTGCTGGACCAGGCAGGTGAAGACCTTTCAGCGCTGGCCCTGCAGGTGCTGGGCCTGCTTGGCATCACCGGGCCGGTGATCCTGGGCGGCGGCCTGGGCATGAATGTTGCCCCGCTACAGCACTCCTTCCGCCGCCACCTCAAGGACGCGGGCGTGACCGACATCCGGGTGCTGGACCAGGAACCGGTGTTCGGTGTGCTGCAGTTGGTGGCCGAGCAGACCTGAGCGGATCAGTCGCCCCGGAGCCGTTTCCGGGGCGTGAGCCGCACGCCCGGCAGGGGCGGAGCAGGAATGCGGCCCGCCTCCGGTCCAGCGTCAGGACCGTGGCCGTGAACCACGCCGTACCGGGCTGCTGCCTCCTCCGTTTCGGGCAGTCCGGCCTGGGCTTCCCAGTCACTCCGTGCCTGCTCCACTTCGTCGTGGGTACGGCCAACGAAGTTCCACCACATCAGCAGTTCCTCCTGGAACGGCTCGCCTCCAATGAGGAGGAAGCGCGTCCCCGGGAGCGCCTGCACCTGGAGTTCCGTACGCCCGGTGCCCAGGTAGCCCAGCGGGCCGGGCGGAACCTCCTGGCCGTCCACCGCCAGGCCGCCGTCGAGCACCAGGATTCCGTGCTCGAAGCCGGCGTTGAGCGGCAACACCGCTGCTCCGCTGCACGAAACGTCCGCGCCCACGATCGGTGAGTACATCGTTGCCGGCGAGGTGACGCCGGCGAGTTCGCCCACCATGACGGTGGCCGTGAACCCCTGGCCGCCGGCCCGGGGAAGTTCTCGGTGCTGCTCGAAGGCCGGCTGCCGGTGCCGTTCACCCTCAGGCAGGGCCACCCAGAGCTGCAGGCCGCGCTGAACCGGCAGGGCCTCCCCGGCAGGCGGCAGCACGGCGAACTCCGAGTGGGAGACGCCGTGGCCGGCCGTCATGATGTTCAGCTCGCCAGGCCGGACCACCACGTCGCTGCCCACGCTGTCGCGGTGCCGGATATGGCCGGCGAGGGGCCAGGTCACGGTCTGGAGGCCGATATGGGGATGCGGGAGCACGGACATCGCCGTCCGGTCAGGGCCGAAGCTGTCCAGGAAACACCACGCCCCGATGGTGGGGAGGCCGCGCTGCGGCAGCGTCCGCTGGACGTTCATGGCCCGGACGCCGCCGAGCGGCACTTCGCGTTGCGGCCACAGCTGCAGGCAAGGCCCGGATGTACCGTCCGCGCCTGCCGTCGGGCACACTTCCTGCTGGGGTGCTATTTCCAAGTTGGTCACGAATCCACTCTAGGCCGGACGAAGCACGTCGGGCACGGTTCCAGGCCCTCCAGTTGTTCCGGCCGGAAAATGGGCTCCCATCCGGGCCGCTCCCGGCTCCGAATGGTTACAGTAGGGATTCCTTTGCCCGGATTCGGGACGCTGCAGGGTGTTGCCGGCCCCGGATTGGGTTACCGTAACTATCAGCGTCCTGATGACAATGTCGCGGTGCTTCCAGGAGCCCGTCCCAGAGAACAGGTAAGTCCGCACCATGGACCAGGCGATGATCGAGTTTGAGAGCGTTACCAAGCAGTACCAGGGCGGACAGCCGGCCGTGGACAACCTCTCCATGTCCATCAGCAAAGGCTCCATCACCGTTCTGGTTGGTCCGTCCGGCTGCGGCAAGACGACCACGCTGCGCATGATCAACAGGATGGTGGAGCCGACTTCCGGGACCATCACGGTGGGCGGCAGGGACGTGACCGCCGTCCCGGCAGCTGAACTGCGCCGCTCGATGGGCTACGTGATGCAGTCAGCGGGGCTGTTGCCGCACCGCTCGGTGCTGGACAACATCGCCACCGTTCCCCGGCTGAACGGCGTGTCCAAGTCCGAAGCCAGGCGGCGCGCCGAGGAACTCCTGGACGTTGTGGGCCTGGCCCGCCCGCTCGGCAGGCGCTACCCGTCCCAGCTCTCCGGCGGCCAGCAGCAGCGCGTGGGGGTAGCGCGTGCGCTCGCCGCCGATCCTCCCGTCCTGCTTATGGACGAACCTTTCAGCGCCGTGGACCCGGTGGTCCGCGATGAACTCCAGCAGGAACTGCTGCGGCTCCAGAAGGACCTGGCCAAGACCATCGTGTTCGTCACCCACGACATCGACGAGGCCACCGTCCTGGGGGACAAAGTGGCGGTCTTCGCGGTGGGCGGGAAGCTCGCCCAATACGCCACCCCTGAGGAAATCCTCCGCGCGCCGGCAAATGACTTCGTGGCCTCATTCGTGGGACGGGACCGTGGCTTCCGGCACCTGGGCTTCACCCCGTCCGACGGCGTCACCATCCATCCGGTGCCAACGCTCGTCCGCGGCCGCAGCGTCAACACGGATCCGGGCGCCGCCGACGGCTGGCAGCTGGTGGTGGACGAGGAGATGCGCCCGCTCGGCTGGTCCACTCCCGGCACTGACGAAGGCCTCATCCCCGGCGGTTCCCTGTTCCGCCCGGGGGAAAGCCTGCGCCGCGCGCTTGATGCCGCGCTTTCCTCGCCGTCGGGCCTGGGCGTGGCAGTGGACGGAGAGGGCAAGGTGATGGGCGTGATCCGCGGCGGAGAAGTGCTGGCCCTCATTGAAGAGGCACGCCAGCTCCGGCAGGCTGCGCTCTGATGGAGTGGTTCCTCGCCAACAGCGGCATGGTCCTGGAGCGCGCCGGCCAGCATCTGGTGCTGGCCCTCGTCCCCATGGTCCTGGGGCTGGTCATCTCCATCCCCCTCGCGCAGCTGGCGCGGCAGAACCGGGCGCTCCGCTCGGTGCTGCTCACAGCCTCCTCGCTCCTGTACACCATTCCTTCGCTGGCGCTGTTCATCATCCTGCCCACCGTCCTGGGCACCAGGATCCTGGATCCGGTCAACGTGGTGGTGGCCCTGACCATCTATGCCGTTGCCCTGCTGGTCCGGGCCGCCCTGGACGCCTTCGATTCGGTCAGCCAGGACGTGAGCCAGGCCGCCGTCGCCATGGGGTTCAAGCCGTTGGCCCGGTTCCTCCGCGTGGACCTTCCGCTGTCCCTGCCGGTCCTGTTCGCAGGGCTCCGGGTGGTGTCGGTCAGCAACATCTCCCTTGTCAGCGTGGCAGCCCTGCTGGGCATCGGAAACCTGGGGATGCTGTTCACATCAGGACTGCAGCGGGGCTTCGTGACCGAAATCGTGGTGGGCATCATCGCCATCCTCATCCTTGCGCTGCTGATGGATGCGGTCCTGGTCCTGCTGGAACGCATCCTCACTCCATGGGAGCGGGCGGGGAAGCGGCCGGACCGGCAGCCGGAAGCGGGGACCGTTGGCGAGGCACTTGACCCGGCCCTCGGGCTGGCCCGGCCCAAGACGGGAGGCGGAAACGCATGAGCAACGTTTTCGCCGATACCTTCGCCTGGCTGGCCGACCCCCTGCACTGGACAGGAAGCGCCGGGATCCCCGCCCGGCTGGGCGAACACCTCCAGTACACCGGCCTGGTGATGCTGATCGCGGCCGCCATCGCCGTCCCCGTAGGCATGTATGTAGGCCACACCGGCAGGGGACGGGTTGCGGTGGTTGCGCTCGCCGGCGCGCTCCGGGCACTGCCCACACTGGGCCTGCTGACGCTCTTTGTGCTGCTTGCCGGGATCGGGCTGATGCCTCCTATCTGGGCGCTGGTCATCCTCACTGTCCCGCCCCTGCTCGCGGGCACCTATGCCGGCATCTCCAGCGTGGACCGCAACGTGGTGGACGCCGCGCGTGCCATGGGCATGACCGAACTGCAGGTCCTCTTCCGGGCGGAGCTGCCCAACGCGCTCACCGTAATGTTCGGCGGCTTCCGCACCGGCGTGCTGCAGGTGATCGCCACGGTTTCCGTGGTGGCGTACATCAACCTGGGCGGCCTGGGCCGGTACCTTTTCGACGGACTGGTCCTCAGCGACTTCCCCCAGATGCTCGGCGGTTCCCTGCTCATCGCGGCGCTGGCGATCGCCGTCGACCTTGTCCTCTCCCTTTTCCAGAGGCTGTTCCTGGCAACAGGCGCCTCGGGGCAGTCCCGCCGCAGCCAGCAGGCTACGGCCGATCTCACAGACCCCGTCCTCACGGAGGCTGTGGTACCAGGAGGTAAATCATGAAAGAAAGCCGTCCATACCATCCCGGCAGGCGGGCATTCGGCGGCCTCGCCGCAGGGCTCGGCCTGGCCATGGCGCTGTCTGCCTGCGGCGGATCCTCGGATCCACTGAGCAAGGCGCCGGCCAGCAGCGGAGCGGCCTCCGGGGGAGCAACATCCCTGGTGATTGGCTCAGCCGACTTCACCGAAAGCCAGATCATCGGCGAACTGTACGCCGGGGCGCTGAACGCGGCCGGCGTCACGGCCACCACCAAGCCCAACATCGGCTCCCGCGAGGTGTACTTCAAGGCAGTCCAGGACGGTTCCGTGGACGTCATTCCGGATTACACCGGCAACCTGCTGCTGCACGTGGACAAGGAAGCCTCCGAGGTTTCAGCGGAAGACATCGCCAAGGCGCTGCCGGACAAGCTGCCCGGCGGGCTGGCCATCCTGGAACCGGCCAAGGCAGAAGACAAGGACGCCATGGTGGTCACCAAGGCAACCGCCGAAAAGTACCAGCTGAAGTCCATTGAGGACCTGGCCAAGGTCTGCAGCGAGATCGTGGTTGGAGCTCCGGCCACCTTTGCTGAGCGCGCCTACGGCCTGCCGGGCCTGAAGAAGAACTACAACTGCGAGCCCAAGAAGCTGGAGCCGTTCAGTGACGGCGGCGGTCCCGTGACCCTGAAGGCACTCCTGGAGGACCAGGTGCAGGTGGCGGACATCTACACCACTACCCCGTCCATCGCGGACAACGATCTTGTGGTACTCGAGGACCCCAAGAACAACTTCATTGCCCAGCAGGTGGTTCCGCTGTACAACGAGGCGAAGATGACGGACAAGGCGAAGGAAGCCCTCAACTCGGTGTCCCGCGTGCTGACCACCGAGGACCTGATCAACCTGAACAGGGCCGTCAGCGGCAGCCAGAAGCAGGGTGCCAAGGAAGCCGCGCAGGCGTGGCTGAAGGAAAAGGGCATCGTGAAGTAGCAACTGCATCGCGCCGCCATCGGTGCGATGGCTCAGCAGTACGACGGCGGCTGCCGGACCTTCGGAGGTCCGGCAGCCGCCGTCGTCCGTCCTGCCTGCCGGAACCCGCCGCACCGTGTGGCTGACGTCTCAGCTGCCGCCCATCCTTCCTGTGGCATATTTGAGGGATGGCAGAATTCAGGCAGTCCACGAAACTCAACAACGTGCTTTACGACATCCGTGGACCGATCCTCCAGGCCGCCCAGCAGATGGAAGCGGAGGGTCACCGGATCCTCAAGCTGAACATCGGAAACCCGGCGCCGTTCGGATTTGAAGCGCCGGACGCCATCCTGGTGGACATGATCCGCCACCTGCCGCATGCCCAGGGCTACAGTGACTCCCGCGGCATCTTTTCCGCCCGGACCGCAGTGTCGCAGTACTACCAGACCCGCGGCATCCAAAACATCCATGTGGACGACATCTACCTGGGCAACGGCGTCAGCGAGCTCATCACCATGTCCCTGATGGCCCTCCTTGACGATGGCGACGAGGTCCTGATCCCCACGCCGGACTACCCCCTCTGGACGGCCTCGGTGGCGCTGGCCAGCGGCAAGCCAGTCCACTACCTCTGCGACGAGGAGTCCGGGTGGCAGCCCGACCTGGAGGACATGGAAGCCAAGATCACGCCCCGCACCAAGGGCATTGTGGTGATCAACCCGAACAACCCCACCGGAGCCGTCTACCCGGAAGAGACGCTGAAGAAGATCGTGGCCCTCGCCGAGAAGCACGGCCTGGTCCTCTTTGCCGACGAAATCTACGAGAAGATCCTCTACGAGGACGCCGTCCACGTAAACCTTGCGGGGCTTACCGGCGACGACGTCCTGTGCCTCACCTTCAGCGGCCTGTCCAAGGCCTACCGGGTGTGCGGGTACCGGGCCGGCTGGATGGCCATTTCCGGTCCGAAGAAGGATGCAGCCGACTACCTGGAAGGCATCAGCCTTCTTGCCAACATGCGCCTCTGCGCCAACGTGCCGGCCCAGCACGCAATCCAGACAGCGCTGGGCGGCTACCAGAGCATCAACGACCTGATCCTGCCGGGCGGGCGGCTGCTGGAGCAGCGCAACAAGGCGTACGACATGCTCAACGCCATTCCGGGCGTGAGTACCCAGCAGGCCCGGGGCGCCCTGTACCTCTTCCCGAAGCTCGACCCCGAGGTGTACCACATCCGTGACGACGAGAAGTTCGTCCTGGACCTCCTCAGGGAGCAAAAAATCCTGGTCTCCCACGGCCGGGCGTTCAACTGGGTGCGCCCGGACCACTTCCGCATGGTGACCTTGCCCAACGTCAAGGACATCGAGGAAGCCGTGGGCCGGATGGGGGACTTCCTAAGCAGGTACCAGGGGAACTAGCCTGTGTCCACGGGCACCCCGGACCCGTGGAACTTCTCGCTGAAAGGATTCCCATGCCCGACGCCGTTGGCTTCGACCAGCACCCTTCTGAAACCCTGCGGGCGGGGAAGGGGTTCCTGTTGAGCAAAGTCGATCCTGACGCCACCCCCGGCTACAGCGGCACCAAGGAGGACGGCCAGGCCCTGCTCGCCGAAATGGACAACGGACTGACGGAACTGCAGGAAAAGCTGTTCGCCGAGTCGCGGTTCGGCGGACGGAAGCGGATCCTGCTGATCCTCCAGGCCATGGACACCGCCGGCAAGGGCGGGATCGTCAACCACGTCATGGCCGCCATGAACCCCCAGGGCGTCCAGTTCAAAGCCTTCAAGGCGCCCACGGAGGAGGAAAAGTCCTACGACTTCCTGTGGCGCATTGAAAAGGAGGTGCCGGCCGCCGGGATGGTGGGTGTTTTTGACCGCTCACACTACGAGGACGTCCTGATCCACCGGGTGCGTGCCTGGGCGACTCCCGCGGAAATCAAACGGCGGTACGTGGCCATCAACGAGTTCGAGACGCGGCTGACCGACTCCGGGACGAAGGTGGTCAAAGTCATGCTGCACATCAGCGGCGAGGAGCAGAAGCAGCGGCTGCTGGCCCGCCTGGACAACCCGGCCAAACACTGGAAGTACAGCCGGGGAGACCTGGAGGAGCGCGCCTTCTGGGACGACTACATGAGCGCCTACCAGGCGGCAATCGAGGAGACCAGCACCGCTGCAGCTCCCTGGCATGTTGTCCCGGCGAACAAGAAATGGTTTGCCAGGATTGCCGTCCAGCAGCTGCTCTTGGGCGCGCTCACTGACCTTAACCTTGAGTGGCCCAAAGCGGAGTTTGATGTAGCGATGGAACGGGAACTGGCCGCGCGCTCCTGAGCCCTTGCTGTCACAGCGGCTGGTCGCGGGCGGCTGCCAGCCGCTTCCGGGCACCTTCCAGCCATTCCTCGCACCGGGCGGCCAGGGCTTCGCCCCGTTCCCAGAGCGCCAGGGATTCCTCAAGGCTGGCCCCGCCGGCCTCGAGCTTCCCCACCACCGCGATGAGCTGCTCGCGGGCCTCTTCGTAGCTCAGGGCCGCGATTCCGGCCCCTGCCGTCTGCTCAGTCATGTAGTTCTCCGGTTTCGGTAGTGGTCTCTTCAGGTGTTCCGGTGGAGGTTGCGCCGAAGCGGCCCTCCGCCACGCGGATGGACAGCGGGGCGCCGGCGGGAGCCTCAGCCGGGCGGCGGACCACAGCGTGGCCCGCGGCGCCTGACTGCGCAGCGCGCTTCGCGGCGAGTTCGACGACGGCGTACCCCCGGTCCAGGGTTTTCTGCGGCGACAGCGCCCGCACCTGCGCCTTCAGGTGGTCCAGTTGGTCAGCCGCGCGGACCACGGTGGAACTGACTGCGGCCGATGACCTCCTCAGCAGCCGCTCGATTTCTTCTGAACGGACGGTTACCAGTCCTTCCGGCGCAGCCAGCACGGGCCGTGAATGCAGGGAGGCCAGCCGGTCCGATTCCCGGTCCACCAGCCGCTCGATGCACCGGCGCAGCTGCTCCCGGGCCTGGCGGACGCCCGCAAGTTCCTCGGAAACTTCCGGGACAATCCGCTTGGCGGCATCCGTGGGGGTAGATGCACGCAGGTCTGCGACGTCGTCGAGCAGTGGCCTGTCCGCCTCGTGGCCGATGGCACTCACCACCGGGGTGACGGCTGCTGCGACGGCGCGGATCAGTTCTTCACTGTTGAACGGCAGGAGGTCCTCCAGGGCGCCGCCGCCGCGGGCGATCACAATGACGTCCACCTCCGGCAGGGCGTCCAGGTCGCGCAGGGCACGGACCACCTGGGCGACGGCGGTGTTCCCCTGGACGGCCACCTCCCTGATTTCAAACTCAACCGCGGGCCAGCGCAGGGCGGCGTTGCGCAGGATGTCCTTTTTGGCATCCGAATCGCGCCCCGTGATGAGCCCGATGCGGTGCGGCAGCAGGGGAAGGGGTTTCTTGCGGGAGTCAGCGAAAAGGCCCTCGGCGGAGAGCGCCTGGCGCAGCCGTTCAATCCGGGCAAGGAGATCGCCCAGGCCCACCGGCCTGATGTCACGGACCAGCATGTTCAGCCGTCCGGTCTTGATCCAGAACTCCGGCTTCAGCAGGGCAACCACACGGGATCCGCGCTCCAGCGGCAGGTCCTGGCGTTCCAGTACCTTGGTCCAAACGGAGGCGGGCAGGGAAACTTCGGCGTCCACGTCCCGCAACGTGAGGTAGGCATTGGTGCCCCGGCGGTTCAGCTCGATGACCTGGCCCTCAACCCATGCAGACGGCGTGCGGTCGATGTGGGCTTTGAGCTTCTGCGACAGCAACTGGAGCGGCCACGGATTGTCAGGGGTGGTTTCGGCGGCCGTGGCGGGCAGCGTGGTGGGCGCGGTGGATTGCTGGCCGGTGCCCGGGAGTGACGCCTGTTCAGACATGCGAACGCCCTCGCGGGGCTGGAGCTGCGGGCATGGGGTCCTTTGTCCGGTGTTTGGCTGTCTGCTATTTGCTGGCTATGTTCGGCGGTCATTCAACCTTATCCATAAGCTGTACCACCCGGGGCTGACAAAGAACCGCCGCCAAGCCTGCCTAGGATGGGTTAACCCCACCAACGACGAAGGAACCGCCGTGCGAACTTTTGTTTCTGCTGCCGCCACCGTGCTGGCAGTCCTGCTGGCAGCCGTGGCAGTTCCGGCCATCTGGCTGGACCGCAACATCGTCCAGGAACAGGGCTTCGTGGAGTTGGCGGCCCCGCTCGCAACAAATTCAGCGTTCCAGCAGGAGCTGGCTGTAGCGGCGGTGGGCACCATCGACACCAGCGCCGTTCCCGGTTTCCTCTCCGACCTCGTCCAGCCGGTGCTGGAAGACGCGGCTTCGTCACTGACAGGCCTGCCGGGCTATCCAGCCGCGTGGGAGGAAACGCTGCGCAGGAGCCACCGGCTCAGCTTCGCCCCGGCAACGGACGACGGCGGGGCGGCCTCGGCTTCGTCCCTCACTTTGGACGTCGCCCCCTTGGTGGCGCTGGGCGCGGAGGAGATTTCGCGCACTACCAGGCTGCCCCTGGACCCACCTGAACAAACCCTGATCAACGTGGGCCAGCCTATGTACAAGGAGTGGACTGAACGGCTCACCACCTATGCGCCTGCGGGCTACCTGCTGGCTGGTGGATCCGCCGTAGCGCTGCTCCTTGCCCTGGTGGCTGCACGCCGCCGCTGGACAGTGCTGGCCGGGGCGGGCGCCGGCGCGCTGCTCCTGGCGGCTGCCTGGGCGGCGGGCTCACAGGCGGCGTCCGCCGCCGTCGTGTCCGCGGACAGCGGAAATGAAGTTGCCAACATGTTCCGGGACGAATTTGTGGCCGCCTCCGCGGCGGATTTCCAGGCCTGGACCCTGGCAGCGGCGGTCACCGGCGGCGTGCTGCTGGTGCTGGGCGTCGTGGCCGGGTTCACCTCGCGGAAGCCGCAGCGGGCAAACCGGTAGCATGGAGGAATGACCCCCTCAGCTGTTTCCCTTTCGATGCCCACCATCCCGCGTCGGCGCCGGTCACCTGAGGAAGTAGCTGCCGCAGCCCCGGTGCCGGGAACCAAGAAGGTGCTGCTCGCTGCTCCCCGCGGTTACTGCGCCGGCGTTGACCGTGCCGTCATCGCCGTGGAGAAGGCCCTGGAGCACTACGGACCGCCGGTCTATGTGCGGAAGCAGATCGTCCACAACGTGCACGTGGTCAGCTCTTTGGAGGAACAGGGAGCCATCTTCGTCGACGAGACAGACGAAGTGCCCGAGGGTGCCCTGGTCATTTTCTCCGCACACGGCGTCTCCCCGGCCGTGGTCCAGTCTGCCGAGGACCGCGGCCTGCGCACGATCGACGCCACCTGCCCCCTCGTTACCAAGGTGCATAAGGAGGCCGTCCGGTTTGCCAAGGACGATTTCGACATCCTGCTGATCGGCCATGACGGCCATGAGGAAGTGGAAGGCACGGCCGGCGAAGCACCGGAACACATCCAGATCATCAATGGTCCCCACGAGGTGGACAAGGTGACGGTCCGGGACCCGGAAAAGGTCATCTGGCTCTCGCAGACCACCCTGAGCGTTGACGAAACCATGGAGACGGTCCGGTTGCTCAAGCAGCGGTTTCCCACCCTGCAGGATCCGCCCAGCGACGACATCTGCTATGCCACCACCAACCGGCAGGTGGCCATCAAGAAGATCTCGCCGCAGGCAGACCTGGTCATCGTGGTGGGCTCGGCCAACTCCTCAAACTCCGTCCGTCTGGTGGAGGTGGCCCTCGAGTACGGGGCGAAGGCGTCGTACCGGGTCGATTTCGCCAACGAGGTCGACGAAACCTGGTTTGAAGGGGTTGCCACCGTGGGCGTGACGTCTGGAGCGTCCGTCCCGGAAGTGCTGGTGCAGGAGGTGCTGCGCCTGCTGGCCGACTACGGCTACGGAACCGTGGAGGAAGTCGTCACGGCGGAGGAAGACCTGCTCTTCTCGCTGCCCAAGGAACTCCGTGCCACCCTCAAGCAGGCCGGCGACGTCAGCCGCGCGCTCGGCGGGCGCCGGGCGCGCAGCTGATCACCGGGAAGCCCGCTGTTCACGCGGCTTCGTCATCGCTTTGGAGTTCCGGTGCAGCAAGGGCGCGCGGGGTGGCTTCCACCACCGGCGGCGCGGCAAGTCCGGACTCTTCCAGTGAGTTCAGTTTCCGGGCGGTAGGAAGGACACGCGCTTCCAGCGTCCCCACCATGGCGTTGTAGCGGTCCACGGATGACTTCAGCGACGACCCGAGTTTGGTGACGTTCTCGCCCAGGGTTCCCATCCGGTCGTACAGCTGCCGCGCCAGTTCGAACAGCTCCCGCGCACTGTCTGTCAGGACATCCTGACGCCACGTGAATGCCACCGACTTCAAGACGGCCAGGAGCGTGCTGGGCGAGGCCAGGACAACGTTCTTCGAGAGTGCGTGGTCAAGGAGGCCGGCATCGGCCATGAGGGCCGCGGCGAGAATTGACTCAGCCGGGATGAAGCAGATCACCAGTTCCGGGGAGTTGCCGGGAATGTCCCAGTACTTCTTATTGCCCAGGGAATCCACGTGTGCCCGCAGCGCTTTGGCATGGGCCTGCAGCAGCGCCTGCTGGCTGCGGTGGCCGTTGCTTGGGGCCGGACCGGCGGGGAAGGCGCTGGAACCACCCGCGGTGCGGACGTCCGGGGCCAGTTCCTGGGCTTCCAGGTAGGAGGACAGCGGAACCTTGGCGTCGACCACCAGCTGCTTTTCACCGGGCAGCTGCACCACCAGGTCCGGCCGCACGCTGGAATCGCCCCCGGGACTGTGGACCTGTTCCACGAAGTCCACGTGCCGGAGCATCCCGGACACTTCCACCACGCGCCGCAGCTGGACTTCGCCCCACTGCCCCCGCGCGCTGTTGGACCGGAGTGCGGACTCCAGCGCATGGGTGGAACGGATCAGCTGTTCATCCGAGAGCCGGGCTTCCTGAAGCTGCTGGGCAAGCTGGCCGTACTGTTCCACCCGGTCACGCTCAAGCAGCGCAACCTGCTGCTGAACGGCCGTCAGTTTCTCCGCCACCGGGGCAAGCGCCCGCAGCACGCTGCCGTCCTGGGACCTGGCTTCACCCAACTCCCTGTTCTGTGCCGCCAAAAGGCGCCGCTCGGCGTCGGCCGCGGCGAACTGCGCACTGACCTCTGAAAGCCGGGACGATACGGCGTCGAAATCCTCCTCCAGGCCCTTGGCGCTTCTCCGAAGCACAAAGAACGCAGCCGCCGCACCCGCGAAGGCGCCCAGCAGCAGCATAAACAAAGCAAGAATTAAGGCGAAAGCATCCATGCCCTCACTGTCGCACGGGGCTGTGACATTTTGCCGAAGCGACATTTCCCCTGGCGTGCACAGGGCTCCCCGGCCGTTACTGTGCGTGGACGCCCTGCGGGTAGAATCAATACTCGTGGCTCTTACTATTGGCATCGTCGGACTGCCCAACGTCGGCAAATCAACTCTCTTCAACGCACTCACCCGCAACCAGGTCCTGGCCGCGAACTACCCGTTCGCCACCATCGAACCCAACGTCGGCGTCGTGAACCTGCCCGACCCCCGCCTTCAGAAGCTGGCCGATATCTTCGGCTCGCAGCGCCTGCTGCCCGCGCCGGTGTCCTTCGTGGACATTGCCGGCATCGTCAAGGGCGCGTCCGAGGGTGAGGGCCTCGGTAACAAGTTCCTGGCCAACATCCGCGAGGCCGAAGCTATCGCCCAGGTGGTGCGCGTGTTCGATGACCCGGATGTCATCCACGTGGACGGCAAGGTGGACCCCCGTTCCGACATGGAAACCATCAACACCGAACTGATCCTCGCCGATCTGCAGACCATCGAGAACGCCATTCCGCGGATCGAAAAGGAAGTCAAGATCAAGAAGCGGGAGGCTGCCGAGCTTGCCGCCATCAAGGCAGCCCAGGTGGTCCTGGAGCGCGGCGACACCATTTTCTCTTCGATTAAGAGCGACAAGCTGGAAATGGAACACCTCAAGGAGCTCGGCCTCCTGACGGCCAAGCCGTTCATTTACGTCTTCAACGCCGACGAAGCCATCCTGGGCAGCCCGGAAAAGCAGGAAGAACTGCGGGCCATGGTTGCCCCGGCCGACGCCGTTTTCCTTGACGCCAAGCTCGAAGCCGACCTCGTGGAGCTCGATGAGGAAGAGGCCCGCGAAATGCTGGAGATGAACGGCCAGGACGAATCCGGCCTGGACCAGTTGGCGCGCGTCGGTTTCCACACCCTGGGATTGCAGACCTACCTCACGGCAGGCCCCAAGGAAACCCGTGCCTGGACCATCCGTCAGGGGGATACTGCACCGCAGGCAGCAGGGGTAATCCACTCCGACTTCCAGCGCGGATTCATCAAGGCCGAGGTGGTGTCCTTCAACGACCTCATCGAGGCCGGATCCATGGCTGAGGCCAAGGCCCGCGGTAAGGTCAGGATTGAGGGCAAGGAATACGTCATGGCCGACGGCGACGTTGTGGAGTTCCGCTTCAACGTCTGATCCGGCGGACGCCTTATCCTGAATAAAGGGCGTGATCCTGGCGATTCCAGGAGCCCCTCCCGCAGAAGCAAACAAGGAGGCGGCATGCCGGTCAGGCGTCTGATGCAGTACATCACCGCGGCGGTCGCGGCTGCCATGGTCCTGTCGGGCTGCTCCGGCAGTCAAGGCAGCGCACCCGTGGTGGTGGGGGAGGCCAAACGCGGCGGCAGCGTCACCGTCGCTGAGGTCAACGCCTTCTCGTCCTTCAACCCGTACAGTGCGGACGGGAACACCGATATCAACTCCAAAATCGGCCACATCACCCATTCGGGCTTCTACTACCTCGATGATGCCGCCAAGGTGGTGCGGAACGAAAAGTTTGGGCGCTTCGAGAAGGTTTCGGACCAGCCGCTCAAGGTGCGGTATACCGTCAACGAGGGCGTCACGTGGTCCGACGGCGAAGCGATCGACGCCGGCGACCTCCTTCTCAGCTGGGCCGCGGGTTCGGGGTATTTTGACGATGCCGACCCCCTGGCGGGGACGGGCACCAAGTACTTTTCGACCGCCTCCGACACCAGCGGCCTCGCTGGCACCGTGCTCCCCGAAATCGGGGCGGACGGCCGGTCCATCACCCTGGAGTACACCGTGCCCTTCGCCGACTGGGAAGTGGCGTTCGACGTCGGACTGCCGGCGCACGTGGTTGCAGCCAAAGGTGGCCTCAACGACGAAGAAGACCTGATCGACCTGATCAGGAACTCACCGCGCGGGGACGAGGAAAAGCCGGCCCTGAACGCACCGCTGAAGCAGGTCAGCGACTTCTGGAACTCCGGATTCGACTCCAAGGGCCTTCCCGGGGATCCTGCCGTGTTCCTTTCCAGCGGCCCGTACATCGTGCGTGAGATCATCCCGGAAGTCTCCATGAAACTCGTCCGGAACCGTGACTACGTCTGGGGGCAGGAACCATGGCTGGATGAAATCAACGTGCGCTTCACCGGCTCCGTTCCTACGGCAGTCGATGCGCTCCGGAACAGCCAGGCCGACATCATTTCCCCGCAGCCTTCCGCCGACACCGAGGAGCTCCTTGCAGGACTGGCTGGCCAGGGCATCACCATTGAACGGTACAACCAGTCCGGCTACGACCACCTGGACCTCAACTTCTCCGGGCCTTTCCTGGACGACAACGTCCGCCGCGCGTTTCTCAAAGCGGTTCCCCGGCAGGCCATCGTCGACGCCGTGGTGGGGGACCTGCTGCCGGACGCGAAGCCTTTGGATTCCCACGTTTTCCTGCCTGCCCAGCCCAAGTACAACGACACCGTGAAGAACAACGGCTCGGCCGATTACGCCGAAGTCGACATCGAAGGGGCGAAGGCGCTCCTGGAGGGCGAAACCCCCACCGTCCGGATCCTGTACAACCGCGACAACCCCAACCGCGCCAAAGCGTTTGCCCTGATCCGCGACTCGGCAGCGCGGGCAGGGTTCCAGGTGGTTGACGGCGGGCAGGCAAGTGCGGACTGGGCACGGTCACTCGGGGGCGGGGGTTACGATGCCGCGCTGCTCGGATGGATCGGCACGGGTGCAGGCGTCAGCCGTGTCCCCCAAATCTTCCGCACCGGCGCGGGCAGCAACTTCAACGGTTTCTCCGACGGCGACGCGGACAAGGCGATGGAGCAGCTTGCCGGAACAACCGATCTGGGCAAGCAGGATGAACTCCTGGCGGAGATCGACAGGCAGATCTGGGAGAGCGCCTATGGTCTCCCGCTGTACCAGACGATTGGTACCACTGCCTTCAACGCCCGGGTTGCCGGCGTCAAGACCAGTTCAGGTCCGTTGGGCATCTGGTGGAACGTGTGGGATTGGCGGCTGGCCAACCCGTCATGACGCCGGAGCGCGGGAGAGGCAGCTCCCGGTTGTCCCGATTCGCCGCCGCGGCTACCGGCGAGTAGCATGTGACGTGCACAACTTCTGTTGACCGACTAAGCGTTCAGGGCTGGCCGGTCACGGTTTGGCAACGGAGTACCAGTATCTGGACTTCGTGCAGTTAGGCTACTCGTATATGTAGGCTGCGTCACAGCGGACAGCTGGGTCTCGCCTGCGGGGGAGCACAAGATTCCCCCTCGTTATCTCCCACAACTCATAGGAGGCGGAATGCGTTTTACGCGCACTTCCAAAGCACTGGGCATAGTGGCAATAGCCGCGCTTGCCCTGACCGGCTGCGGCGCTGGAGGCGGCAGCACTGACGGAGCCAGCAACGCCGCCGGCGACCCGAACAAGGTCATCACTGCCTACAGCAACGAACCACAAAATCCGTTGCTGCCGGCGAACACGAACGAAGTCTACGGCGGCCGCGTCGTCGAGCTTCTGTTCGAAGGCCTGCGGACCTACGACGCTGATGGCAAGCCGGTGAACGCGCTGGCAGAATCCATCGAGTCGCCTGATGCCCAGAACTGGACCATCAAGATCAAGCAGGGCCAGAAGTTCACGAACGGTGAAGAGATCACGGCCAAGACGTTCGTGGATTCCTGGAACTTCGCGGCGAACTCGAAGAACCTGCAGAACAACGGGTTCTTCTTTGAATCCATCGCCGGCTATGAGGAAGTCTCGGCGGTTACCAAAGAGAAGTCTGCGGACGGCAAGACCACCACCACTCCCGCACCCACCGCGGAAACTATGTCCGGCCTCGAAGCCAAGGACGACTCCACCCTTACCGTCAAGCTGGCCCAGCCCGAAGCTGACTGGTCCTTGCGACTCGGCTACTCCGCCTTCTTCCCGCTTCCCTCCGCTGCGCTGGCAGACCCGAAGGCATTCGGCGAGAACCCGGTAGGCAACGGCCCGTACAAGATGGAGAAAGAAGGCGCCTGGGTTCACGACCAGTCCATCTCCCTCGTGAAGAACCCGGACTACAGCGGTCCCCGCGAGTCGAAGAACGGTGGCGTGACGTTCAAGTTCTACACGGATCCGGGCCCCGCGTACACCGACCTGCAGTCGGACAACCTGGACGTAACCGACGTCCTCCCGTCGAATGCGCTTAAGACGTACGTTTCGGACTTCCCGGACCGCAATGCCACCAAGCCCGTTGCCACCAACTCCACCCTGAACATCCCGGGTTACAACCCGAACTTCCAGGGTGAAGCCGGCAAGCTCCGCCGCCAGGCACTCTCCTACGCCATCAACCGCGAGGAGATCGCCAAGGTTGTCTTCAACGGCACCCGCACCCCGGCCAAGGCATTCGCCCCGCCGGTCATTGACGGATTCAAGGAAGGCCTCAAGGGCAGCGAAGTCCTGAAGTTCGACGCCGCAAAGGCCAAGGACCTCTGGGCACAGGCTGACAAGATCCAGCCGTACGACAATTCCAAGCCGCTGCAGATCGCATCCAACACCGATGGCGGCAACAAGGAATGGATCGACGCCGTAGCTAACGGCTTCAAGAACAACCTGGGAATCCAGGCTGAAATCCAGCCCTTCGCCAAGTTTGCTGAGGTCCTGAACCTGCGCAAGTCCCAGTCCCTCCCGGGCCTGAGCCGCGCCGGCTGGCAGGGCGACTACCCGTCGCTCTACAACTTCCTGGGGCCGGTCTGGGCCACGGGCGCATCCTCCAACTACGAGAAGTACTCGAACCCCGAGTTCGACAAGCTGCTCAAGGAGGGCCTGGCAGCCAAGACCACGGATGAGGCCAACGCCAAGTTCAACGCGGCACAGGAGATCCTCTTCGAGGACCTTCCCGGCCTGCCGCTCTGGGACCAGGCACGGCCGATCGTGTGGAGCAACAACGTCGCCAAGGCTGAAACCGGCTGGAACGGCAGCATCCTTTACTACGGCATCACCGCAAAGTAGTCCCAGAACTAACTTGTCGGTAAGCACATGGGGGTCCGGCTACCGCCGGGCCCCCATTGGCTTGCACGGCAGGAAGGCACCAATGAACCTGTTTTCTTCCCAACCGGAAGGCTGGTGATCCGGTGGTCCGCTTTATTCTGCGCCGACTCCTTCAAGTGATCCCCGTCTTCATCGGCACCACCCTTTTGGTCTATTACATGGTGTTCGCCCTCCCGGGTGACCCTATCGCTGCGCTTTTCGGGGACCGTCAGCCTCCGCAGGCCGTCATCGACACGCTGCGCAGCCAGTACCACCTTGATGAGCCGTTCTGGGTCCAGTACGGCCTGTTCCTCAAGAACCTCTTTACGTTCAACCTTGGCAACGACTTCACCGGCCAGCCCATTGCGGCAAGCCTGGCCCGCGTCTTCCCGGTCACCGCGATGCTGGCCGTTGAGGCCTTGGCTATCCAGGCGATCTTCGGCGTGGCATTCGGTGTTTTCGCAGGCCTGCGCCGCGGCGGCTGGTTCGACTCCACCGTCCTGGTGGCGTCGCTCGTGGTCATCGCCGTGCCCACATTCGTCCTGGGCTTCGTCTTCCAGCTCGTCTTCGGCGTCAAGCTCGGATGGGCGAAACCCACCGTCGGCGCCAACGCCGACTGGGGGAGCCTGCTGCTGCCCGCCATTGTCCTGGGCCTGGTGTCCTTCGCTTATGTCCTCCGCCTCACCCGCGCCTCGGTCAGCGAAAACATGAATGCCGACTACGTGCGCACTGCCACTGCCAAGGGCCTGTCGCGGCCCCGCGTGGTCCTGGCCCATATCCTGCGCAACTCCCTGATTCCCGTGGTGACCTACCTCGGTGCCAACCTCGGCGGCCTCATGGGTGGCGCGATCGTGACGGAGGGTATCTTCAACGTGCCCGGCGTCGGCAACAAGCTCTACCAGGCGGTCCTCCGCAGCGAGGGTCCCACCATCGTTTCCATCGTCAGCGTGCTGGTGCTGGTCTTCGTAGTGGCCAACCTGCTTGTCGATCTCCTTTACGCCTGGCTTGACCCGAGGATCCGCTATGACCAGTAATAACAGCCACTTTGTGGCGCCCATCGACGAAACCCCGTTGCTGGCAACGGATGCCGTAAAGACTGACCAGGCCCCGCTCAGCCTGTGGTCCGACGCCTGGCGCAAGCTCCGCCGTCGTCCGCTGTTCATCATTTCCGCGCTGCTGATCGTGATGCTGACCGTGATAGCGCTGTTCCCCGGACTCTTTACCTCCGTGGCTCCCAACGAGGGCTGCGAACTGGCCAATTCCGAGGGCGGACCCATGGCCGGCCACCCCTTTGGTTTCACTTTCCAGGGCTGCGACGTGTACTCCCGCGTCATCCACGGGACCCAGGCCTCGCTGTCAGTGGGCCTTCTCTCCGTGCTGTGCGTCCTGGTCATCGGTGTCACCATCGGTGCCCTGGCCGGTTACTACGGCGGCTGGATCGACGCCGTGCTCGCACGCCTGGGTGACATCTTCTTCGCCCTGCCGCTGATCCTTGGCGCGCTGGTCATCACCCAGCTTCCCATGTTCCGCGAGAACAGGGGCGTCTGGACGGTGGTCTTTGTCATCTCGCTGCTGGCGTGGCCGCAGATGGCACGCATCACGCGCGGTGCCGTCATTGAGGTACGCAACGCTGACTTCGTCACTGCGGCGCGGGCCCTGGGCGTCTCCAAATTCGGGGCCCTTGTGCGGCACGTACTGCCGAACGCCCTCGCGCCGATCATCGTCCTTGCCACGCTGGAACTCGGCGTGTTCATCGTGGCCGAAGCCACGCTGTCCTTCCTGGGTATCGGCCTGCCGCAAAGCATCATGTCCTGGGGCAATGACATCGCCGGCGCCCAGGCGTCCATTCGAACCAGGCCGGAAATCATGCTGTATCCGGCCGCGGCCCTGTCCATCACGGTCCTGAGCTTCATCATGCTGGGCGATGCTGTACGTGACGCCCTCGATCCCAAGAGCCGTCAGCGATGAGAGATAACGAGATGACCACTCCACAAATCCGCATCGACGAGGCCGGCGCCACCGGCGTCCAGCCGCTGCTGGAAATCCGCGACCTGGCCATTACGTTCAAGACCGGCGGCGGGGACATCCAGGCAGTCCGGAATGCGCACCTGAGCATCATGCCCGGTGAGACCGTCGCCATCGTGGGGGAGTCGGGTTCCGGCAAGTCCACGACGGCGCTGGCGGCCATCGGGCTGCTGCCCAATAACGGCCGTGTGTCCGGTGGCCAGATCCTGCTGGACGGTGAGGACATTGCCCACGCCACCGAGCAGCGGATGATCGAACTGCGCGGCAACACCATCGGCATGGTGCCGCAGGATCCCATGTCCAACCTCAACCCCGTCTGGAAAATCGGCTACCAGGTCAAGGAGACCCTGCGCGCCAACGGCAGGCCGAGCGGGCCGGAGGACATTGCCAAGGTACTTGCCGAAGCCGGCCTCCCGGATGCGCACAGGCGTGCCAACCAGTATCCGCATGAGTTCTCCGGCGGTATGCGGCAGCGCGCCCTCATTGCCATCGGCCTCTCCTGCCAGCCGCGGCTGCTCATTGCCGACGAGCCGACTTCGGCGCTGGATGTGACCGTGCAGCGGCAGATCCTCGACCATCTGGACACCATGACCACGGAACTGGGCACGTCGGTACTGCTGATCACGCACGACCTGGGCCTGGCTGCGGAACGGGCGGACAAGGTCGTGGTGATGTACCAGGGACAGGTCGTGGAAGCAGGGCCCTCCCTGGAACTGCTGCGAAACCCCCGGCACCCTTACACCAAGAGGCTTGTCGAATCCGCACCTTCCCTCGCCAGCCGGCGGATCCAGGCTGCCAAGGAACAGGGCGTGGAAACGGCCGATCTCCTGGCCCCGGCCGCAGAGGCGGCAAAGGCAGACAATGTTCTGCAGATCCAGGACCTGCGCAAGGTCTACAAGCTCCGGCAGGGTTTCGGGAGAGCTTCGGACTTCGCCGCCGTTGACGGTGTGAGCTTCGACGTCAAACGCGGAACCACGACGGCGATCGTGGGGGAATCGGGTTCCGGCAAGTCCACAGTGGCCAAGATGGTGCTCCAGCTGGAGAAGCCGACCGAGGGCAGGATTCTGTTCGATGGCGTGGACACGTCAGGTCTGAAGCCGGCGGAACTCTTCAAGTTCCGCCGCCGGGTCCAGCCCATTTTCCAGGATCCATACGGTTCCCTGGACCCCATGTACAACATCTTCCGCACTATTGAAGAACCGTTGCGCGTCCACAAGATCGGCGACAAAGCCAGCCGTGAGAAAAAGGTCCGGGAACTCCTGGACCAGGTGGCCCTTCCGCAGTCGGCCATGCAGCGCTACCCCAACGAGCTGTCCGGCGGCCAGCGGCAGCGCGTGGCCATCGCCCGTGCACTGGCGCTGGATCCGGAAGTGATCATCTGTGACGAAGCGGTGTCCGCCCTCGACGTCCTGGTCCAGGCGCAGGTGCTGAACCTGCTGGCGGACCTGCAATCCAAACTCGGACTGACGTACCTCTTCATCACGCACGACCTTGCGGTGGTGCGCCAGATCGCGGATCACGTCTGTGTCATGGAAAAGGGGCGGCTGGTGGAGACCGGATCCACGGACGACGTCTTCGAATCGCCGCAGCAGGAGTACACCAAGGCCCTGCTCAATGCCATTCCCGGTGCCAAGCTGATGTTGCCGCCGGAAGTGGCCTAGCGACGCGGCACCAACGCGCGACGGCCGGCGCCGGGGTATTGGACTCCGGCGCCGGCCGTTGCTGTTTTCAGTCCTGGCCCGCGCCTGCGCCTCCGGTGCGGGCATCCAGGAGCGGGGCAACGTCCGCCGTCGGCGTTCGCTCCAGGCCCAGTTCGCGGAGGCGGCGCTCAAGGAGCGTACCCAGCGCCCGGCGGCCCCCCGGGTTCATGTGCACGGAGTCCGCGAGATCCTGGACCAGGCCGTATTTGGTCAGCCAGTCACCCACGGCTACGAAGGGCAGGCCGTGGTCCGCCGCCACGGATCCCAGCAGGGCGTCCACCTCGCTTCGCCGGCCTCCGCCATGGCCTTCGCCGCGGGCCAGAGTCCCGATCATCGCCAGGCGCGTGCCCGGGTACCGCCTTTGGAGCTCCCCGATCAGCCGCTCAGCGTTGGCAACGATGTCGCTGTCACTGGCTCCGCTGGTGGCATCGTTGCCGCCGCCCTGCACCACGATCAGCGCGGGCGTGCCGGCCGGGAGCAGCCAGTCGCCGCGCAGGAGCGCATCGATGTAGTTGCCCGTGGCACCCTTCGACGTGACAAAACCGGTGCCGCCCCTGCCGCAGAAGTACACCCGGTATCCCGCAGCGGCCAGGCCCAGCCGCGGCCAGCCGTCGGCCGGCTCCGATTGCGAATCGCCGATCAGGAGGACGGTCCTGCCGATCTCCGGGACCACCGCCTCAAGCCGGCCGTTGCCGGGGTTGAGGACACGCGAAACGGCAGGCGCCGCGTCCACCAGGGCCGGACCCTCGCCGGACTGGGCGGGCAAGGCGCAGCCGGAGAGGACAATGGCGCCTGCCACGGCGATAACCGCAACGGCGGCCGCCGCGGTACGGCGGCGGTACCGGGCCGCAGCGGCCAAGGCATTTCGCATCTGTTGTCTTTCCCGCTTGCGCTGTATGTCAGAGCAATCATGTGGCATCGCCGCCGGATCCGCCAGTGATTTTGCCCACAAATAAACATCGTGGCGCGGCGGTTGGCTGGCCACCGGATCCGCGGTCGGCGGAAAAATTTAGGCCAATAAAAGGCACACCGGCTAGACTTGGGGAAGGTGCCCTGTGCTAAGGGCCTGATCCGTCGTGCGTTCCAGTTGGAAATGTCGCGATACATTACAGCTGACCCACTGAATCGAGCAATAACGCATGTCTGAAACCACCACCAACATTGCGGTAGCCACTGCATCGCGCAGTGACCTGCGCAACGTCGCGATTGTGGCCCACGTTGACCACGGCAAGACCACCCTGGTCGACGCCATGCTCAAGCAGACCAACTCCTTTGCCGAGCACAACCACCTCGAAGACCGCGTCATGGACTCCGGTGACCTGGAGCGCGAAAAGGGCATCACCATCCTCGCCAAGAACACCACGGTGGCCTACAACGGTCCGTCCTCCCACGGCGAAACCATCACCATCAACGTCATCGACACCCCGGGCCACGCCGACTTCGGCGGCGAGGTGGAACGCGGCCTGTCCATGGTTGACGGCGTCGTACTCCTCGTTGATGCCTCTGAGGGCCCGCTGCCCCAGACCCGCTTCGTGCTGCGCAAGGCCCTCGCCGCACACCTTCCCGTGATCCTGCTGGTCAACAAGACCGACCGTCCCGATGCCCGCATCGACGAAGTGGTCCACGAGTCCATGGACCTGCTCCTGGGCCTGGCCTCCGACCTTGCCGATGAGGTGCCGGACCTGGACCTGGACAAGGTCCTGGAAGTTCCGGTTGTCTACGCTGCCGCCAAGGTTGGCCGCGCGTCGCTGGAGCAGCCCGCCAACGGTGCAGCCCCGGACAACGAGGACCTTGAGCCGCTGTTCAAGACCATCATCGAGCACATCCCGGCTCCCACCTACAACCCCGACGGTGTCCTGCAGGCGCACGTCACCAACCTGGACGCGTCCCCGTTCCTGGGCCGCCTGGCGCTGCTGCGCATCTACAACGGCACCCTGCGCAAGGGCCAGACAGTTGCCTGGGCCCGCGCCAACGGTGAACTCAAGAACGTCAAGATCACCGAGCTCCTGGCCACCAAGGCGCTGGACCGCGTGCCGGCAGAATCCGCCGGACCGGGCGAGATCGTCGCTGTCGCCGGCATCGAGGAAATCACCATCGGTGAGACGCTGACCGATGCCGAGAACCCGCAGCCGCTGCCGCTGATCACCGTGGACGATCCCGCCATCTCCATGACCATCGGTATCAACACCTCGCCGCTGGCCGGCAAGGTCAAGGGCGCCAAGGTCACGGCCCGCCAGGTGAAGGACCGCCTGGACAAGGAACTGATTGGTAACGTCTCCATCAAGGTTCTGCCCACCGAGCGTCCCGACGCCTGGGAAGTCCAGGGCCGTGGCGAGCTCGCCCTTGCAATCCTGGTTGAGCAGATGCGCCGCGAAGGCTTCGAGCTGACCGTAGGCAAGCCGCAGGTGGTCACCAAGACCATCGACGGCAAGGTCCACGAGCCGATGGAGCACATGACCATCGACGTGCCGGAAGAGTACCTCGGCGCCGTCACGCAGCTCATGGCAGCCCGCAAGGGCCGCATGACCAACATGGCCAACCACGGCACCGGCTGGTGCCGGATGGAGTTCATCGTTCCGGCCCGTGGCCTGATCGGTTTCCGCACCAAGTTCCTCACGGACACCCGTGGCGCCGGCATCGCAGCCTCCATTTCCGAGGGCTACGAGCCTTGGGCCGGCCCCATCGAGTACCGGACCAACGGTTCGATGATCGCTGACCGCGCCGGCGTCGTGACTCCGTTCGCCATGATCAACCTGCAGGAACGCGGCTCCTTCTTCGTGAAGCCCACGTCCGAGGTCTACGAGGGCATGATCGTGGGCGAGAACTCCCGCGCCGACGACATGGACGTCAACATCACCAAGGAAAAGAAGCTCACCAACATGCGTGCAGCCTCCTCCGACACCTTCGAGAACCTGACGCCGCCGCGCGACCTCACCCTCGAAGAGTCCCTGGAATTCGCCCGCGAGGACGAGTGCGTCGAGGTCACCCCGGAAGCCATCCGCATCCGCAAGGTCATCCTGGACACCAACGAGCGTGCCAAGGCCAACCGCGCCCGCGCCAAGGTCTAGCAACCAACTCTAGTTTCTTCCACAGAATGCCACCGGCCCCGTGCCGGTGGCATTCTGCGTTCCCCCCTGCGCAGTCATATCCGGGTTCGGCGCGCAGGGGCAGTCCCCGTACACTGACCGGTGCCTTCACCGCACCCGGCGGTTTTCCACATGGCCGGCACGGGCCCTGGGTCGGACTCCTCGGACCGGACAGCATGCACCCATGCGAACTGTCATTGATGCATTGGCGGCATTGGGGGGAGTCGCCAGCGCAAGCTCACTCAGGCAAGCCGGAGTTCCCCGCCGCCTCATTGAAGCCGGTGTGCTTGACGCCTCCGTCCAGAGGGTTGCCAGGGGAATGTACGCGCTGCCGCAGGCAGAACCCGTGCTCATCCATGCCGGCCGCCATTACGCGGTTCCGGGCTGTGTCACGGCCGCCTTGGCAGCGGGGCTGTGGGTAGTCAGGGAACCGGAGAAACCGCATCTGGCCGCCCGGCACGGGAGGCCAGTTCCGGGCTGCGTGGTCCATCGAAGCAGCCTTCCGTTGACGCCCTTGGATTTTGTGTGCCAATCCCTCCGCTGCCTGCCGCCGCTTGAGGCGCTGACCATCGCGGAATCTGCGGTGAAGAAGGGGGTGGTTCAACTTCCGGCGTTGAGGGAACGCTTTCCAGCGGCGCGGGAGAAGAGCGTTCTTGCACTTGTGGGCAGAATCCGGCCGCAATCGGGTTCCATCATTGAAACGATGGCCCGGTACCTGCTGGAAGAAGCGGGGCTGACAGTCGAACTTCAGGTCAATATTCCGGGGATGGGCCACCTGGATCTTCTTGTGGACGGACTGCTGGGCATCGAGACGGATGGCTACACCCACCACAGCAGCCGCGCAGCGTACCGGGAGGACAGGCGGCGCTGGAACGTTACCGTTGTCCGGGGCGTTCCCACCCTTCGCGTGACGTTCGAGATGCTGCTCGCCGAACCCAAGAAGTTCGTGCACATGGTGCATCAGGCACTCGCGACGTACCGCCCTGCGCAGTGAAGCCCGGGTTCGCTGCGCGGGGACTGTCCCTGCGCAGCGTGGGCCGCCCTAGGCGCGCGGCCGGCGCCGCTCCGGCGCCGGTGGCACTTCTTTGGCAGCCACCACCAGGTCCAAGGGAATGACGACGTCGGCCTGCCGGGTGCGGATGGTGCACGCACCGGCGTCGCAGGCCAGGAGGTGCCCGAGGGCATCCGTGAGCCCGTCCTCGATGCGGTAGCGCACCACAACCCTCGTTCCAGGCGTTGCGGTGGAGAGGAACCCGGAAGGAGCGGGTATAGGCTGACTCACCAGTTCATACTAGGTGCCCGGCTAGGTTCGCGGGAACGGGCTGGGAGATAATAGGCTCAGATGTCAAGAGTCCGGCCGCAGTTGCCGGATGCAAGAACCGGCGGGTTGCCGGAACCAACGTGGAGAGGCCAGGGACGTGACGTACGTAATCGCGCAGCCGTGTGTAGATGTCAAGGACAAGGCATGTATTGAGGAATGCCCCGTCGACTGCATCTACGAAGGTGAGCGTTCGCTGTACATCCATCCGGACGAGTGCGTGGACTGCGGCGCCTGTGAACCGGTCTGCCCGGTTGAAGCCATTTACTACGAGGATGACACCCCGGAGGAATGGGCGGACTACTACAAGGCCAACGTCGAGTTCTTTGATGACCTCGGTTCCCCCGGAGGTGCCGCGAAGATCGGCAACACGGGCAAGGACCACCCGATGATCGCCGCGCTGCCGCCGCAGAACCAAGACCACTGACCCGGGCAGGGACCGTGACCGCAGCAGCAAGAACCTTTGGCCTGGACCTGCCTGACTACCCGTGGGAGGCCATGGCGCCGTATGTCGCCAAGGCCGGGCAGCACCCGGACGGGGCGGTCAATCTGTCCATTGGCACCCCGGTTGACCCCACCCCCGCCCTGATCCAGGATGCGCTGAAGGCGGCCGCCGACGCCCCGGGGTACCCCACCGTCCATGGCACCCCGGCCCTCCGTGAAGCGATTGCCGGGTGGTTTGAGCGGCGCCGCGGCGTTACCGGCCTCGATCCCCGCAACATCATGCCCACCGTGGGCTCCAAGGAACTCGTGGCATGGCTGCCGCTCCTGCTGGGGCTTAAGCCCGGAGACGTCGTCGTGCGCCCGAAGGTGGCATACCCTACCTATGACATCGGGGCCACCCTCGCCGGAGCCGCGTCCGTGGCGACCGACAACCTGGATGAACTCGACGACGAGACGCGGGCGCGGGTACGGCTCATCTGGGTCAACTCGCCCGGCAACCCCACAGGCAGCGTCCGGGGCGTCGAATCCCTGAAAGCGCTCGTGGAACAGGCCCGTGGGCTGGGCGCCGTGGTGGCCTCGGACGAATGCTACGCCGAGCTGGGGTGGGGCGATTGGGACGTCCAGCGCGGCGGCCAGGCCGTTCCCAGTATCCTGGACCCCCGGGTCGCGGGAGGCTCCCATCGGGGGCTCCTGGCCGTCTACTCCCTCAGCAAGCAGTCCAACGTGGCAGGTTACCGTGCAGCGTTTGTGGCCGGAGATCCTGACTTGATGCCCAACCTGGTCAACAGCCGCAAGCACGCAGGCATGATTGTCCCGTACCCGGTCCAGGAGGCCATGCGCGTAGCGCTTGGAGACGACGCCCACGTTGAGGCGCAGAAGGACCTGTACCGCGGACGCCGCGATCGGCTGGTCCCGGCCCTGCTGGACTTCGGCCTGGAGATCAAGGATTCCGACGCCGGACTGTACCTTTGGTCCACGGCGGGGGAGAGCACGTGGGACACAGTGGCACGGCTGGCTGAGCGCGGCATCGTTGTGGGCCCCGGGGTTTTCTACGGCGAGGCGGGCAACGGCTACATCCGCGTGGCTTTGACGGGTTCGGACGAGCGCATCGACGCCGCAGTGTCACGTCTGGCAGCGGCGCGGCAATAAAACAGCACCGTAACAATGGTGTGACTCGCGCCACAAGAGCCCTATTTTAGGGGCTTCAGCCACGTCTTGGATTAGTGACACCCGCCAAGGAGCGGGTACTTTTTAAGTGACTATCAATGGTGGCCCTCTACAAGAAGGCAGCCCGGGTGTTGGAACCTGTGTTCTCAGGGTCAGTGCGCGGCTCACCTGATGTTGGATCAAGCTTTCGACAGAGGCCCAGAAGCCTCATGAAGGGGACTCCATGACTGAGACCAACAACGCAGCGACCCTGCTCCACGCAGGAGGCGAGCTTAAGCTCCCGCGCATCCAGGTTATTGAAGGGAACGAAGGCTACGACGTTTCCAAGCTGCTGAAGCAGACGGGCGCAGTCACCTTCGACCCCGGCTTCATGAACACCGCAGCCACCACCTCGGCCATCACCTACATCGATGGCGATGCGGGCATCCTGCGGTACCGCGGATACCCCATCGAGCAGCTGGCGCAGCACTCCAGCTTCCTCGAAGTGTCCTACCTGCTGATCTACGGCAACCTGCCCACGCCCACGGAACTGGACACGTTCGACCAGAAGATCCGGCGGCACACCCTGCTGCATGAGGAGCTCAAGGGCTTCTTCGGCGGCTTCCCCCGCGACGCGCACCCCATGCCCGTCCTGTCCTCGGCCGTATCCGCGCTGTCCACGTTCTACCAGGACTCGCTGGACCCGTTCAATGCAGAACAGGTGGAAGTTTCCACAATCCGCCTCATGGCCAAGCTCCCGGTCATCGCGGCGTACGCGCACAAGAAGTCCATCGGCCAGCCCATGCTGTACCCGGACAACTCCCACAACCTTGTGGAGAACTTCCTGCGCCTCAGCTTCGGGCTTCCGGCGGAGCAGTACGAGGTGGACCCGGTCGTCGCGAAGGCACTGGACCTGCTGCTCATCCTGCACGCGGACCACGAGCAGAACTGCTCCACCTCCACGGTGCGGCTGGTGGGTTCCTCCAACGCCAACCTCTTCGCCTCAGTGTCCGCAGGCATCAACGCGCTCTTTGGCCCCGCCCACGGCGGCGCCAACGAGGCCGTGCTCAAGATGCTTCGCCAGATCCAGGCCGACGGCACCAAGCCCGAGGACTACATGGAGAAGGTCAAGAACAAGGAAGACGGCGTCCGCCTCATGGGCTTCGGGCACCGCGTCTACAAGAACTACGATCCGCGCGCCAAGATCGTCAAGGCCACGGCCCACGAGATCCTCACCAAGCTCGGCGGCAACGACGAACTGCTGGACATCGCCCTCCGCCTGGAAGAGAAGGCGCTGAACGATGACTACTTCATCCAGCGCAAGCTCTACCCGAACGTGGACTTCTACACCGGCCTGATCTACAAGGCCATGGGGTTCCCGGAGAAGATGTTCACGGTCCTGTTCGCCATCGGCCGCCTTCCGGGCTGGATTGCCCAGTGGCGCGAAATGATCAGCGACCCCAACACCAAGATCGGCCGCCCCCGCCAGCTCTACATCGGTGAGCCCGAGCGCGACTACCCGGTCCGCTAGTCCCCACTCCCTCGCCGGTGCGGGCCTGCCCACCGCCTCCTGTACGCCGCCGCCCGCCCACGGTCCTGTGTGGGGGGCCCGACGTCGTTAATCCCATCGAGTGCTCCGCAGTTGTCGTTTAGGCGTCCCAAAACGACAACTGCGGAGCAATCGGTGGGCAGGTCAGGAGGCGTAGCCCTGGGGGTTGTTTTTCTGCCAGCGCCAGTGGTCCTCGCACATCTGGTCCACTGTCTTGGTGGTAGACCAGCTGAGGTCGGCCAGGGCGGAGGTTGCGTCGGCCCAGAATGCCGGGAGGTCGCCGGCGCGGCGGCCGGTGATCTCATAGGGGATGGGCCTGCCCACAGCCTTTTCGAACGAGCGGAGGACTTCCAGGACGGAGGAGCCCTTGCCGGAGCCCAGGTTCCAGCGGAACACGCCGGCGCGGTCCGCCACGTGGTTCAGTGCGGCCACGTGGCCTTCGGCAAGGTCGACGACGTGGATGTAGTCGCGCAGGCATGTGCCGTCGGGGGTGTCATAGTCGCCGCCGAACACCATGAGCTTTTCGCGGCGGCCCACGGCCACCTGGGCGATGAACGGAACCAGGTTGTTGGGGATCCCTTGGGGGTCCTCGCCGATCCGGCCGGAGGGGTGGGCGCCCACCGGGTTGAAGTAGCGCAGCAGGGCAATGTGCCAGCGGGTGTCGGCTGACCCGAGGTCCGAGAGGATGTCCTCGATCTGCTCCTTGGTGCGGCCGTAGGGGTTGTTGGCCCCGATCTCCATCTTTTCGACATAGGGGATGGGGTTGTGTTCGCCGTAGACGGTGGCAGAGGAGCTGAAGACGATGGACCGGACATCGTGGCGGTCCATCACCCGGATGAGGTTCAGGGTCCCTACCAGGTTGTTGTAGTAGTACTTGAGCGGCTCACGGACGGACTCGCCCACGGCTTTCAGCCCTGCAAAGTGGATCACGGCGTCAATGGCGCCGGCGGCGAAGACCTTTTCGACGGCGGCCTCGTCCACGAGGTCGACGTTATGGAACTCGGCAGTCTTCCCGCTGAGTTCGGCTACCCGCCGGAGGGACTCTTCACTGGAGTTGACCAGGTTGTCGATGACCACGACGTCATGGCCGGCTTCCTGCAGGGACAAAACAGTGTGGGAACCAATGTAGCCGGTGCCTCCGGTGACGAGAATTTTCATGCCTCAACGCTATCCCAACAACACGTGCCGCCGCCGCTGCGTCCCGGATGCCGGGCAAGAAGGACAGTGCCCGAAGTGCGGCCGCACGGCATGCCGCGCCCCGCGGAAGAACACATCCGTGCTAAATAGAAGTAGTGCCCAAAATCGTAGATGCCGAAGCCCGGCGCCAGGACGTGGTCGAAGCCGTTCTCCGGATCATCGCAGGTGACGGGCTGGAGCGGGCCTCGCTGCGGGAAGTGGCCGATGAGGCCGGGCTGGCTGTCGGTTCCGTCCGGCACTACTTCTCCGGGAGCGAGGAACTGCTCTCCTTCTCCTTCGCAGTGGTAGTGGACCGCATCGTGGGCCGCCTTGGAGCATCCCTGCCTGCGGTACACGATGCAGTGCCCGGTTCCCCAGAGCACCGCGAGGCAGTGTTAACCCTGCTGTGCGGAATCCTGCCCCTGGATGAGCAGCGGGCGCTGGAGGCGTGCGCCTGGATGGCGTTCAAGAATGCTGCACGGGTCAGGCCGTTCCTTGCCGCTGAGGCAGACCGGAGCCACCGCGAGGTGGCTGTCATCGCGGGGCGGGTGGTTAGTGCCCTAATGCCGCAGGACGAGCCGCAGGACAGCCTCGTGCTGGAGGCGGAGCGCCTCCTGGCGACGCTCGACGGGCTGTGCATGCATGCGCTGCTGCAACCCGGATGGATGACCCGCGAAATGTGCGTTGACGTCCTGGAACGGCACCTCGACGGGATGTGATGCCAGCCACTAACGTGGGCATTGAGGGGAATACACTGATTAGCAGGGGGCGCTGCCCGGTCACCCAACCCCGGTGCGGGCACGCCACGGAAGGACGTCGGATGCATCAGACAAGCGGCACCAGGTGGCAAATCACCACGGACACGTCAGGGCCCATGATGATAGCCCTGTACGTCCGGGATACTGCAGGGCTTGACGGGGCAGGTCAGCCATCGTTGTCGCATGCAGCGCCCAAGGTCCGCCGCGCCGACCATTCGCACCTGACCGCCGACGTTGGTGGTTTGAGTGCCCTGAAGACGGAGTGGGAAGCCTGGTGGGAACAGCTGCTCAAAGCCCACCCCCAGACGTCCCCTGAACTGTCACCGCCGAACTTCGAGGCCTTCGGCAATTCGCCCGCGCTGCAGCGGGTGCTGCAGGCTCATTTCGGTGCTGCCCTTACCTGGGCGCGGGAGCGCAGGAGTGAGTACGCCGAGATTGAGGCGGAGCGTGCTGCCACTGGAGCTGACCAGATTCTTGAGGACATGGTGGATGACAGGCTGATGGAGGTGGGCCGTGATTCCCGTGACTTCAAGCTGACCATCATCGAGCTGCCGTTGAACGAACAGCGGGCCTGGTACATGGAGCCGGACAAAATCATCATGAGCAACAAGCTGATGGGCGAGCCGGAGCTATTCCGCAGCTACGTCCAGCCAGTGGTGGAGATCCTGGTCTAGGAACCTTCCTCCTCCACTTGGCCGCAGCCCGCCGGTCCTCAGCTGCTGGCGTCTCCCGCCGCCACCGTGATCCGGACCCCGCCCTCCGGACCCGCAGATTCCTGCCAGCCGTCCCGCGATGCACGGTTCCAGCTTCTGCCTGCCACCTCGACCCGGGTGACCTCAAAGCCTTTGGCGTTGGCAACCGCCCATTGGGCCACGGACCACGCCTGGCTTCCCGCGGCCTCGACCACCAGGGTCGCACCGTCGACAGTTGTTTCCAGCGGGCCGTACGCCTGGTCCAGCTCGGCGGACACCGTTGCGGCGTCGCCGCCGGTGCCGGCCGCCCGAAGGGTGCATTGGACGGCCTCGGGCGTCTGGCCGCTCAGGCCGGAGGCAAAAGTCCGTCCCATTTCCTCGTGCTGCGCGTAGGCGGCGGGGTAGGCGGATCGCTGAACACGCTGGGCTGCCTCGGTAATCTCCAGCGACTCATACCCGGGGATTTTTACCAGGGCGTCGTAGAAGGCGTTCGCTGCATAGTACGGATCCATGATCTGCGCCTCGGTTCCCCACCCTTGGGAAGGACGCTGCTGGAACAGCCCGCGCGAATCCGGGCCGGCCTGGTCTCCGTGCTCAATGTTCCGCAGCTTGGACTCCTGCATGGCGGTGGCCAGCGCTATGCTTGCTGCCCGCGGCGGAAGTCCGCGCTGCACGGCAACAGCAGTGATCAGCGAGGCATAGACGGCCTGGTCCGGGGCCAGCTCGGATGTCCGTTCATCAATGACGGCCCTGCAGCGTTCCGAAACGAGGGTTTCGGAACGCTGCAGGAAGAACACGGCCGAGTAGATGCCGCCGGCTACGAGTGCCAGGGTGAGCACCAGTACCGCGAGGGTGCGCAGGCTGCGTCTTCGTGCCATGAAGGATCAGTTGGCGTGCAGGGCGTCGTTCAGCTCCACGGTCTGGCCCTGGCGGGGGAGGACCTCCACCGCGCCCGTGGTGGAGTTGCGGCGGAACAGCAGGTTGGGCACGCCGGACAGTTCCGCGGCCTTGACGATCTTGGTGGTGTCTTCACCCACCTCATCCTTTGGTCCCGGGATGCGGACGCGGGTTCCCGCCGTCACATACAGCCCGGCCTCAACCACCGAATCGTCACCGATGCTGATGCCGACGCCTGAATTGGCGCCCAGCAGGACCCGCTCGCCGATGGTGATTTTTTCCTTGCCCCCGCCGGACAGCGTGCCCATGATGGAGGCGCCGCCGCCGACGTCACTGCCGTTGCCGGTCACTACGCCGGCCGAGATGCGGCCTTCCACCATGGAGGTGCCCAGGGTTCCGGCATTGAAGTTGACGAAACCTTCGTGCATCACGGTGGTGCCTTCGGCCAGGTGGGCACCGAGGCGCACGCGGTCGGCGTCGGCAATCCTTACACCTGTGGGCACCACGTAGTCCACCATCCGCGGGAACTTGTCAATGCCGTAGACAGTGACGGCGCCACGGCGCCGCAGCCGCGCGCGGGTGAGCTCGAAGCCCTCCACCGGGGCGGGGCCGAAGTTGGTCCACACGACGTTGGGCAGGTTGCCGAAGATGCCGTCCAGGTTGATGGTGTTGGGCTTGACCAGGCGGTGCGAGAGGAGGTGCAGGCGCAGGTACGCATCGGCGGTATCGGCCGGGGCCTCATCGAGGTGGATCTGGACAAAAACCACTTTCTGTTCCGTGCCGCGGTCCTCATCGGCGCCGTTCTTGGCGATCAGGGTGAGGGACTCATCCGCGTTCTCAACGGAACGCAGGTTTTCGGCGGCAACACCGAGGGCCGGTGCCGGAAACCACACGTCCAGTACGGTGGCGTCACCGGTGGAAATGGTGGCCACGCCGAACCCGTAGGCAGAGCGTTCGTCGGTGGTTGCGTTCGAGGTTTCGGGCACGGCGGAAGAAGCAGTCTCAGTCATGGCCCCAGTCTATCGAGGGGCAGCGACAGGGTCCGAACTAGACTGGCTTCGTGACTGCCGAAACCACTCCGGACCCTTCCACCTTGACGCTCGACCTCCGCCAGGACGTTGCGCTCCTTACAGCCGCCATCATGGACATCAACAGTGTGTCCGGCAATGAAACGGAACTGGCGGACGCCATAGAAGCCGCGCTGCAGGGAATTCCCCAATTGAGCGTGCTCCGGGACGGGGATTCGATGATCGCCCGGACTGAGTTGGGCTGTGCGGAACGGGTCATCCTGGCGGGGCATCTGGACACCGTCCCGCTGCCCCTGGCGGATGGTGCGAAGGGGACCGTGCCCTCCACCTGGGGATCCGGTGTTCCCGGCAAAGGGATCCTGTACGGCCGCGGCGCGACGGACATGAAGGGCGGCGTCGCGGTGCAGCTTGCGCTGGCCGCCACAATGTTCGACGACGGGGCCTCGCCGAAGCGGGACGTCACCTTTGTCTTTTACGACCACGAGGAAGTCGAGGCCGTCAAGAGCGGCCTTGGGCGGCTGGTGCGGAACCACGGCGACCTGCTGGGCGGCGATTTCGCGATCCTGCTGGAACCAACCCACGGGACGGTGGAAGGCGGCTGCAACGGCACCAGCCGGTTTGAGGTGACGACGGTGGGGGAGTCTGCCCACTCAGCACGCGCGTGGATGGGCCGCAACGCCATCCACGCTGCGGCGCCCGTCCTGGAGAGGCTCGCAGCCTACCGGCCGGGAACAGTCAACGTGGACGGGCTGGAGTACCGGGAGAGCCTCAACGCGGTAAGGATCAACGGCGGCACTGCCGGAAACGTCATTCCGGACCGGTGCGTGGTGGAGATCAACTACCGCTTCGCCCCGGACAAGACGCCGGACCAGGCCGAAGCCGTGGTGCGGGAACTCCTTGAAGGATTCGACGTGGTCCGTACCGATGCCGCCGCCGGGGCCCGGCCCGGCCTCCACCACCCCGCCGCGGCATCCTTCGTTGCGGCGGTGGGGGCCGAGCCGAAGCCCAAGTACGGCTGGACCGACGTCGCGCGCTTCAGCGAGCTGGGGATCCCGGCGGTGAACTTCGGCCCCGGCGACCCGCTGCTGGCGCATAAGGACAACGAGCACGTCGATGCTGAAGCCATTCGTACGTGCCTGCGGGCACTGAAGGACTGGCTGGCAGGCTAGGTCCGCCAGGCCTCGCACCCCGTTAAAAAGCAGTGGCCCGGATCCTACGATCCGGGCCGCTGCTTTCGGTGGGACCGCCTAGGGCGCTCCGGCCTCAACTGCGGCGGGCTCCGCCTTGGCCATTCCGCCCGCGGCCTTCTTGGATCCGCGGCGCTCGATCCACACCGCGAGGCGGGAAACGCCGATGTTGATGGCGATGTAGATTGCGGCGGCGACAAAGAAGATGGGGAACAGGAACTGGGTGCCCAGGAAGTCCGCCATCACCTGCACAGCGCGCAGTAGCTCGCCGTACGCCACGATGTAGCCGAGCGAAGTGTCCTTCAGCAGGACCACCATCTGCGCCACCAGGGAGGGCATCATGCGACGGATCGCCTGCGGAAGCTCGACCTGCATGCGGGACTGGAAGCTCGTCAGGCCAATGGCCAGCCCGGCCTCACGCTGCCCCTTCGGCAGCGACTGGATGCCGGCCCGGATGATTTCGGCGAACACGGCTGAGTTGTAGAGCACCAGGCCGGTGACAACGGCAATGAACGGCGAGGTACCGAAGCCCAGCAGGACGAACAGCATCATCAGGACCACGGGCATGCCGCGGAGGAACTCCAGCACCACCCGGGTGGGGATCCTGATGAAGGCCGCATCAGAGATGCGCAGCAGGCAGAGGAGCAGGCCCAGGGGGAAGGCGATAACCGCCGCCAGGGCTGCTGCGCTCAGGGTGGCGCCGAGGCCGTTGGCCAGGAGGGTCCACACGTCGCCGCGGGTGAAGATCTGCCAGCGTCGGCCTTCGAAAATTCCCTGCTGCGCGAGGGTCATCACAATCCACGCCAGCAGGCCGAGGATCAGCACGGAACCGGCGATCGAAGCGATCAGGGAGACGCGCCGGGCCTTGGGGCCGGGAACGTCATAAAGGACTGAGCTCATCGGGCAATCGCCACCTTTCGTTCCACCGTGCTGGCGAGGATGCCCAGCGGAACGGTGAGGAGCAGATAGAAGAACGCAGTACCCAGCAGCACCGCGATGACAGCGTCACCGTTGGCGTTGGCCAGTTGCCGGCCGTAGCCGAAAAGTTCCAGGACAAAGAACGCACCGGCCACGGACGAGTTTTTCACCAGGGCGATCAGGATGTTGATCAGCGGCGGGATCACCGTCCTCAAGGCCTGCGGCAGGATGATGAGGGACAGCACCTGGCTGAACTTCATGCCAATACTGCGGGCGGCTTCAGCCTGTCCCACCGGGACACTGTTGACACCAGAGCGGACAGCTTCGGCGATGAACGCTGCGGTGTAGGTACTGAGGGCAATGATCGCGGCAATCTCGAACTGCTCAAACTTGACCCCGAGGCGGGGGAGCACGACGGCCGCGAAGAAGAAGGCGATGGTCAAGGGTGTATTCCGGAGAACCTCGACGTAGACGGTGCTGAAGCCGCGCAGGGCAGCAACCGGGGAAACCCTGGCAGCCGCAAGGAGCGTGCCCAACACCAGCGCGATGATCCCGGATACGGCTGAAAGAAAGAGGGTACGGAGAAAACCGTTCCAGTACAGGGGCAGGTTTTCAAGAATGACGTCCATAGGATCCTTCGGCTCTGGGAGTGGACGGAAGTGAAGGCGTGGCGTTGCCGGGACCGGCGGGCCGGTCCCGGCAACGAACGGGCAGCCTAGTAGCGGTTGATTGCGGGCAGGCTGGGCGCAGTCTTGATGACCTCGCCGGCAGTGGCCTCCCAGGCCTTCTTGTAGCTTCCGTCCTTTTCGAAGGACTCCAGCTGGTCATTGATCCAGTTGCGGAACTCGGTGTCGTCCTTCTTCAGGCCGATGCCATAGGGCTCCTTGGTAAACGTTTCGTCGGAGGCCAGCTTGAAGGCGTCCGGTTCCTTGTCCACGAAGCCGGCGAGGATGACGTTGTCGGTGGTGACCGCTTCAACCTGCTTGTTGCGCAGCGGCTCCAGGCATGCGGAGTAGGTTGCGGCGGGGACCAGCTCTGCTCCGTACTTCTCCACGATGGTGGCGGCCGGCGTCGAACCCGTCACCGAGCAGACCTTCTTGCCCTTGACGTCTTCAGGCTTCTTGATGGAGTCGTTGTCCTTGTTCACCATGAGGGCCTGTCCGGCCTCGTAGTACGGTCCGGCGAAGCTGACAACCTGCTTGCGCTTGTCGTTGATGGTGTACGTGGCGATCACCAGGTCCACCTTGCCCTGCTCGATGAAGGGTTCGCGGTTGGCGGAGACGGTCTCTGACCATTCAATCTTGTCCGCGGCGATGCCCAGCTTGGCAGCGATAAGCTTGCCGATTTCAACGTCGAATCCGACGGGCTTGCCGTCCAGGCCGACCTGGCCGAAGAGCGGCTGGTCGAACTTGGTGCCGATCTTGATGCTGCCTGCCTTGGAGAGCTTCTCCATGGTGGTGCCCGCAGCGAAGGACGGCTTCTCGGCCACAGTGGGATTGGTGGTGGTGCCCGTGCCGCCTCCGCCGCAGGCGCTCAGGGACAGGGCCAGGGCAGCGGTGGCCGCCACGACGAATGATTTCCGCCGGGTCATAAATGCCTTCATGACATTCCTTTCATTGATGGCCGTGGGTCACGGCCTCGGTGCGAACTGGGAGTGTTTGTTCAGGTGTGAATCAGTGCGTCAGGAGCTTGGAAAGGAAGTCCTTGGCACGATCGCTCTTCGGGTTGGTGAAGAATTCTTCCGGGGTTGCGTCTTCGACGATCTGGCCGTCGGCCATAAAGACGACGCGGTCCGCGGCCTTGCGGGCAAAGCCCATCTCGTGCGTGACCACAATCATGGTCATGCCCTCTTTGGCCAGTTGGACCATGACGTCCAGAACCTCGTTGATCATTTCCGGGTCCAGGGCTGACGTGGGCTCATCGAACAGCATGACCTTCGGCTTCATTGCCAAAGCCCGTGCGATGGCCACGCGCTGCTGCTGCCCGCCTGAGAGCTGTGCCGGCAGTTTGGGGGCCTGGTGGCCTACGCCGACGCGTTCAAGCAGGGCCATGGCGTCCTTGTCCGCCGTGGCCTTGGCGACGCCCTTGACCTTAATGGGGCCGAGCGTCACATTCTCCAGGATGGTTTTGTGCGCAAAGAGGTTGAAGGACTGGAAAACCATCCCGACGTCGGCGCGGAGCTGGGCGAGTTCCTTGCCTTCCTCAGGAAGCACCTTCCCGTCGATGCTGATGGTTCCGGCCTCGATGGTCTCCAGGCGGTTAATGGCACGGCAGAGGGTGGACTTACCGGAGCCGGAGGGCCCGATGACCACAACAACCTCGCCCTTGCGGACCTGCAGGTTGATGTCCTTCAAAACGTGCAGCTGGCCGTAGTGCTTATTTACGCCGTTCAGGGAGACAAGCGCATCTCCGGGCACATGAGTAGTCATAGGAAAGAATCTAGCGAACAACAACTGTTTATGACGCGAATCACCGCAACTTCCTGCGGATCGTGATTCAAGAGATACCTCCCGGGGGAGGTTAGCCTTGGTGAATGAGCATCAACGCAGATCCGGCCAGAAATTCCCAGCCGCGCCGTAAGGGCCCCCTTGAACTGCGCCGCAAGCAGGCGGCCGTGGACATGTCTGACCAGCATCTGCTCGACACCAAGGGCCCCGGGCAGTTTGTCCACACCGATCCTTGGCGCGTCCTGCGCATCCAGAGCGAGTTCGTGGAAGGCTTCGGCGCCCTGGCGGACATCGGCAAAGCCGTGAGCGTCTTCGGCTCGGCGCGCACCAAACCCGGCAGCCCCTACTACGAAATGGGTGTGGAAGTGGGGCGGAAACTGGCCGAGGCCGGCGTTGCCGTCATCACCGGCGGCGGTCCCGGGTCCATGGAAGCCGCCAACCGCGGCACCGTTGAAGGCAACGGCGTGTCCGTCGGCCTGGGCATCGAACTTCCTTTTGAGCAGGGCCTGAACCAGTGGGTGGACCTGGGCATCAATTTCAGGTATTTCTTTGCCCGCAAAACCATGTTCGTCAAGTACGCGCAGGGGTTCATCGTCCTGCCGGGCGGCCTGGGCACGCTCGACGAACTTTTTGAGGCAATGGTGCTGGTGCAGACGCGAAAGGTGACCTCGTTCCCCATCGTGCTGCTGGGCGTCGAATTCTGGGGTCCCATGATCGAGTGGATCAGGGGAACCCTGGTTGCGGAGGGCATGGTCTCCGAAAAGGACCTGGACCTGATCCAGGTGGTTGATGATCCAGCAGAGGCGGTGGACAGGGTGCTCCACGTGGCCATTACCCCCTCGCTTAACGGGGAGCAGCGGCCGGAGTAGCCCGAGCGTCCGGACGGCGGCGCTCCATCCCGTCTGGCACGATGGAGCGGTGAGCTTTTTTCTGGTTTTCCTGGCCATCGTGCTGATTGGGGTGGTCTTCTGGATCGGCCCGGGGCTGCGTTCCGGCAAAACGGGCGACGGCCTCTTGCCCGGCTTGCCCGGCGGCGGTTTCGAGCAGCCGCCAGCCAACCTTCCTCCGGTCCTGCTGCCCGCACAGGCAGCCCCGGAGGACGTGGACCGCGTGCGTTTCTCCCTTGGCCTCCGTGGCTACCGGATGGACCAGGTGGACCAGGTCCTGGATGAACTGCGGGACCAGCTCGCCTCCAAACAGCAGGAAATCGACGGGCTCCGGGCAGCGCTGGCGGCTATGGAAGCTCCTCTTGGACCGGAACCCGACAAAAAGAGCACTGCGCCTGAAGAGGACCGGCTGTGAGCACAATGGCACGGCGCCGGGCAGGTCTTGTCCCGTCCCTTCAGGCGTTGGCCGCACAGGCCGGGCGGGCTGTCCAAGGCTGGCCATGGTGGCTGCAGGCCACCGCCGTCTACTTCGCGGCCCGGCTGGTCAGCGCCTGCATCTTCATGGCTGCCGCCCTGCACCAGGGTCCCAACCCCTGGTTCCCGGCCAAGCCCGATTACTGGAACTTCATCAACATCTGGGATGCGCGCTGGTACGGCCAAGTCATCGCCGGTGGCTACCCCTCCGTCCTGCCGACTGATGCCGCCGGCAACGTCCAGGAAAATGCGTGGGCTTTCTATCCGTTGTTTCCTGCCCTGGCCGGAGGCCTCAGCAGACTGACCGGATTTGTCCCCGCCGCCTCACTGACCATCATCGCCATGCTGGCCGGGTGGGGAGCCGCCCTGGTTGTCTACATCCTCTTCCGGCACAAGGCCGCCCCTGCGTCCGCCCTATGGGGAGTGGCCTTCTTCGCCACCTTCCCCGTGTCCGCCATCCTCCAGGTGCCCTATGCCGAGTCGCTGTCGCTGCTGCTGCTCGCGGCGGCGTTGCTGCTGGTGGTGCGCAGGCAGTACCTGTGGGCCATCCCGGTGGTGGTGCTCCTGTGCCTGTCCCGTCCGGTGGGCGTCCCGTTCGCGGCCATGCTCGGGCTGGTTCTGCTGCGCCACCTGTGGGAGCGGTTCGGTGCCCGGCAGGCCGGCAACGGGCAGCGGGAAGGAACGCACTCGAACGGCGACCTCGCGGCGCTGGCTGCCCTCACCGCCGTCGGAGGGGCCATGGCGCTTGCCTGGCCGGCGGCCGCCTGGGCGGCAACGGGCGATATCCAGGCGTACACAAAGACCGAAACCGTGTGGCGGGGCCACGACCTGGTGCCTTTCAAACCCTGGTTCGATACCGGCGTCGACCTCTTTGGCCCCGTCCTGGGCCTGCTGGCGCCGGTCGTTTTCGTGGCGCTTTTCGGCGCCATGCTGTTCCTGCCGCCGGTACGGCAACTCGGCGTGGAGCTCCGGCTGTGGTGCGCCTGCTACATGGGTTACCTGGTGATCTTCCTGCACCCGCAGACCAGCACCTTCCGCATGCTCCTGCCGCTGTTTCCGCTCGCGCTGGGTGCTGTTTTGGTGTCCGGCTCGCGGGCCTACCGGTGGACGGTGGTCACCATGTTCCTGCTGCTGCAGATCGTCTGGATCGTCTGGTTGTGGGCCTGGGCCCAATTGCCCGGGGGAGGGGATTATCCACCCTAGCCAATGGGACTTCCGCGCAGGTCAGGACTCAAATGGCAAGACGTTGGAAATGTCCATCGATTAGCTACGGGCGGGTAATTCCGCGATAATGGTAAGTAAGCAAGGACAAAAAGCATTCAGAATACGCTCAGCCTTGGCGGTGTCCATCCACTCCGCCATAGCGGCTTGATCGACATGCGGACACAGCCCGTCCGGGCTGATCAGTCCTGGGACAAAATGGAGGGGAATTCCTCATGGCGGCTATGAAACCACGCACCGGCGACGGCCCAATGGAAGTCACCAAGGAGGGCCGCAGCCTGATCATGCGCGTCCCGCTCGAGGGCGGCGGGCGCCTGGTGGTCGAGCTGAACGCTGCCGAGGCAGCAAACCTCAAGGAATGCCTCGTCGGCGTTACCGAATAATCGTGACGGGCAGGGCCCGCAGCCAGCAGGCTGCGGGCCCTGCCCGTATCCTGGTGGCTACTTCTTGACCGCCACCAGCAGTCCGTCGCCGGTGGGAAGCATGGCGGACGCAAGCCTCTCGTCGTCGCGGATTGCCTTACCGACCTGGCGCAAGACCACCGTGGTGGCTTCACGGCCGGCGGGGTTGGCAACCTTGTCCTTGTCCAACGCATCATTGATGATCAGCAGCCCGGAGGGCTTCAGGAGCCGGATGGCCTGCTCCACATAGCCCGGGAGCCCTGGTTTGTCGGCGTCGATGAACACCAGGTCATAAGCGTTGTCAGTCAGGCGCGGCAGGACGTCGCCGGCCCGTCCGGAAATCGTGCGGGTGCGGTTGGCCGGGCTCCCTGCCTCGGAAAATGCCTCCCGGGCGGCCTTGAGGTGTTCCACGTCCACATCGATGGTGGTGAGGACGGACTGCGGGCCGAGGCCGCGGAGCAGGCAGACGCCGGACACCCCGGCGCCGGTCCCGATTTCGACGGCGGTCTGGGCTTTGGACGACGCCGCCAGCACGGTCAGGACTGCGCCCACCCCTGGTCCAACCGGTGTAACACCCAGCTCGAAGGAGCGCTCCCGGGCCCGAAGCATGACCTCATCCTCAGCGGGCAGATCTTCTGCATAGGACCAGCTGGTGGACTTGTCGGCGCTCATGGGTTTCGCTTTCTGGGCGGCAGGGGAATGTCCTTTACAGCCTACTGTGTCCGGTGGCAACAGCAGCGGAGGCGGGCGGTTGCGCCCACGGCTGAACTTCCGAACAATCAGGAAATTCCCAGACAAGTTTGAAATGATTATTATCCGCTCATCCGAAAGGTGACCGGCGCCGAATCAGTGATGTCAACAGTATCCGGGCGTTAGCATTCCACGAGGGGAGTGGACGATGTCATCTTCAGTAGTGGCACCTGTCCCTGCAGCAAATCATCCTGATCCGGAGTGGGTCCGTCCCACCTGGGAAGAAGTGGTTACCAACCACTCGGCGAAGGTTTACCGGCTCGCCTACCGCCTGACCGGTAACAAGTACGACGCCGAGGACCTCACCCAGGAGGTGTTTGTCCGTGTCTTCCGCTCGCTGGAAAACTTCAAGCCTGGCACCCTGGACGGCTGGCTGCACCGGATCACCACCAACCTCTTCCTGGACCAGGCACGGAGAAAGACGCGGATCAGGTTCGATGCCCTTGCCGAGGACGCAGAGTCACGGCTTCCCGGCCGTGAACCGGGCCCCGAGCAGAGCTTCGAACTGAACAACCTCGATGTGGACGTCCAGGCTGCGCTGGAGGAACTGCCGCCGGACTTCCGTGCCGCCGTCGTTCTGTGCGACCTTGAAGGCCTGTCCTACGACGAAGTGGCGGAAGCCCTGGGCGTGAAGCTGGGCACCGTCCGTTCACGGATCCACCGCGGACGGACCATGCTGCGGGAAAAGCTGGCCCACCGGAATCCGCGTCCGCAGCAGTCCCGCCGGAAACTGTCCATGCCGCGCATCGCCGGTATCCTCTGAACGGCGCATGAGGTCCCGTAGTCCATTCGGACGCAGGCATCAGCGCACCGGCAGCCACCTTCAGTCCTGCCAGGAATGCCATTCAGCCGTGCGGAGGGAGCGCCAGTACCTGGAGCGGCTCCGTGATGCTCCCATCCCTCCGGCCAGCGATGACCTGACCGCCCGTCTGCTCGCCCGAACGCAGGAACTGGCCGCCATGCCGCCTGCAGGCGCGCACCGGCCAGCATCGTCCCGGAGCACCGTCCGCGTGCTGGCCCTGGCTGCCGGTGGCAGCATGGCAGCTGCCGGCGTGCTGGCCGTCGGTGCATTTGCCGCGGCAGGAGATCCCCCGCCGGGGGACACTGCAGGCAACCAGACCGCACTCTCCCACGTCTCGTCCCGGACACCTGCGGACGGCAGGCTGCTGACAGGGGAACAGCTCACCCAGCTGCGTTCCGAAGGATGGGCCTGCCCGGAGCTTGAAGCGATGGGCTTCCGTCTCGAGTCGGCGAGGGCCACCGTGCTCGATGGCCAGCCGGCAGTGGAGCTGCGGCTCACCGACGGCACCCACCAGGCAACGGTGACCGAACAGCGGACCGCCCTGCAGGCCGTCGCCGGACAAAGCGCTGCGGGACAGGAAGGTGCCGGGCCGGACATGGCCAGCCAGGACAGCAGCCCCCTGCGGGTGGGGCGGTCCTCGCCGTGGTCGGCAACCTACCGGACGCCCGGCCACACTTTTCTCTACGAGTCCGACCTGCCCGCCGAGGAGGCTGACGATGCCCTGCCTATCCTGCAGCGGCTCGGCAACCAGGCTGAGGAAGGCGTTGCGGCCCGAATCCCGGATGCCTCCCCGAAAGCGGCGGAGGAACCAATCATCACCCGGCTGCAACGTGGAGTTAACCGCATCGTTGCCTTTTTCACCCCGTAGAACGCACAGTCTTCCCGGACCCCGGGCGGAAATCGTCACTGGCAGCCCGGAGAGGGTAATCTTCCTAAAGTGTTTGGAATCAACGGCCCGGAGTTCTTTCTTCTGCTGATCATTGGGGTTCTGGTGATCGGTCCCCAGCGGCTGCCCGAATACACCCAGAAACTGGCTAATCTGGTCAAGGAAGTCCGGCGCATGGCATCCGGCGCCCGTGAGCAGATCAAGGAAGAAGTGGGGATCGACATCGACGATGTCGACTGGAAGAAGTACGATCCCCGCCAGTACGATCCGCGGCGCATCATCAAAGAAGCGCTCCTGGATGACGACTCCAAGCCGGTGAGCGCCGGCGCGCCCGCTGCAGTGGCTGCCGTCTCCGGCGCAGCGGCCGTGGCAGCGGAGGCGGCGCCGCGGCGGCCGGAACGGGTGCTCCAGTCCTTGCCCCCCGGCGAGGCCGCGCCTTTCGACACCGAGGCCACCTAGCCGCTTCTTAGCGGGGCTGCAGCCCCAGTTTCATCCCGGCGAGGCCGCGCGGCTTTGCTGCCAGCCGGCCGGCGATGCCGGACAGCGCCGCGGCAGCGGGTGTATCCGGCTGCCCGAGGACTATCGGAACCCCGGAATCGCCGCCTTCCCGCAGCTGGATATCAAGCGGTATCTGCCCCAGCAGCGGCACCTCTGCGCCTACTGTTGCGGTCAGCCGGCCGGCGAGGACTGACCCGCCGCCGCTTCCGAACAATTCCATCCTGCCGCCGTCGGGCATTTCCAGGTAGGACATGTTCTCGATGACGCCGGCCACTTTCTGGCCAGTCTGCGTGGCTATGGCACCGGCGCGCTCCGCGACGTCGGCCGCGGCGGCCTGCGGTGTGGTGACCACCAGGATTTCGGCTTTCGGCAACAGCTGGGCCACGGAGATCGCGATGTCACCGGTGCCGGGCGGCAGGTCCAGGAAAAGGGCGTCCAGGTCACCGAAGTACACGTCCGTCAGGAACTGCTCAAGGGCGCGGTGAAGCATGGGTCCGCGCCAGGCCACGGGCTGGTTGCCGCTGACGAACATCCCGATGGAGATCACCTTCACCCCATAGGCCACCGGGGGGAGGATCATGTCATCCACGCGGGTGGGCGGCTGGGTGATGCCCATGAGGCCAGGAACCGAGAAGCCGTACACGTCCGCGTCCACGATCCCGACCCGCAGGCCCTGGGCGGCGAGGGCGCAGGCAAGGTTGACCGTCACGGAGGATTTGCCCACCCCGCCCTTGCCGCTCGCCACCGCATACACCTTGGTGAGCGAATCCGGCTGGTTGAACGGGATGCCGCGCTGGCCGCCGGCGCCGCGGAGCAGCTCCTTGAGGGCATCGCGCTGTTCCTGCGTCATCACTTTGAGTTCGACGTCGACGGCGGCCACTCCCGGAACGGCCAGCAGCGCCTGTGTGGCATCGGCCGTGATGGTGTCCCGGAGCGGGCAGCCGGCGATGGTGAGCAGGACAGCAAGGCTGACCCTGCCGTCGTCGGAAATGTCGACGGACTCAACCATGCCCAGCTCCGTGATGGGGCGGCGGAGCTCGGGGTCGATCACCGTGGCCAGGGCAGCGGCGACTGCGTCAGCCAACGCGGCGTTGGCGATCGGTGCGTTCATTAGCGGTCCTGGGTGGAGTGGCCGGGCTTAACCCGGGGAATCTGTTGGGTGCGGGGATTCCGCTGGCGGTCACGCTGTTCCTTCAGTTTTTCCCTGATTTTGTCGCGCGGGGATTCGTGCTGCGCCTGCCCGGCGGGATCATGGGTCCGAAGCTCTTCCTGGGCTTCCAGCATGTCTTCCAGCAGGGAGCGCAGTTCGGCACGGACGTAGTCGCGCGTGGCAACCTCGCGGAGCGCAATCCGCAGGGACGCGAGCTCCCGGGTCAGGTACTCGGTGTCTGACAGGTTGCGTTCGGCCCGCTGGCGGTCCTGCTGGAGCGAGACGCGGTCGCGGTCGTCCTGGCGGTTCTGTGCCAGGAGCAGCAGAGGTGCGGCGTAGGAGGCCTGCAGGGACAACATCAGCGTCAGCAGGGTGAAACCGAGGGCGCGGGAATCGAACTGCCACTCGAGCGGCGCCCAGGTGTTCCAGGCCAGCCAGATCACCACGAAGACGGTCATGTAGACAAGGAACTGCGGCGTGCCCATGAAGCGGGCGAAGCCTTCCGTGGCATGGCCGAAGGCATCGGGGTCCGGGGAGAACTTGGGCAGGATCCGCTGGCGGCCGCTGAGCGGCGTGTCGAGGCTGCCCTTCGATGCGGTCTTGGCCGGCATCCGCTGGTTGGGGTTCTTGGGAGCGCTGCTGTCAGCCAATACGGCCACCAAGCCTTCTTATCGGGGCTTCGCCGTCATGGGCTCGCCAGTCATCCGGCAACAGATGATCCAAAACGTCATCAACAGTCACCGCCCCCACAAGCCGGCCGGCGTCATTGACCACGGGGAGGGAGTTCAGGTTGTAGGTAGCCAGGGTCCTGGCGACTTCACTGATGTGCGCCTGGTCCGACAGCGGCTCGAGGTTCTTGTCCACCAGGTTGCCGAGAGGTTCGAACGGCGGGAACCTGAGCAGCTGCTGGATGTGGACCACGCCCAGGAAACGGCCGGTGGGGGTCTCCAGCGGGGGCCTGGCAATGAAGATGGAGGAGGCCAGCGCAGGGGAGAGTTCCTCGCGCCGGACATGCGCCAGGGCCTCGGCCACCGTGGCTTCGGGCGGCAGGATGACCGGCACCGGGGTCATGAGGCCGCCGGCGGTGTCTTCGTCGTATTCCAGCAGGCGCCGGACGTCCTCTGCGCCTTCAGGCTCCATCAGCTGGAGCAGCTCTTCGGCCTGGGCGGAAGGGAGTTCGCCGAGGAGGTCGGCGGCGTCGTCGGGATCCATCTCCTCCAGCACGTCGGCGGCGCGCTGGACGTCCAGGGCAGACAGGATTTCCACCTGGTCGTCCTCCGGAAGTTCCTGCAGGACGTCTGCCAGGCGCTCATCCTGCAGTTCGCTCGCCACTTCGAAACGGCGTTTATCGCTCATTTCCTGCAGGGCTTCGGCGAAGTCCGCGGGTTTGAGGTCTTCATGGTTGGCCACGAACTGGGTGGCAGCCTGCGGCTCGGTGCGCGCGCCCTGGAGGGCGTCAGCCCAGTCGATGATCAGGGTCTCGTTGCGGCGGAGCCGGCTCAGGGGGGAAAGGGAGTGGCCGCGCCGGACAAAGAGCTTGCTGACGAACCAGTCCCCGGAACGGGTCTGGTCCATGGCAATGTCCTCAATCGTGGCATCGCCGCTTCCGTCCCGGAGCGTGACGCGGCGGTCGAACATTTCGGCCACCACCAGGGTTTCGGCGCCGCGCTGCTCAAAGCGGCGGAGGTTGACCAGTCCGGTGCAGATGATCTGCGTCTGGTCGATGGAGGTGATCCGGGTCATGGGCACGAACACGCGCTTCTTGCCGGGAACTTCGACGACGATGCCCACCACGTGCGGAGCGCCCTGGGTTCCACGGGACAGCACAACAACATCGCGCAGCCGGCCCAGCCGGTCGCCCAGCGGGTCGAAGACGTCGAGGCCCAGAAGGCGCGCCACGAAGACGCGGGTAGGAGTTGTGCTCACTCCTACAGGCTACCGAGTCTGCTCTCTTTTAGCTGAATTTACAGGCAGCACACATGCGCATGGGCAAGAATGGGGGTATGGCAAACATATTTGGTGCTCCCAAGGCCGGCGGGCCCGGCGGAATGGACGAGTCCCGGGCCGTTCCCGCCGGCGACACCGTGGGTTCCTACACCTCCTACCTGGATGCCCAGAAGGCCGTGGATTACCTCGCGGACCAGCAGTTCCCCGTGCACATGGTGTCCATCGTGGGCAACGAGCTGAAGATGGTGGAGCGGGTTACGGGGCGCCTGAGCTATCCCCGGGTTGCTCTGTCCGGAGCGCTGAGCGGCATGTGGTTCGGCCTGTTCGTTGGCGTCATGCTCTCCTTCTTCGCACCGTCACCGGGGTACTTCTCCATCCTCACGTCGGTGCTGATGGGCGCGGCGTTCTTTATGCTCTTCGGCATCGTCACCTACGCCATGCAGCGGGGCAAGCGCGACTTCACCTCCACCAGCCAGGTGGTGGCCACCAGCTACGACGTCGTGGTGTCGCCGGAAGCCGCACACGAGGCGCGCCGGCTCCTTCAGCAGCTGCCCATGACGCGCTCGGACGCGGCGGCCGGCGGAGGACCTTACACCCAGCGTGACTTCCAGGGCCAGCCGTACCAGCCCCCGCAGCCGGGCCAGGCGCCCGCCCGTCCCTCGGGATGGAGTGACCCCTATGGCCAGTCTTCCGCAGGTTCATCCGCGCAGGAGCAGGCCGGTGACCACGCCGGCGCCGGGCCGCGCCAGGACGCCGCCGTCCAGGAGCAGCCGGCCCCGGCACGTGCTGTCCGGTACCCGGACCTGCCGGACGGCCGGCCCCAATATGGTGTCCGGCTGCCGCAGGGTCCCGCTGCCGGGACCGCCCAGCCCCAAGACGACCAGCACGGGGATCACGGGCAACCCGCTGACGGGCAGCAAGACGCAGACAAACAGCAGCACCCGGGCGAGGGGCGGCAGTAGCGCACGGCCGACTTGGTGCCACAGGCAAACGCCGGCGCCACAGGCAAAAGCGGGGCTACCGGAAAATTCTTCCGGTAGCCCCGCTTTCTGTTGTCCGGCTAGGACTCTTTGGTTCCCTCGGCTTCACGGTAGATCCCGGCCATCCAGTCCTCCACGTCCCCGGCCTTGCGCGGCAGGGCGGCGCTCAGGTTGACCGGCCCGTCGGCCGTCATCAGGATGTCGTCCTCGATGCGGACGCCGATCCCGCGGTATTCCTCCGGAATGGCCAGGTCTTCGTTCTTGAAGTACAGGCCGGGTTCGATAGTGAACACCATGCCTTCCGTGAGGATGCCGTCAAGGTAGAGTTCACGCTTGGCCTGGGCGCAGTCGTGGACATCGAGCCCCAGGTGGTGGCTGGTGCCGTGCGGCATCCACCGGCGGTGCTGCTGGCCCTCGGGGCTGATGGCTTCCTCTACCGTGACCGGCAGGAGTCCCCACTCGGCAAGCCGCTCAGCCAGCACCGTGGTTGCCGCTGTGTGGATGTCGCGGAACTTCGCGCCGGGCTGCGCGGCGGCAAACCCGGCGTCGGCAGCATCCAGCACCGCATCGTAGACCTTGCGCTGGATGCCACTGAATACGCCACTGGCGGGAAGGGTCCGCGTAATGTCTGCCGTGTACAGGGAATCTGCTTCCACTCCGGCGTCCAGGAGGAGGAGCTCGCCGGCGTGGATCTTCCCGGTGTTGCGCGTCCAGTGCAGCACGGTTGCGTTGTTGCCGGAGGCGGCGATGGTGTCGTACCCCAGCTCATTCCCGACTTCGCGCGCACGGGCGAAGAACGCGCCTTCCACCACCCGTTCACCGCGGGCATGAGTGAGGGCGCGGGGAAGGACCTTGACCACTTCCTCGAAACCTTCAACGGTGGCTGCCACCGCGAGTTTCATCTGCTCGATCTCCCAGCTGTCCTTCAGCAGGCGCAGTTCGGACAGGGCTTCGCTTAGCTTTTCGTCGAGGGCATCGAGGACCTCGAGGTCCAGGTTCTCCGGGTCCTTTGCTGTGTTGTAGCGGGCGGTGTCCACCAGCGCGTCGATGTTTTCGTCCACTTTCCGGACCAGGCGGATGGAAATGCCGCCGATCTCCGGGGCGCCCACATCCTTGGTGATTGCCGTCTCGAGCTGGTCGATGTGTGCCGTCGCAAGGCCCAGGCGTGCCTCGAACTCGGCCAGCGTGGGGCGGGCGCCAATCCAGAATTCACCCGACCGGGAGTCTGCATAGAACTGCTCTGTGTCCCTCCCGGCCAAGGGCCGGAAGTACAGCGTGGCACGGTGGTTGCCGCCGTCGTCGCCTTTCCCTTCCTCCACCGGCTCCAGGATCAGCACCGCGTCAGGCTCGTGGTCCAGGCCCAGGCCGGTGAGGTGCGCAAAACCGGAGTGGGGGCGGAAACGGTAGTCGCAGTCGTTGGAGCGGACCTTCAGCGGGCCCGCGGGGATAAGCAGGCGTTCACCTTTGAACTGGCTGGAGATGGCCTTGCGCCGGGCCGCGGCGTAACCGGCCACGGCGTCGCGCTCGGGGAGTTCCTGGCGGGAGGGTACCCAGTTGCTGGCCATGAAGGCCTTGAAGGCGTCGGAACTGGGCCGCTGGGAGCGGTTGTTGACGCGCTCGTCCAAGGGCTGGGAAGCAGAGTTAGGGGTGTTTTCGGCATCGTTCACGGCACCATCGTCTCACCAGCTCCGCGGCTGCGCGAACAGGCGGACCACCGGCCGGGCTGGTTCTGCCGGGGCGTGTCCGCCGACGTGGGTTGCAGCAGGGCATACGCGGGGTGAACTCAAGGTCAACTACTCTGGACAGGTGAGGATCGACCTGCATGCCCACTCCAATGTTTCCGACGGTACCGAGAATCCGGCAGACGTCATGGCATCCGCTGCCCGCGCCGGCCTGGACGTGATAGCGCTGACGGACCATGACTCCACTGCCGGCTGGGACGAAGCCTCCCTGGCAGCTGTTGAACACGGTGTTGCCCTGGTTCCCGGGATGGAGGTTTCCTGCCGGACGGAGGAGGGCATCAGCGTGCACCTCCTGAGCTACCTTCACGATCCGAAGCATCCGGGGCTCCTTGAGGAAATCACCAAGGCCAAGGACGCCCGGCACACCCGCGCCGAGCGGATGGTCACCCTCCTTGCCGAGGACTACCCCCTCACCTGGGACGACGTCATCCATCATGTGGCCCCCGGCGCCACCCTCGGCCGGCCCCACATCGCAGACGCCCTCGTGGCTGCCGGCGTCGTGGAGGACCGTTCGGAGGCGTTTGCCTCCATCCTGACCTCACGGTCGCGCTACTTCATCCAGCACTACGCACCCGCGCCGGCCATCGCCGTCGAACTGGTCCGCGCCGCCGGCGGCGTCCCGGTCTTCGCCCACCCCGTGGCGTCCTCCCGCGGACGCATCGTGGGGGAGCGCGTCTACCAGGAGATGATCGACGCCGGCCTGGCGGGCCTGGAAATCGACCACCGGGACAACCCGGAGGAGGGGCGCGGCTTCCTGCGGCGGCTCGCGGCCAAGCATGACCTGCTGATTACCGGTTCCTCGGACTACCACGGCACCGGCAAGCCCAACGTGCTGGGGGAAAACCTCACCTCACCGGACGTCCTCGCCCGGATCGAGGAACTCGGGACGGGTACCAGGGTCGTGCGCGCGGGGAAGTAACTTGCTCCCACGCATTGACTGGCAGGCAGGGCCGAGTAACCTTGCGCGTACTGGGGGAGCGGCGCCAGCCGGTCCAGGTCTCATCGAGTCACTACCAACTGATGACGGAGAGATCGATGCTGAAAAAGTCCCTTGCTGCGGCCGGCCTAGCCACAGCCTTTTTGTTCGTTCCCGCAGCAGCCAACGCGCTTGACTGTATCAACGTCAGCCGGCCGCCTGCCGCGTGCGGGTCCACCTGTACTGACGGACCTATTTTGAACGGGAACTGGGCCTGGCTTCCCAGTGTCTTCGACGGTGCTCCGGAAGTCTGGGCATTTGTCCCGCCCGGAACAGTCCAGGGGTTCGGCCTGCCCGGCGAGAAGGGCAACTTCCAGGGCGGCGAAGGCCATGCCCTACTCGTCAATGCAATCTGCGATTCCCAGGGGTCAGTACTCGTGAGCCGGCAGACGGACCACGGGATCCAGTTGATGGAGGGCTGCCCGTAAAGCCGGTGAGGGTGAAGTAAGTCGCGCTAGGTGTCGTTTTGCTGGGTCAAAACGACACTTGGCGCTACCTAGTTGGGCGGGAACGCGGTGAGCTCCGCGTGGGCACCCAGGCGCCTGGCCATGATGTCGATCGCCGGCTGGTTCTGGTCCACGCACACGAACTTCCGGTCCATCTTGGCCGCCACTGCACCCAGGGTCCCGGAGCCGGCAAAGAAGTCCAGGCACCAGTCTCCGGGCCTGCTTGAGGCGGCAACCACCCGGCGGACCAGGCCCTCGGGCTTTTGCGTCGGGTATCCGGTTTTCTCCTTGCCGGTGGGGGAGACGATGGTGTGCCACCAGACGTCGGTGGGCAGTTTCCCCAGTTCGCGCTTGGCGGGCGTCACAAGGCCCGGTGCCATGTACGGCTCGCGGTCCACCTCCGCGCTGTCGAAGTGGTACTTCGCCGGGTTCTTGACGTACACCAGGATGTTGTCGTGCTTGGTGGGCCAGCGGTTCTTGGCGCGGGCTCCGTAGTCATAGGCCCAGATGATCTCGTTCAGGAAGCACTCGCGGCCAAAGATGGCATCCAGCATCACTTTGGCGTAGTGCACCTCGCGGTAGTCGAGGTGTAGGTAGAGGGTGCCGTCATCGGCCAGCAGGCGCCACGCTTCCACGAGCCGGGGCTCCAGGAAGGACCAGTAGTCGCTGAACGCGTCGTCATACCGGTGGAGCGCGCCCTTGATGGTGTCGTAGGAGCGCCCCTTGAATCCGACGCGGTCGCCGGCGCCGTCTGCATTGGCCACCATGGTGGTCTGCTGGCGCCGTTGGGCCCGGCCGGTGTTGAACGGCGGATCCACGTATATCAGTGTGAAGGCGCCGTCCGGCAGCGAGGGAAGGAAGTCCGCGTTGTCCGCGTGGACCACCAGGCTGCTGCCGTCCGGCGCCCAGACAGTGTCAGTCATGGAGGGTTTTAGGCCTCGGTGCTGCCGGGCTGCGTGGCCTTGTCGGCGCCCACTACCTCGCCGTTGCGGCGGCGGGTGCGCGTGCGGGGGCGGCGGGTGCGGGACGGCTGCTCTGCTTCGCCTGCACCGGCGTTGGCATCACCGGCAGTGACGGGGGCTGCGGCAGGCTCGGATGTACGACGGCGGCGCTCACCTGTGCGGGCAGCGGAGTCGCCGCTGCGCCCGCCTTCGCGCTTGGCGCCGCGGTCCCGGCTGTCGCGTCCCCGGCCGTCGCGGTCGCGGGAACTGCCGGCGTCGCGGCCCCCGCGGGCGTTCTTTTTGCCCGTTTCGCCCAGGTCTTCCAAGACTTCGGCGTCAACTCCGGCCAGGGTGCGCTTGTCGCGCGGGAGCCGGCCTTTGGTGCCCTCGGGAATGTCCAGGTCTTCAAAGAGGTGCGGGGAAGACGAATAGGTCTCCACAGGCTCCGGCACGCTCAGGCCCAGGGCCTTGTTGATCAGTCCCCAGCGGGGCATGTCGTCCCAGTCCACGAAGGTGACAGCGGTGCCCTTATTGCCGGCGCGGCCGGTGCGGCCCACGCGGTGCAGGTAGATTTTTTCGTCTTCCACGCACTGGTAGTTGATGACGTGGGTGACGTCGTCGACGTCGATGCCGCGCGCGGCGACGTCGGTTGCCACCAGGACGTCCACCTTGTTGTTGCGGAAGGCCCGGAGGGCCTGCTCGCGGGCGCCCTGGCCGAGGTCGCCGTGGATGGCGGCGGCCGCGAAGCCCCGGTCCACGAGTTCCTCGGCAACCTTGGCGGCAGTGCGTTTGGTCTTGGTGAAGATGATGGTCCGGCCGCGGCCGCGGGCCTGCAGGATGCGGGCGACAACCTCGATCTTGTCCATGCTGTGCGCGCGGTAGATCAGCTGGCGGATATCGCGCTTGGTGAGGCCTTCATCATCCGGATCAGCAGCACGGATGTGGGTGGGCTGGGTCATGTACCGCCGGGCCATGGCAATGACGGGGCCGGGCATGGTGGCGGAGAACAGCAGGGTCTGGCGGACCGCCGGCGTGGCCGCGATCAGGGTCTCGACGTCAGGCAGGAAGCCGAGGTCAAGCATTTCGTCGGCCTCGTCCAGGATGACGACCTTGACGTTCTTCAGGCTCAGGTGCTTCTGCTTGAAGAGGTCGATGAGGCGCCCGGGGGTACCCACCACAACCTCCACGCCGTTCTTCAGGGCTTCCACCTGGGGCTCGTAGGCCCGGCCGCCGTAGATGGTGGCGATGCGCGCGTTCCGCTTGCGGGATGCCGTCTGCAGGTCGTTGGCCACCTGAACCGCCAGTTCACGGGTGGGGACGATGACCAGTGCCTGCGGTGCACCCGGGACGGCAAGCTTTTCGTAGCCGGCGTCGTCCCGGCCCACTACCCGCTGCAGGGCGGGGATGCCGAAGCCCAGGGTCTTGCCTGTGCCGGTCTTGGCCTGGCCGATGATGTCGTGTCCGGAGAGGGCAACCGGCAGGGTCATGGCCTGGATGGGGAAGGGGTGGGTAATGCCGGCGTCGGCCAGGGACTCCACGATGTCGGCGCGGACGTTGAAGTCCGCGAAGGACTTCTCCTCAATCTCGTGCGGCTTCTCGTCGGAGATGATGGTTTCTTCGGGCTCAAGCGTTTCGGTGCCGGAGTCGTCCGTCAGAAGCTGGTGGGTATGCAATTCACTCACGTGGAGTTTCCTTATTCATTTGGGCAATGGCGCTGCCTGCTCAACGGGCCGGCCGGCAGGCCGTTCCGGAGCACGCTCAGGCGCGCAAGCAATTCCAGTGGAAGCCGATCGCGGGCTATCTTTATGCTGGCACTGGTGACCAGCGGGTGGTTCTCAAGATCGCGTAGGGGCGGGCTTGTTGGTTTCAAATCAAGGAAATCAACGACCGGGCATCCATTTCTACCTCTTCAGTCTAGCCGCAAGGGCACCGAAATCCGGCCTTTGCCCGCACTGCGGGCCGGATATGCCACAAAAACGCCCCGGGTCACGGCGCCTTCGGCACCAGCTCGAAATGCACTTCACGGGTAGCGATGTCCGAGGACATGAGGCGCACCCGGACCTTGGTTCCGGCCTCCAGTTCACCGGCGCAGCGCGCTGTCACTGCAGGTTCGGCGATCTGGATGATCCCGGAACCGCCGTTGCCGTTCTTGCCGTTGCCGTTTTTGCCCTTGCCGTTGCCGTTCCGGCTCATGCCGCCGTTCCCGTTCTCCTTCTGGGGCTTCGACCCTGAAATCACGATCGCGTCGAACTCCTGTCCGATGTGGTTGATCAACAGTGCCGCCTCCACCGTGTCCAGCGCCATTCGCTCCATCCGGGACGCCAGCTGGTCCGAGCCCGCCATGATCTCGGGAAGCGACGGCAGGGCGTCCCGCACCCATGCGGGCACCTCGCCGCCATTGCTCAAGGCCTCGCAGGTGACCAGCACGAAGCGGTCCACCAGGCGGCGAAGCGGGGCGGTGGTATGGGCGTACGCGGCGCCGATGGCGGACTGAACGGCGTCATCCGGGACAGTGCCGTCAAAGGCCGTATAGGCGGCCCCACGGAAGAGCATCCCTGCGGAGTGGAGGATTGCGAGCTGGCGGGGATGGGTGGGGTCCAGGCTGCGGAGGTATTCGCCGTAACTGACTTCGCCGTCCCAGGGCTTTCCGAGGGCCTCTGTCTGCAGCCGGAAATGGTTCAGGGAACGCTCGTCCGGGGCCGGCATGGTGCGCAGGATGCCCACTTTCCCGGCCAGCATGAGCTGTGCGGCTGCCATGCCGGTCATCAGCGATATCTGTGCGTTCCAGTCCTCCACGGGCAGCTGCGGGGCGGCGGCAATCCGGTAGCCGCCGTCGGGAAGCTGGACAATCTCCTGGTCCGGCATGTTCAGGCTGGCACCCTCCCGGGCGCGCTCCAGCTCCACGCGCTTGAGCCCCACCTCTTTAAGGAGGCGCAGCACAGGGGAAGGGCTGCCGGCGTCCAGTTCCGCCTGGGCGCCTTTGTAGCTGAGCTTGGTGCGGCTGCGCATCCGGGCACGCCGCACGGCCACGGCCGTGACCTCCGCGTCAACGTCAAGACGGAAGTCCCACACGAACGCGGAACAGTCCTGTCCCGGCAGGAGGCTTCCCGCCCCCTCGCTGATGACTTCGGGATGCAGCGGTATGCGGCCGTCCGGCGTGTAAAAAGTCTGTCCCCGACGCCGCGTCTCAGCGTCCAGCGGCCCGCCCGGAGTAACAAACGCCGGCACGTCGGCGATGGCATAGAGAACGTGGTAGCCGTTGCCGTCCCGCTCGATGAACAGCGCCTGGTCCAGGTCGGTGGACGATGCCGGATCGATGGTAATGAATTCAACGAAAGTCAGGTCATGGGACGGCAGTTGCAATGCGGACACCGCGGCCTCGGCGTCCTTCACGGCATCATCAGGGTAGGCGCCCGGCAGCTCAAGCTCACTCCGGAGCGCGCCCAGCGCCGCTTCGAGTGCGTTGGTGTGCTCGTGGACATTGGGGGCCAGCCGATGGTGTGACACGAAAATCAGCGTAGCCCGAATTTCGTCAATAGTGCACGGAAGCGGCCCGGAGAGGCACGGCAGTTCCGGCGCGGGATTATGGGCGGGCGGCGTCCAGGGCGCTGAGGAGCGAAGCGGCGGCCGCGGCCGGATCGTCAGCCTCGGTAATGGCCCGCACCACCACGATTCGGCGTGCGCCGGCTTCCACCACATCTTCGACGTTGGAGTGGTCGATGCCGCCAATCGCGAACCAAGGGACACCGCCGTCGGGCGTGTCCTCCTGCCCGTCCGCCCCGGCAACAGCCGTGGCGGCGTACCTCACCAGGTCAAGCCCGACGGCGGCCCGTCCGGGCTTGGTGGGTGTTGCCCAGAGCGGCCCCACGCAGAAGTAGTCCAGCGCCGAGGGGCCGGCGGCGGCAGCCAGGGCGGCGTCCACCTGCTCCGGGCTGTGGCTGGACAGGCCGATGGCCGCGTTGCCGTTCAACAGCGTCCGGGCCGCCTTGAGGGGCAGGTCCTTTTGGCCGATATGGAACACCGGGGCTCCGGACAGCACGGCGATGTCCGCCCTGTCATTCACCGCCCACAGCCGGCCGTGCCGCACCGCCGATTCCTTGAGTACGGCCAGGAGCTCCAGCTCCTCGGCGGCTTCGATGGACTTGTCCCGCAGCTGGATGATGTCCACCCCGCCCGCGAAGGCGGCATCGACGAACTGCGCGAAATCGCCCCGCTCCCGGCGCGCGTCCGTGCAGAGGTAGAGGCGTGCGGCCTGCACGCCGGAACTGCCTTCGGCGTTGAGAAAGGCGTCGGTAGCCGGGACGGGGGATGCAGCGGCAGGAGGGTGGGACACATTCATGGGTGCCAGCCTAGTTCCTCTACACTGGGCCTCGTACTGCGGGAGCCGCGGCAGCTGTCATAAAGCGCCGGGCTGAGAGGGCGTCAGAGCCGACCGCTTGACCTGATCCGGCTAATACCGGCGTAGGGAAGGAGACACTTATGCCCAATGCGCTCGACGCCCCGTACCGGCCCGCGCCCGGCTCCGCACTCAAGGCCGACGTTGCGGTCATCGGCGGGGGAGTCATCGGCCACGGCATCGCCTGGGAGGCGAGGCGGTCCGGACATTCAGCGGTGGTAATCGATGACGCCCCCGGCTCCGGTGCCAGCTGGGCCGCGGCGGGGATGCTTGCCCCGGTGAGCGAACTGCATTACCAGGAGGAGGACCTCCTGGAGCTCATGCTGGAGGCCTCCGGGCGCTGGCCGGGTTTCGCCGCTGGCCTTGCCGCGGCTGCCGGTTCGGATCCCGGGTATCTTACGACGCCGACCCTCGCCGTGGGTGCCGACGCTGCGGACCGGCAGGCGCTGCTGGACCTGCGCGAGGTGCAGCAGGCCCATGGACTGACGGTTGAGCCCCTCACCATCCGTGAAGCCCGGCGCCGGGAGCCGCTGTTGAGCCCGGCCATTGCCTCGGCGCTGAATACACCGGCGGACCACCAGGTGGACCCCAGGCTGCTGGTCGCCTGCTTCCGCCGTGCCCTGGCCCGGCACGCCGGCGGAACCGGCGGAAGCTTCGTGGCCGGAGCCGCCGAGGGCTACGCCGTGCCGGACCGGGCAGCGGGCCTGCTCTGGCGGGACGGAGCCGTCGCCGGTGTCACGCTGGAGGGCGGAGGAACGGTGGCGGCCAGGGAGACCGTAGTGGCCAACGGACTGCACGCTGCGGCCCTGACCGGGCTGCCGGAAAAGCTGCACCTGCCGTTGCGGCCGGTCCACGGTGACATCCTTCGCCTCGCCGTCCCCGCCCACCTCCAGCCGCTGCTGACCTCCACCGTCCGCGGACTGGTCCGCGGGATCCCTGTGTACATCGTCCCCCGGCAGGACGGCACCGTGGTGATCGGGGCAACGCAGCGTGAGGACGCACTGGGGAAGGACAGCGGAACCAGCGCGGGGGCAGTGTCGGCAGGGGGCGTCTACCAGTTGCTGCGCGACGCCCAGGTCCTGGTGCCTGCGGTGGCGGAACTTGAGCTGCTGGAATGCACAGCCCGGGCCCGTCCCGGCACACCTGACAACGCCCCGCTGCTCGGGCGGGTCTCTCTGGAGGACGGCCCTTCAGGGCAAAGCCGCGTGGAAGGGCTCATCATTGCCACCGGCTTCTTCCGCCACGGCGTCCTCCTCACCCCGGCAGCGGCGGCGATATGCCGGGACCTGCTCGAAGGCAGGGAGGACCCCCGCTGGGCACCCTTCAATCCCGGCCGCTTTTCCGGCGTCGCCGTTCGGCCTGCTGCAGCGGCCACCCTACCCAACCCCAAGGAGACAGCATGAACATCACCCTGAACGGAACCGGACATACAGTCGCCGACGGCGCGTCCATCACCACGCTCGTCACCGAGGTCACCGGCCGCGCACTGGCCGCTGACGGCCACGCAACCGACGGCCGGAAATTGGGCGTCGCCGTTGCGCGCAACGCCCAGGTGGTGCCCCGGAGCCAATGGTTCGCTACCGCACTCTCCGAGGGTGACGACGTCGAACTTGTCACGGCAGTACAGGGAGGCTGAACACCATGACGGAAACCCGCAGCACCCTCGACGGCACCCGGCCGGACCTTCATGATCCCCTGGTGATCGACGGCGTCGCGCTCGCGTCCCGGCTCATCATGGGCACGGGCGGCGCGCCCAGCCTTGACGGCCTCGGCGCCGCGCTCCTGGCCTCCGGCACCTCCCTCACCACCGTGGCCATGCGCCGCTATTCACCCCAGGAGGCAGGCTCGCTTTTCCAGCTCCTCCTGGACCACGGCATCAAGGTCCTGCCCAACACGGCGGGGTGCTTCACTGCCCGGGACGCCGTCCTCACCGCGGAGCTCGCCAGGGAGGCCCTGGAAACCGACTGGGTGAAGCTGGAAGTCATCGCTGACGAACACACCCTCCTGCCGGATGCCGTGGAACTCGTGGACGCCACCGAACAGCTGGTCAACCGGGGGTTCAAGGTTTTTGCGTACACCAATGACGACCCCGTCCTGGCGCTTCGGCTCGAGAACCTGGGAGCTACCGCGGTCATGCCGCTCGGCTCGCCCATTGGCACCGGCCTGGGCATCCTCAACCCGCACAACATCGAGCTCATCGTGTCCCGGGCCTCGGTTCCGGTGGTGCTGGATGCGGGAATCGGCACGGCGTCCGACGCCGCCCTCGCGATGGAACTCGGATGTGATGCCGTGCTCCTGGCCACGGCGGTGACCCGGGCACAGGACCCGGCCATGATGGGCGCCGCCTTCAAGCACGCCGTCATCGCAGGTAGGCTGGCGAAAGCGGCAGGTCGCATACCTCGCCGTGAACACGCGCTGGCGTCGTCGGCGATGGAAGGCCGGGCCGAGTTCCTGTAGGGCCCGCTTTCCGCCGGCCGGCGCCTTGATTCAAGGAGCAGCAGTGGCCGGCAAAGACGCCCTTCCCCCGGAACGAATCGACGAAGCCTTGGCTGGACTGCCTGATTGGCGGGCCGACAATGGCGGATTGGTCTCTGTCTTCAAGATGCCGACGGCGGTTGCCGCACTTGAGCTGATTGCCGCCGTCGGACGTCTGGCCGAGGAACAAAACCACCATCCCGACCTCGACTGGCGTTACAACCGCGTCTTTATCCGCTACACGTCCCACGACGCCGGGGGACAGGTGACTGACCGGGACATCGCGGCAGCTGCGGGAGCAAGTGAAGCTGCGGCAGCGTCGGGGGCCGTGGCCGAGCCGGCGAAGTACGTGCCGGGGCGTTAGTAGCCTCGCCACCAGCCACTGGTCCCTAAGCAGCAGTGGCCGCCACCCCTGGCGGGATGGCGGCCGCTGCTGCCGGTTGCCTTGCGCCGGCCCTATGCCCGGAGGATCGCCGTAAGCCTTTCGGCGTCCCGGCGCGCACGCGTGCGGCCAAGATACACGGCTGCTCCTGTTGCGGCGCCGGCGCCCAGCACGATGGGCAGGACCCACGGGATCCAGGTCAGCCCTGGCAGGTAGCCGAAACCGGCCGCCATCAGGACAATCCAGGTCAACGCCGCCATTGCTACGGCGACCCCGGCGGGCAGGCCTGCGCCATACTTGGCGTGCCGCTTGTCGTTTGCCCAGATGATGAAGCCTGCCGCGGCGGCAGCCAGTACAACGATGGTCAGCGAAAGCATGGATCTCCTTGGGCTTCGGACGCGGTTTTTCGGCCGGGCGCTAGAACTGGCCGAAACCTACGCGCCGTGCCTCTTCTGCGCCGATTTCCACGTAGCCGAGCGCATTTCCGGGAACAATGATCACGCGTCCCTTTTCATCCTTCAGGCGAAGTTCGCTGCCCGCGGTGATGGCTTCCCCCACGACCTTGGCCACAGAAGCCGCGTCCTCGGTTGATTCGAGCACAATTTCGCGGGCAACATTCTGAACGCCGATCTTAATTTCCACAGGGGCCTCCCAGCCAGTCAAAGTTCGTTGGTGATGTCTTATTTGTAGTCTAGGACTCTTTGGGGAAGCGCGAGATTCCGCGCCAAGCTAAACGGTAGATGAGGTCGCTGGCCACATTGATGTCCAGGTTGCCGTCCGTTTCAAGCCAGTACCTGGCACTGACCTGCGCCATCCCGGCCAGTCCCCGGCCCAGCAACTGCGCTTCGAGATGGGGGAGCTTGGTGTCCTCGGCGATGACGCGGGCGATGGCATCGGCAAATGTCCTGTTGAACGTCTCCAGCCGCGAGCTGACGTCGGGATCGTTGATCAGGTCGGACTCAAACACCAGCCGGTGGGCCTGGTCATCGCTGGCGATGAACTGGAAGTAGGCGCGCATGACGGCCTGAACGCGTTCGTCGTTATCGGTGGTGGAGTTCAGCGCACCCAGCATCAGTTCGGTGAGGGAGGCCAGATGGCTTTCAAGCAAGGCGAGGTACAGCTCGCGTTTTGAGGGAAAATGCTGGTAAAGGACGGGTTTGCTGACGTGCGCCGTCTCGGCAATCTCGTCCATGGCCGCACCGTGGTAGCCGTTGGCCACGAAGACTTCCTGGGCTGCGTTGAGGAGCTGCGCGCGCCGCTCGTCACGCGGAAGCCTGGCCGACCGCTGACCCGCGGGACGCGGGGGAGTTTGCGGTTCGGCGGCTGACGGGCGGTCAGCCCGTGCTTCATGGACCACAGTTGTCCTACTTTCCGTTGCAGTTACTTCCACTTTACTGCGGGGTAATATGACCCGGCAGTATCCGGGGGATACATTGAAGTATGGCTTCGACATTCACCGCAAATGTTTCACCCGTGTCATTGGATCCGCTGGTGGAACCGGGCCCGGACCTTACCCCTGCCGAGGTGGAGCGCTATTCCCGGCACCTCATCATCCCCGAGATCGGCTCGGTGGGTCAGCGGCGGCTCAAGAATGCGAAAGTGCTCGTTATCGGTGCCGGCGGGCTCGGCTCCCCGGCACTCCTGTATCTTGCTGCCGCCGGCGTCGGAACGCTGGGAATCATCGACGACGACGACGTTGACCTTAGCAACCTGCAGCGCCAGGTCATCCATGGCGTGGCGGATGTTGGCCGCCCCAAAATCGAGTCCGCCCGGGACGCCATCGCGGCCCTCAACCCGCTGGTGGACGTGCGGCTGCACAATGTCCGGCTGGACGCGTCCAACGCGCTGGAGCTGTTCGCCGGATACGACCTGATCCTCGACGGCGCGGACAACTTCGCCACCCGCTACCTGGTCAACGACGCCGCCGCCATCCTGGGCAAACCCTACGTCTGGGGTTCCATCTTCCGGTTCGACGGCCAGGTGAGTGTCTTCTGGGAGAAGTTCGGGCCCACCTATCGGGATCTCTACCCTGAGGCGCCGCCGGCAGGCTCGGTGCCTTCGTGCGGCGAGGGCGGCGTGTTCGGCATGCTGTGCGCAGCCGTGGGATCGCTTATGGTGACGGAGGCAGTCAAGCTGATTACCGGCGTCGGACGTTCCCTGTTGGGCCGTGTGGCACTGTTTGACGCCTTGGGCGGAAGCTGGCGCGAGATCCGTGTTTCAAAGGACCCCGCGGCCGCGCCCATCACGGAGCTGACCGACTACGAGGCCTTCTGTGGCGTCACGCCGGCGGCCCCCTCCGACACGGAGCACACCGTCACGGCCACCCAGCTGGCCACCATGCTCGCCGCGCGCAAGGCGGGGCTGAAGGACTTTGAGCTGGTGGACGTCCGCGAATCGGGGGAGTTCGACATCGTCCGGATCGACGGCGCGAAGCTCATCCCGCAGGGCCGGATCCTTGCAGGCGAGGCGTGGAATGAGCTCCCGCAGGACAGGGATATTGTGTTCCACTGCAAGGCCGGGTCGCGTTCGGCCAATGTGCTCGCCGCGGCGCAGAAGGCGGGCTACCAGCGGGTGAGCCATCTCGACGGCGGCATCCTCGCCTGGGTGCGCGAGGTGGAACCCCACAAGCCTGTCTACTGATCCCCGCCCCTTTCAACCCTCTCTCACTTGACGTCCCTTCTAACACGACGCTCTCGCACTTAATGCGCTGTTTTGATGGATGCTCTCTCACTTTCCTCAGGCAAGTGAGAGAGCATCGCCGGAAAGGGCGCATTAAGTGAGAGAGCATCGCCGGAAAAGGGGCATTAAGTGAGAGAGGGTCCGCGCGGCGGGAGGCGCGGTCAGGCGGTTTCGAGGCCCCGGTGGTCCACCGGGCATTCGGCCTGCGGCGCCACCGATGCCGGCTGCTCCACGGTGATGCCGTAGAGGGCTTCCAGGGCGGCCACGTAGTCATCCTGCTGGCCGTTGGCGGCAAGTTCGCGGGCCCGCACCGTGGGCACATGGAGAAGCTGCTTGACCATGCGGCGGAGTGCGAACTCCACTTCCTCGGCAGCGGCGGTGCAGCCGTGCCGGGCCCGGACTTTTTCCATTTCGGAGTCCAGGACGCTCATGGTGTGGCGGCGGAGGGCAACTATCGCGGAATCCACGGAGCGGGCCTCGCGTTCCTGCTCGAACGCCTTGGCGGCGCCGCTGACGATTCCGCTGGCCTGGGCAAGCGACTCGGCCTGTTCCTGGGGTGCCGCGAGGCGTACCGATTCCAGGGTGAGCAGCTCCACGCCGTCAAGCTCGCCGACCCCCGGATCGAAGTCGTGGGTGAGCGCAAGGTCGATGGCGATCAGGGGCTGCGGGGAGTCGGCCCGGACTTCGGCCAGCTCGTCGGCCTCCACCCGGGTGTCGGAACCGCTGCAGCCGATCATCACGTCTGCTGCCGCAACCGCCGGCCGGAGTGAATCGGCGTCCAGCGCCGTGCCGCCGCGGGTGGCAACAAATCCTTCGGCGCGGCCGGACGAGGAGAAAACCGAGATGTCGGTGCAGCCGCGTTCACGCAGGAGCGCCATGGTGGCCCCGGCGTAGGCGCCGGTTCCGAAGACCACAACCTTCTTGCTGGTCCAGTCCGGGTTTTCGGAAAGATCAGTGGCCAGGTCGAGTGCGACGGAAACGATCGAGAGGCCACGGGAACCGAGGGCAGTCTGTGCTCCCACGTCCTTGGCGGTCTTGGACGCCGCCTGGAAAAGCCGGACCAAACCGGAGCTTGCCGTGCCTTCATGCTGGGCGGTGATCAGTGCGCGCCGTACCTGTCCGGCGATCTCCCGCTCTCCGACCACTGCGGAGTCCAGGCCGGCGCTGACGGCAAAGAGGTGCTGGCTGACTTCAGGACCCGTGCGGGTGCTGAAGGAGCGTGAGACGAGCGGTTCGCTCAGTCCGCTGGTTTCGCTGATCTTGGCAACCAGGGCGGCGCGGGCCGCCTCCACATCGTCAGGCCGGGCGGCTTCGCCGTAGATTTCGTAGCGGTTGCAGGTGGCAAGGACAATCGCACCCGTCACTGCCGTCGATCCGGAGAGGGCGGATGTGGCGATCTCCGAAGAACCGTTGCTCAACTGAGCAACGGTCTCAAGATCGATGTCGGCGTGTGTAGCCACCAATGAAAAAAGAACCACAGCAGGTCAATCATAGCTTTTTCGTTACTCGGTAGAACAACTCCCCGGGCTGCCGGACGGGAGCGCGGGCTGTGATTCCTGCCACGGCGCGGCGGCAGGGCTCCCGCGTGACACTTTGTCGTTATCTTTTGCAGTCATTTTTCGGCACAATCAAAGGCATGACTTCCAGCCCCGCCACATCCGCTGCCGGCGTCCTCGCCGCAGACCACCCGCTGGTGGATGGCCGCACCGCAGACTCACCCCTCATCACGGCCTACCGCGGAGGCAAGCCGTCCCGGCGTCCCGTCTGGTTCATGCGCCAGGCCGGACGTTCACTGCCGGAGTACCTGAAGGTCCGCGAAGGCGTCGCCATGCTGGACTCCTGCCTGCGCCCCGAACTGGCTTCCGAGATCACCCTCCAGCCCGTCCGCCGCCACGACGTTGACGCCGGCATCTTCTTCTCCGACATCGTCATTCCCCTAAAGCTCGCCGGCGTGGGCGTGGACATCGTTCCGGGCGTGGGGCCGGTCCTGGACACCCCGGTCCGCACTGCTGCGGACGTGGCGGCGCTGCCGCAGCTCACCTGGGAATCGCTGGAACCCATCGGTGAAGCGGTCCGCCTCACCGTGGCCGAGCTCGGCAAGACACCGTTGATCGGCTTTGCGGGCGCACCCTTTACCCTTGCCGCCTACATGGTGGAGGGAAAGCCGTCCCGCGACCACCTGGGTCCGCGCACCATGATGCACGCTGATCCGGAAACCTGGCACGCCCTGGCCAACTGGGCCGCGGACGCCTCCGGAATGTTCCTCCAGGCACAGCTTGAGGCCGGTGCCTCGGCGGCCCAGCTCTTTGACTCCTGGGCCGGTTCCCTGGGCCTGGCGGACTACACGAAGTACGTGGCGCCGGCCTCGGGCCGCGCCCTGGACCATGTCCGGCACCTCGGGGCGCCGCTGATCCACTTCGGCACCGGAACGTCAGAGCTCCTGGTGGCAATGCGGGATGTGGGTGTGGACGTTGTGGGCGTGGACTACCGGCTTCCGCTCGATGAGGCGAACCGCCGGCTGGGCGGCACGGTGCCGCTGCAGGGAAACATCGACCCCGCCCTGCTCCCTGCTCCGTGGGAAATCCTTGAGGCCCACGTCCGCGACGTCATAGCCGCAGGCGCGGCTGCTCCCGGGCACGTGGTCAACCTGGGGCACGGCGTTCCGCCGGAGACGGACCCCGCCGTCCTCACCCGCGTGGTTGAACTTATCCACTCCATCTCCCCGGAGTAGGCCGATGGGCAGTACGTCGGCAACAACCGGGACGGCACTGGTGCTGGGCGGCGGCATCTCGGGACTGCTGTCCGCCCGCGGGCTGGCGTCCGCCGGGTACCAGGTGACGCTCCTTGAAGCCGGAGCTGAATGGGGCGGCTGCGTGGGCAGCCACACGGTGGCCGGCCTGACCCTTGACAGCGGCGCCGAATCCTTCGCCACCCGGTCCGACGCTGTCTCAGCGCTGGCCGCTGAGCTGGGACTGTCGGCCAAGATCGTGCCGCCCCGCCCGGGGGGTGCCTGGGTCCAGCTCCCGGACGGCCCGCGCGAGTTGCCGAAGACAGGTGTGCTGGGAATTCCGGCCAACCCGTGGGATCCCGAAGTCCGGCGTTCGCTCGGCCTCATCGGCACCCTCCGGGCCTCCCTTGATAAGTTCCTCCCGGCTTCGGTTGGGACCACAGCGGACGTTATCAGTGTCTCGGCACTGGTCAAGGCGCGCATGGGCACCCGTGTCCTGGAGCGGCTCGTGGCGCCGGTTGTGGGCGGCGTCCACTCGGCGGATCCCGGGATGCTCGACGTCGACATGGTGGCACCCGGGCTGCGCGAGGGGCTGCGGCGGTACGGGTCCCTGGCCGCCGCCGTCTCCGCCCAGCGCCGCATGGGGGCTGCTCCTGCCGCGCAGGGGGACACGCCGGCCCCTGCCGGTCCGGCCAAGGCAGGCTCCGCGGTTGCGGGGCTGGAGGGCGGCATGCACACGCTCGTCTCCGCCCTGGTCTCCGACCTCCGCCGCCGGGGAGCCAGGCTGCTGCCCGGCACCCCGGCCGAGTCTGTGATCCGCACCCCTGAAGGCTGGCGCGTCAGGTCGGCAGGAGCAACGTTCGACGCCGGCCTGCTGGTAGTGGCAGTGGACGGTCCGGCCGCCGTCGGACTGCTTGAAGACGCGGTGCCCGGCCTTGCGGGGAAGCGGCCGCCGGCAGGCCCGGACGTCAAGCTTGTCACGCTGGTCCTGGCCGGCCATGAACTTGACCGCCGGCCGCGCGGCTCAGGCGTCCTGGTGGCACCGCAGACTCCCGGTATTGAAGCGAAGGCACTGACGCACGCGACCGGAAAGTGGGACTGGCTGGCCGATGCCGCCGGGCCGGGACGGCACGTGGTCCGGCTCTCGTACGGGCGCGTGGACGGGGCCGGCGAACAGTCCGGTGGCCCGGACACGGATGAAGGACTCCTGGCCGCGTCGCTGCGCGATGCCCGGGCCCTGCTGGGCGTCCCCATCACCAGGGAAAACCTGATGGGCTGGGACGTGGTCCGCTGGCGCGGGTCGCTGCCGTTCGCCGCCGTAGGCCATCAAGCGCGGGTGGCCGAAATCCGGGAAGCCTGCGCGTCGGCGGGGAACTTGGCCGTGGTGGGAGGCTGGGTGGCCGGCAACGGGCTTGCCGCCGTGGTGTCCGACACGAACGAACAGATCCGGGCCCTGGCCCGCTAGATGTCGCCGCTGGTCAGCGGCGCAGCAGGGCGTTACGGCGCCGCGCAGGTGTTGCGGCCGGGCACTTCGCCGGTTTCCGTTTCCCCTTCCGATATGGCTAGGGTCGATGACTATGGTTTACATCAGGTCCGAACTTTTCACATCCCGGACCGGTATCCATGGGGGGCTCCGGCGCGGCACTGCGGCTGCGGCAGTCGGAGCGGTACTGGTCCTTGCAGCAGGCGTTCCGGCGTCCCACGGTGATGACGGGAATCCGCAATCCGGCGTCGATGCCGGCCCGGGCCAGGACGCCACGGGCCAGGACGCCCCGGGCCAGGGCCGGGATGGGAAGGAAGCGCGGCAGGCGGCAAGCCTTTCGGTATTGTCCGTCCCCACAGCGCTCCTGCCGGCGGTCACGACTTCGCTGGCGCCGGCCGTGACCACGGCTCCCACGACAGCTTCCTTGGCACTTCCGGCACCCTTGCCGTCGATACCACTCCCGACGCCGTCGGACGTTCCGCTTCTCCCGGCCGCGACGGCTCCGGCAGCAATCGTTCCGGTGCCATCCTCGCCATCGCCGGAGTCCCAGGCCCAGGAGCTTCCCGCAGCCGAGGCTCCTGCCGCCCCCACCCCGGAAACCGTTGCCCAGGCCGCGGCTCCGGGTACGGTGCCCGTGCCGTCGTCGGAATCTGCCGGAGAGGTGAACGGCGCCGCGGCAGCCGGCGGAAACCCGCCCGCGATGGAACTGCCGGCAGGCGACAGCGGAGCCGGCCAGGCCGGGCCCGGTGGGGAATCCGTGGCCGGGGCTGAAGCGCCGGTACCCGCGGCCGCAACGCAGGCTGCCGCCGCACCACAGGAAGCCGGAGGCCCCGCCCCGCAGGCCGCGGGCGTCCCCCGCAGCGCGGCGCAGAGTGTTGGCGCCATCGTCAAGTCGCAGCCGGAACTGGAAGCCGTGATGGTCGGGCTCGGCGTTGGCCTGGTGGGCCTCGCTGCCGCGGCCGGTGCAGCCTACTTCCGAATGCGGAAGCCGTAGCCGAAACCGACGGATGCCGCATGCAGTCCCGGCGCCGGCGTGACTTTAATCACTTCTACCGCTTGTAGAAGTCGCTGGTTTCGCCTTGGTGGGCAGAAGGGGGCAAACTTGTAACCATGAGCCACACTTCTGCCGAATCTGTCACTAAAACCGAAGAATCAGCCGAGCAGTTTTTCACCCTCTGGACGGTATTCAAGCGCTCCGAAAACCTGATCCGCAGCGCCGACGCCGCCGCTGACTTCGAGACCCTGCTGGAGCGGCTTGCCCACGCCGGGGTGACCCACCGCGGAAGCTACGACGTCTCCGCGATGCGGGCTGACGCCGACGTCATGGTGTGGCTCCACGGCCCGAAGCCGGAAGCCCTGCAGCAGGCCATCCGGGATATCCGCCGCTGCAGCCTGTTTGCCGGCACAGAGATTGTGTGGTCCGCCATGGGCGTGCACCGCGAGGCCGAGTTTGCGAAGAACCACACCCCGGCGTTCTCCCGTGGGGTTGCGCCGGCGGAGTGGCTGTGCGTCTACCCCTTCGTCCGGTCCTACGAGTGGTACATCCTCCCCGAGGACGAGCGGGGCGCCATGCTTCGCGAGCACGGCCTCCTGGGCCGGGAGTTCCCGCAGGTCATCTCCAACACCGTTTCTTCGTTCGCCCTGGGCGACTGGGAATGGATCCTGGGCCTTGAGGCCCCGGAACTGGTGGACCTGGTGGACCTGATGCGCCACCTGCGCAACACCGAGGCCCGCAACCACGTCCGCGAGGAAGTCCCGTTCTACACCGGACGCCGGATCTCCCCGGCCGAAGTGGCGGAGGTGCTCGCATGAACCTGCCGGTTTCCAGCAACGCCGCCGCCGTCAATCCGGTCACCGAAGCCGGGCGGATGGCGCCGACGAACTACGACGCCGTGCTCCTCGCCTCCTTCGGCGGGCCGGAAGGCCAGGAGGACGTCATCCCCTTCCTCCGCAACGTCACCCGCGGCCGGGGCATCCCGGACGAACGGCTGGAAGAGGTCTCGCACCACTACCGCGCCAACGGCGGCATCAGTCCCATCAACCAGCAGAACCGCGAGCTCAAGGCTGCCCTGGAGGCGGAACTCGCCGCCCGGGGGATCGACCTGCCCGTCCTCTGGGGCAACCGCAACTGGGCACCGTACATCCCGCAGACCCTGCAGGACGCGTACGACGCCGGCCACCGCCGACTGCTGATGATCACCACGAGTGCCTACTCCTGTTACTCCAGCTGCCGCCAGTACCGCGAGGACATCGGCATGGCCTTGACGGAGACCGGCCTGGACGGCCGGCTGGAGGTGGACAAGGTGCGCCAGTACTTCGACCACCCCGGCTTCGTGGAGCCCTTCATTGAGGGCACCGCTGCAGGCCTCGCCGACGTCCGGGAAAAGCTCGCTGCGGCCGGCACTCCCGATGCGCCCGTCCAGATCCTGTTCGCCACCCACTCCATTCCCAGCCGGGACGCGGAAGCGGCAGGCCGGTCCGAAGGCGAACCCCGCGAGTTCGAGGAAGGCTCGGCCTACGTGGCCCAGCACCTTGCCACCGCGGATGCCGTCATCCAGCGCGTCAAGGACGAAACCGGCCTGACCGCCCCCTGGTCCCTGGTGTACCAGTCACGCTCCGGCGCTCCGCACGTGCCATGGCTCGAGCCGGACATCAATGACGCCATCGAGGAGCTGGCCGGCCAGGGCGTCAAGGGCATCGTCATCGTGCCGCTGGGGTTCGTCAGCGACCACATGGAAGTTGTCTGGGACCTTGACACCGAAGCCCTGGAAACCTGCGCCAACCTTGGACTCGCCGCCACCCGCGTCCCCACGCCGGGCACGCACCGCAAATTCGTCAACGGCCTGGTGGACCTGATCTCCGAACGCACCGTGGCGAACAACATCAGCGGCCGTCCGGCGCTGACGGACCTCGGTCCCTGGTACGACGTCTGCCGGCCGGGGTGCTGCCAGAACTTCCGTGGCGAGAAGCCCACCATCGCCGGAGCAGACACCACCGTTGGCACCGGGCACGACCCCTATCCCGGCGAAGCCGGGACGGGGCAGCCGGCCTCTTCCGGGGGAGCGCCGCAGCAGTGACGGTCCGCATCGGCACCCGTGCCAGCAAGCTGGCGCTCACCCAGACGCAGCAGACGGCAGACCAGCTTGCCGCCGTCGGAGGCTTCCCGGTGGAACTCGTCCACATCAGGACCGACGGCGACGTCCTCACCGGCTCGCTCTCGCAGATGGGGGGCACCGGGGTTTTCGTTGCCGCCCTGCGTGATGCGCTGCTGCGCAATGAATGCGACGTCGCGATCCACTCGCTCAAGGACCTGCCCACCGGGGCGGCAGTGGGGCTCAGCCTCGCGGCCACCCCGCGGCGCGTCGATGTCCGCGACGTCCTGTGTGCCCGCGACGGGCTGAAACTGGCTGACCTTCCCGCAGGTGCCAGGGTGGGTACCGGTTCGCCCCGGCGCGCAGCCCAGCTCCGCACCGCCCGCCCGGACCTGGAGATCGTGGACATCCGCGGCAACGTGGACACCCGCCTGGGGCGGGTTCCCGGGTTGCCGGGCAACACCGTCAGCGACGTGGTTCCGGGCAAGTCCTGCGACCTGGATGCCGTGGTTCTCGCAGCCGCAGGCCTGGAACGCATCAGCCGCCTGGATACGGTCAGCGAGTTCCTCGAAACGGACGTTATGCTGCCCGCTGCAGGCCAGGGCGCGCTCGCCATCGAGTGCCGCACCGCGGACGCTCCGCCGAGGCCCGGCTCCGCGGAAGGATCGAAGGAAGTCCTGGCGCAGGCGCTGGCTGCGCTGGATGATCCGGACACCCGGCTTGCCGTCACGGCTGAACGGGCCCTGCTTGCACGGCTTGAGGCCGGATGCGCGGCGCCCGTCGGCGCCTACGCTTACCGCAAGGGCAGCCTGCTCCACCTGGAGGCGGCGGTATGTGCCGTGGACGGCACCGCCTCGGTCCGGGACAAGCGCGCCACCGACGGCCTGACAGAGGTGGGTGCCACGCTGCTCGGCATCGAACTTGCCGAAGCACTCCTGGCCGCCGGCGCCGCTGACATAGCGGACCTGCAGGCTTCCTGATCCCGGCCATGCCCAAGGCACCGTTGGCGGGGGCGCGGGTACTCATCACCCGCAGCCCGGAGCGCTCGCTGCCCCTCGTGGAGGCGCTGCGGAAGGCTGGAGCCGACGCATTGCTGCTGCCCTTGATCGACTTCGAACGGGCTCCGGACCAGCATTCCCTTGACGTTGCCTGCGATGCCCTGGCCGCCGGGGCCTTCGACTGGCTGGTAGTCAGCAGCGCCACCACGGTCCATGTGCTCGCTGCCAAGGCCGCCGAACGTGGCCTGGCGCTGGCCCGCTGGATCCCGGCTGCCACCCGCATCGCAGCCGTGGGCGCTGCGACCCGCAGGCTCCTGGAGGCCCATGGGGTTGCTGTGGCCCTGGCGCCGGAGGAGGATCAGTCCGCCGCCGGCCTGCTGTCCGTGTGGCCGGACGGGGGCGGCAAGGTCCTGCTGCCGCAGGCGGACATCGCGCCGCCGCGCCTGGCGGAGGGACTTTCAGGGGCCGGCGGCAGCGTCACCGCCGTCACGGCCTACCGCACGGTGGACTACCCGGCGGCAGCGGAGCGCAGGCTCGCCATCCCGGCGGAGGACGGGGCAGGGGAGGGGCAGCCTCCGTCGTACGCTTTGCTGACCCCGGCAACCGCCGCCGCCGAACTCGCCGCGGGACGCATCGACGCCGTGATCGCCGCTTCACCGAGCGCCGCGCGGCGCCTCCATGAGCTGTTTCCCCTGGGCCGCTGCCGGTTCGTGGCGATTGGACGGCCGACGGCGGACCAGGCTTCCGCGCTTGGCTTGCCGGTGGCCGCCATCGCGGCCCGGCCCACGCCGGCCGGGCTTGTTGCTGCCGTGGCGGCAGCCCTCCAGCCGGAACAAGACGCAGGGAAGCCGCCCTGACGCGGGGGACGCCCGCCAACGGACACCCACCACGCTTGAACCAAAGCAAAGGACAGGATCATGACTTTTCCCAGCGACCGCCCCCGCCGCCTCCGCACCACGCCGGCCATGCGCCGGCTTACCGCCGAAACCCGCCTGGCGCCCGCCGAGTTGATTCTTCCGGCGTTCATCCGCGAAGGCCTGGCCGAGCCCAACCCCATCACCTCCATGCCAGGGGTTGTCCAGCACACCACCGACACCCTGAAGCGCGCCGCGGCGGAAGCCGTGGAGCTGGGGCTCGGCGGAATCATGCTGTTCGGCATCCCGGAAACCCGCGACGCCGAGGGATCGGCATCGCTTGACCCGGACGGGGTGCTGAACAAGGCCATCCGGGACGTGCGTGCCGAGGTCGGGGACAGCCTGGTGGTCATGAGCGATGTGTGCCTGGACGAGTTCACGGACCACGGGCACTGCGGAGTGCTCGACGCCGAAGGCTACGTGGACAACGACCGCACGGTTGGGATCTATGCACGGATGGCCGTGGCCCAGGCAGACGCCGGCGCCCACATGCTGGGGCCCTCCGGAATGATGGACGGCCAGGTTGCCGCGATCCGGTCCGCCCTTGACCAGGCCGGGCACACCAACACCTCCGTCATCGCCTACGCAGCCAAGTACGCGTCGGCGTTCTACGGCCCCTTCCGCGAAGCCGTTGATTCCCAGCTGAAGGGGGACAGGCGGACCTACCAGATGGACGCCGGCAACCGCACCGAGGCCCTGCGCGAAGTGGAACTGGACCTCGCCGAGGGGGCCGACGTCGTCATGGTCAAGCCCGCCATGAGCTACCTGGACATCGTCGCAGACGTCGCCGCCATGAGTCCGGTGCCGGTGGCCGCGTACCAGATCTCCGGAGAGTACGCGATGATCGAGGCCGCGGCCGCCAACGGCTGGATCGACCGGCGCGCCGCCATCACCGAATCGGTACTGGGCATCCGCCGCGCCGGCGCCCACATGGTCCTGACCTACTGGGCCGCCGAACTGGCCGGCTGGCTGAAGGAGTCCTGATGGCTGGCTCACCGACACCCCGGCCCGTCTCTGTTCCGGAGAGTCCCACCGCCCCGGTGGCACCGGACCGGATACTCCTGGGCCTGAACACGTTCGGCGACGTCGGCGAGAATGCGGACGGAAGCCCGCAGCCGCATGCCCGGGTACTCCGCCAGCTGCTTGAAGAGGCTCAGATGGCGGACGCCGTCGGACTCCATGCGTTTGGCGTGGGCGAGCACCACCGCAAGGACTATGCCGTTTCAGCGCCGGAAGTCTTCCTCGCCGCCGCTGCCGCCCGCACCACCCGGATCCGGCTGGGCTCAGCCGTCACGGTCCTGAGCTCCGATGACCCCATCCGCGTGTTCCAGCGTTTCTCCACCGTGGATGCCCTTTCCAACGGCCGCGCTGAAGTCATGCTGGGCCGCGGCTCCTTCATCGAGTCCTTCCCGCTGTTCGGACTGGACCTCGCAGACTACGAGCTCCTGTTCGAGGAAAAACTCGAGCTCTTTGACAAGGTGCGGGCACAGAAACCAGTGCACTGGGAGGGCCGTACCAGGCCGCCCGTGGCCGGGCTGAGCGTGTACCCGCCGCTCGAGCGGCACCTGCTGCCCACCTGGATCGGAGTCGGCGGCACCCCCGAGTCCGTGCTGAGGTGCGCCCAGTACGGCTATCCCATCATCTTCGCGATCATCGGCGGGCAGCCGCGTGGCTTCCGGCCGCTGGTGGACCTGTACCGCGAGGCCATGGCCAAGTACGGCCACCCGATGCAGCAGGTTGCCACCCATTCACCCGGACACGTAGCAGAGACCGACGAGCAGGCCAGGGAGGAACTCTTCCCGCACTGGCTGAAGCTGCGGAACAAGCTCGGCGCGGAGCGGGGCTGGGGGCCTGCCGGACGGGGCGAGTTTGAGGCGCTGTGCGCTCCGGAAGGGGCGCTGTATGTCGGCTCCCCGGAAACAGTTGCGCGCAAGATCGTGCTGCTCAAGCAGAACCTGGGCGTGGACCGCTTCGACCTTAAATACAGCAACGGGCCGCTGCCGCACTCCGCCATGATGCGCTCCATCGAGCTGCTGGGTACCGCCGTGGCGCCGCGCGTGGCTGAACTGCTCGGCACCTGACGCACCCGGCGCCGCCCAACTGAGAGAATAGGAACCATGACTGCCAGCAACCCTCGCAACGAGGAACTCTTCGACCGCGCCCGCCAGCTGATGCCGGGCGGGGTCAACTCGCCGGTCCGCGCCTTCGGGTCCGTGGGCGGTACCCCGCGCTTCATGGTCTCCGCCAAGGGACCGTACCTCACGGACGCCGACGGCAAGGAATACGTGGACCTTGTCTGCTCCTGGGGTCCGGCGCTGCTGGGCCACGCCCACCCGGCTGTGCTGGAGGCCGTCCACGCCGCCGTGGACCGCGGCCTGTCCTTCGGAGCGTCCACCCCGGACGAGGCCAACCTGGCGGAAATCGTGAAGGACCGCGTACCCGCCGTCGAGCGCCTCCGGATGGTGTCCACGGGCACCGAAGCCACCATGACCGCCGTGCGCCTGGCCCGCGGCTTCACCGGACGCAACCTCATCATCAAGTTTGCCGGCTGCTACCACGGCCACCTGGACGGACTCCTTGCCGCCGCAGGGTCCGGCGTCGCCACCCTCGCCCTGCCGGGTTCCGCCGGCGTCACCGAGGCCACGGCCGCAGAAACGCTGGTGCTGCCCTACAACGACCTCGCCGCCGTCAAGGAAGCCTTCGCCACCCACGGGCCCAACATCGCCGCTGTCATCACGGAGGCAGCGCCGGCGAACATGGGCGTGGTGACACCGGAGGAAGGCTTCAACCTGGGCCTGTCCCGCATCACCCGCGAACACGGGGCACTGCTCATCCTGGACGAAGTGCTCACCGGGTTCCGCACCGGCTATTCCGGCTACTGGGGCCTGACCGGCGGGGCGCCGGACGCCGCCGAGCCGTGGACGCCGGACCTGCTCACCTTCGGCAAAGTCATCGGTGGAGGGATGCCGACGGCGGCCCTCGGCGGACGTGCCGACGTCATGGACTACCTCGCGCCCACCGGCCCGGTGTACCAGGCGGGAACACTGTCCGGAAACCCTGTGGCGATGGCGGCCGGCGTGGCCACGCTGACGCATGCCACCCGCGATGTCTACTCCTTCATCGACGTCCGTTCGCTGGAACTCTCCTCTGCCCTGTCCGGCGCCCTGGACGCCGCCGGGGTGGACCACTCGATCCAGTTTGCCGGCAACCTCTTCTCGGTGGCCTTCGGCACCTCAGCCAATGGTGTCCACAACTACGCCGACGCCCAGGCGCAGGAGAGCTTCCGCTACGCGCCGTTCTTCCACTCGATGCTGGAGTCCGGGGTGTACCTGCCGCCGTCGGTCTTTGAGGCCTGGTTCCTGTCCGCCGCGCACGACGACGCGGCCATGAACCGGATCTATGATGCACTGCCAGCCGCAGCCAAGGCGGCAGCAGCGGCCCGGGGCTAGAAACTCCGGAACATCCCGGCCACACATAAAGAAATCCCCGGCTGCGGGCTGCAGCCGGGGATTTTTTTATGTGCTTCGGGAACTACAGGACGTCCGAGAGGAAGCCCTTGAGGCGGTCCGTTGCCGGTGCGGTGAAGATCTGCTCCGGCGGCCCGGATTCGACAACCACTCCGGCGTCCATGAACGTCACGGTGTTCGAGACGTTGCGGGAGAAGCCCATTTCGTGGGTCACCACCACCATGGTCATGCCCCCCTTCGCGAGGTCGGCCATCAGCGCCAGGACTCCCTTAACAAGCTCGGGGTCCAGCGCGGAGGTGGCCTCATCAAAGAACATCACCTCCGGCTTCATGGCAAGTGCCCGGGCGATGGCAACGCGCTGCTGCTGGCCTCCGGAAAGGTTTGCCGGGCGGGCATCGGCCTTGTGCCTCAGGCCCACCAGGTCCAACTGCTCCAGGGCCTCGGCGCGTGCCTGCTCCTTGGAGAGTTTGCGCAGCTTCCGCAGCGCGAGGGATACGTTGTCCACCACGGTCTTGTGCGGGAACAGGTTGAACTGCTGGAACACCATGCCGATCCGTTGCCGCAGCTCGTCCGGGTTGTCCTTCAGGACCGAACGGCCATCCAGGAGGATGTCGCCCTGGTCCGGCTCGATCAGCCGGTTCATGACGCGCAGGAGGGTGGACTTGCCCGACCCCGATGGGCCGATCACCGAGGCAGTGGTGCCCTTCTCAACGTGCAGGTCGATGCCGCGGAGAACATGGTTGTGGCCGAAGGAGAGGTGCAGGTTCTTGCCGGTCAGGGTTCCGGAAGCGAATTCCGTCATGCCTGTGCCCCCTTGCCGATAGGTGCTGCCAGCTCATCCGGTTCCTTCTTTTCCGGCTTGCCGGTTCGCAGCCGGTGGTCGATGAAGTTCACGAAGTGGGTGAGCGGGACGGTCAGGATCAGGTACAGCACACCTGCGGCCACCAGCGGAGACAGGTTGCCGGTGTTGGCCATCGCGTCGTTTCCGATCCGGAAGATCTCCCGGTCCGAGGCGGCAAGCCCGAGCATAAACACCAGTGAGGAATCCTTCAGCAGCGAGATGAACTGGTTTACCAGGGCGGGAAGGACCCGCCGGATTCCCTGCGGCACCACCACGAGGCGCATGGAACTGCCGTAGCTGAAGCCAAGGGCCCGGGAGGCCTCCAGCTGGCCCTTCTCCACACTCTGGATGCCCGAGCGGAAGATCTCGCCGATGTAGGCGGCCGCGATCAGCGTCAAGGCCAGGATGCCCAGGGGGTAGGGGTTCCTGGATCCGGTGATTTCCCGGGCGATGGGACTGAGGCCAATGCCGATGACCAGGATCACCAGGATGGCAGGGAGGCCCCGGAAGATATCGGTGTAGATGCGCGCCACCCAACGGGCGCCCGCGTTGCGGGAAATCCCCATCATGGCGAGCCCGAGCCCCAGCAGGGAGCCGAGGATGCCGGAGGCGACGGCCAATATCAGGGTGTTGGGCAGGCCCACCATGAACAGGGCGGGAATGACTTTGGCCATTTCCTCCCAGTTAAAGAAGGTGTCAGCCAGCTGGTCCAAGAGATCCATGAACGTCCCGGCTCAATCAGCTCTGGGGAACCGTGGCGGCCTTGCTGCCCGGCTTCCAGTCAGAGGGCATCTCGCGGTCCGGGTACCATTCCTTGGTCAGCTTGGTCCAGGTTCCGTCGGCGATGACAGCGTCAAGGCCGGAGTTCAGCGCGTCGATCAGCGGCTGGTTGTCCTTGGCCACCGCGTAGGCAGTGAAGTTCTGCGTGTTGACGACGGATTCGACGATCGCGGTGCCGTCGCCTTCCTTCACCTGGCCGCTGGCCTGCTGCGACGGAGCCACCCAGGCGTCCACCTGGCCGTTGCGCACGTTGGCGTAAACCGTGGCGTAGTCCGGGAAGCGGATGGGTTCCATCTTCAGGGTGTTGGTCACGTAGTCGTCCTGGACGGTGCCCTGGACGACGCCGATGCGGAGATCGTCCTTAAGGTCGGCAAAGCCCTTGATGCCGCTGTCGGTCTTGGCAACCACGGCCATGAAGCCGAAGTCGTAGCCGTTGGTGAAGCCGACGTTCTGGCGGCGCGCGTCCGTGGTGGAGATGGAGGAGGATCCGACGTCGAACTGCTTGGTGGAAACCTGGGAAAGCAGGGCGGAGAAGTCCGTGGCAACAAACTCGACCTCAAGGCCGAGCTTGCCGGCGATGGCCCGCAGCAGCTCGTTGTCGTAGCCGGTGAACTTGCCCGAGGGGTCAATGAAGATGTTCGGCGGGGCGTCCGACAGGGTGCCCACCTCAAGCTTGCCTTCGGTGTTCAGGCCGAGCTTGGTCTTGTCGATCTGGTCAATCGGGGTGACGGTAGCGGTGGTGTACTTGTCCAGCGTCTGCTGGTCGCTGCCGGCGAGGGCGTCCGTGGGCGTGCCGCTCGGCTGGGCTGATCCTGAACCGCACGCTGCCAGGGAAACCGCGAGGGCGATTGCCACGGGAGCGGTTGTCAGCCACTTCATCGCTTTGATTTTCATCAGTCTGTCGCTTTCATTGAGTCATAAGTCAACCGGGCCGCAAGGCTGCGCTGGTGGCGCCTGGCACCTGCCCGAGGCTGTTCAAGCACTGCATGGCAGGGGTGACCGCAAAACTTTATTGTCTCACTTCAGTGTTTGGCGGCCGTGAGGCGAACAAGTGCTGGCTCTGAAGGCAAATGATCGAAGGAACTTTCGTATAGGCGCTGATGGCCCTCATACTGGAGTCCTGCGGCCCCGTGCGGACGAATCCTTGAGTCCCTCTCCGGCCCCGTTGTGTGAGCAGTGCGACTGTGAAATATCTCTCGCCGTGGCCCTGCCGGAGACGGTCCTGGTCAGAAGCCGGCCGTAGTGGCGTCCTCCGGCGGAAGGACCGGCCAGTCACCTTCGATGACGGCAGCGGGCTTCGTCTTGCGGAGGTAGTCCTGGAAATCGGCTGCCTGGCTTACTGCCCACTCGACCTGCAGCTGGTGCAGCTGGCTGGCCGGCATGCTGAGTTTGGGAAACTTGCCGGCCATGGCGTCCAGGACCCTCAAGGTGGCCAGGGCATCAGCGGCCGACGTATGGGCGTTGTCCAGGACCACGCCGTATTCCTCGCACAACGCCGTGAGGGTCCGCTTGCCCTTCCGGTAGCGGTCCACCTGCTTGTTCATGATGTACGGGTCCAGGACCGGGAAGCGGGTCAGCTGAGGGACCCCGTACCGGGCCGACTCGGCAGCCAGCACCGTGAAGTCATAGCTGGCATTGAAGGCGATGACGGGGGTCCCGTCGTCGAACAGTCCCTGCAGCACGGCCGCAACCTCCCGGGTCACTTCGTCGGCAGGCCTGCCCTCACGGCGTGCCTGTTCGGTGGTGATGCCGTGCACGTCACTGGCCTCGGTGGGTATCTCTACCCCGGGATCCGCCAGCCACTCGTGTTCCTGGATGACGTCGCCCGTGTGGTCCACCACCGTCACCGAGGCGGTGACGATGCGTGCAGCCCGGGAGTTGCGCCCTGTGGTTTCGAGGTCGAAGGCTGCGCGGGGGAGGGTGTTCCAGGTGCTCATGCTTCAACGCTAAAGGGCACCACCGACAATTCCGTGGAACGCCACTGCGGCTAGATTGGATCAATGCGGATTGAGTATGTGGAGGCGGTGCTGGCCATTGTGGAACTGGTGCCGGCCGGATCCGCCGTCGCGTATGGCGACGTCGCCGAGCTGTTGGGTTCAGGCGGGCCAAGGCAGGTCGGTGCGGTCATGAGCCGCTACGGGAGCGGAGTCCCCTGGTGGCGGATTCTCAAGGCGAGCGGCCACGCACCGGACGGACACGAGGCTGAGGCCCTCCGCCGCTACCTGGCCGAGGGCACACCCCTGCTGGGCGCCTACCTCGACTTCCAGCGGACCGGCGAGGGGCGCTGGCGGGTGGATCTTTCGGCCGCCCGCTGGGCGCCAAGCGATGCCCAGTTCGACAGGATTGATGTGGTCGCCGGGATGCTGGAGCGGCGGCTGCACAGATTGTCGGCGGCCGATGATGGAATGTCCCTGTGACAGTAACCATGCCCCTCACCGGCCCCCTTGACGAATCCCGGGATGGCTCCGCGGACGGCCCCGCGCGTCATTCCGGTGAACCCGCCGGCCCGGGAGACGGCCGTACGCCCCCGCGGCAGGCCGGAGCTGCAGGAACCGGCCTGCGGCTGCTGCCGCCCCGCCAGGTGCATGTCGTGGCGCCCCTGCTCTCCGCCGACCAGCAGGCGGCCGTCGACGTCCCCCAGGGATCAGGGCCGGTTTTGCTGCCCGGCGCTCCGGGAACTGGCAAGACCACCGTCCTTGTGGAGGCCGCCGTCAGCAGGGTCACCCGTGACGGCGTGGATCCCGAGCGGATACTGATCCTGGCGCCCAGCCGCCTGGCTGCCGATGCCATGCGGGACCGCTTCACGGCCCGGCTGGACAGGAGCCTGAGCACCACCCCCGCGCGGACCTGGGCCTCCTACGCCTTTGACGTGATCCGGCGTGCCAAGGCGGAAGGGATCCTTCCCCTGTCCCGGCCGCCCAGGCTCCTCTCAGGCCCGGAGCAGGACCTCATCATCAAGGAGCTCCTTGAAGGCCATCGCCTGCCCGGCCTGGAGCTTCCCTGGCCCGCCGACATTGAAGGTGCCCTGGAAACCCGGGGCTTCCGGCAGGAAGTCCGGCAGCTGTTCGACCGCATCATCGAGTCGGGCCGTACCCCCGGCGACCTGGTAGGGCTGGGACACGAGTGCCGCAGGCCTGACTGGATCGCCGCTGCGTCCCTGTACGCCGAGTACCGGGACGTCTTGGACCTGCGGATGCCTGAGGCTTTCGATCCGGCCGGCATCATCACGGCAGTACGGCAGATTTTCCAGGACTCTCCCGGCTTCCTGGCGGCGGAACGGGACCGGCTGCAGGTGATCCTGGTGGACGACATCCAGGAAGCCAACCCCGCAGTCTTTGAGCTCTTGGCCGACATCGCCGGCGGGAAGGACTGCTACGTGGCGTTTTCACCGGACACTGTGGTGCAGGGCTTCCGCGGTGCCAGGCCCGACCTCGTGGCAGAACTGCCCGGTCTGCTATCGCCCGGTGCACCCGTGGCGGAGCGTCCACTGCGGTACGCCCACCGGCAAGCGCCCGCGGTGGCCGAAGCCTGGCTTGGAGTGGCCGGGCGGATTTCACAGCGCGCGGGCGGGCAACTGGCCCGGCGGCTTGACCAACCCGACCCTGATCAACCCGGCGACGCCAGGCCCCAAGGGGCAGTGGAAGCACACCTTGTTCCGTCCGCCGTGCACGAACTGCGCTACGTTGCCCAGCGCATCCTGGACCAGCACATCAACCACGGGCGCGACCTTGCCGAACTCGCGGTGATCGTGCGCAACGGCGCCCAGGTGAGCGAGTTCCAGCGTTACCTGTCGGGCCAGGGGATTCCTGTGCGGGTCCCGGTGGCGGAGTCCGCGGTCCGGGACGAAGTGGCAGTCCGCCCGCTGCTTGATGCCTTCGCGATTGCACTGGATCCAGCGCTGCTGACCCCGGAGGCCGCAGTATCCCTCCTGACCTCCCGGATCGGCGGTGCCACATCGATCGAGCTCCGCCGGCTGCGGCAGTCGCTGAGGAGGGACGAGATCCTGGGCGGCGGAGGCCGGACCAGCGACGCCCTGCTGGTTGAAGCATTGCTCGAACCCGGCGCACTGGAAACGCTCGGCATCGAAGGCCGTGCCGCACGCCGGGCAGCACGCATGATACAGGCGGGCCGCCACGCCGCTGCGCAACCTGGCGCCAACGCCGAATCAGTGCTGTGGGCACTCTGGGATGCCACCGGACTCGCCGGTTCCTGGACGGAAATCGCCCTTGCCGGCGGTCCGCACGGCGCGCGTGCGGACCGGGACCTGGATGCCATGATGGCCCTCTTCCACACCGCGGAGCGTTACGTGGACCAGATGCCCGGGGCCGGCCCCGAGCAGTTCCTCGAGTATCTCCTGAACCAGGAGCTTCCCATGGACACCCTCGCTGCCCGTGCCCAGGTGGACGACGCCGTGGAACTGTTGACTCCAGCCAGTGCGGCCGGGCGGGAATGGCCGGTGGTGATAGTGGCGGGCCTCCAGGAAGGTGTGTGGCCCAATACCCGGCTCCGCGGCGAACTTCTGGGAAGTACTCTGTACAGCGATGCGGTGGAACACGGGCCGGGGTACGCCCTGCAGCGTGATCCCCTGAGCCGGCTCCGCGACATCCGGTATGACGAACTGCGAAGCTTTTCCACTGCGGTCTCCCGCGCCCGCGAACTGCTCGTATGCACGGCTGTTTCCTCCGAGGATGACCAGCCGTCCTCCTTCCTGGACTACGTTGTGCCCCTGGAACCGGGCCAGGAGGGCCGTCCGTTCACGGCAGTGCAGCGGCCCATGGCGCTGCGGGCCCTTGTTGCCGAACTCCGGCAGCACGCCCAGCTGGACGGCGGGGATGCTCCGCAGGCGGATGAGGCGGCCAGGGTCCTCGCCCGGCTGGCAAAGGCTGACCCGCCGGTGCCCGGCGCGCATCCGCAGAGCTGGTGGGGCCTTCTTCCGCTGACGTCGGCGGCAGCGGTGGTTCCGCCTGGCGGTACCGTCTTTGTCTCACCGTCAAAAGTCGAGACCGTGCAGAAATCCCCGCTTGACTGGTTTATCCAGGCCGCGGGAGGCGAAGCTGCCACTGACTTCGCCCGCAGCCTTGGCACCCTGGTCCACGCCATTGCCCAGGACCTGCCGGATGCGTCCGGCAGTGAGTATGTCGCAGAACTGGTCCGGCGCTGGCCCGCGCTGGGAATGAAGGACAACTGGGAGGGCAGGCTGGACTTCCAGCGTGCCGAGTCCATGGTGCGCAAGCTGGCACAGTATGTACTCCTCATGCGAAGCGAAGGCCGAAGCCTGCTCGGAGTGGAACAGGATTTCGACGTCGCCCTCGGAAAGGTTCCTGTCGATGATGCTCCCGCCCGGGACGCTGTCCTGCGCGGCCAGGTGGACAGGCTTGAGGTGGACGCCGAAGGCAGGCTGGTCATCGTGGACCTCAAAACCGGAAAACGCCAGCCCGGTAAGGGGGAACTGTCACGGCATCCCCAGCTCGGCGCCTACCAGGCCGCGGTGCTCGCCGGGGGCTTCCGGGACCGACCGGACAGCCCCGCCGCTCCGCTCCCTGGCGGTGCCGTCCTGGCCCAGCTCGGCACCGGGGCAAAGAATCCCGCCATCCAGCATCAGGACGCCATAGACCCTCAGGAGAACTGGGCGATGGACATGGTGAAGGATGCAGCCGCCGTAATGGGAGGCACCACGTTCGAAGCACGGCACGATCCCTCGAAGGGAAGCCATGGCGGCCACGGCTGCAGGCTCCCCGAGGTGTGTCCGCTGTGCGTGCGCGGAAGGCAAGTGACCGAATGAGGCCGGACATGCAAAACTCCCCGACTGCCCTCTCCGCCCTTGCCCCGGTTTCCGGGCCCGGCGCGGATGCGGGGCCACCCCCGGAGCCCCGCTTCAGCCCCGAGGAGCTTTCGGTGCTCCTCGGGGAGAAGAACGTTCCTACCCCCGAGCAGTCGGCCATCATTTCGTCGCCGCTCGCGCCGAGGCTGGTCATTGCGGGGGCGGGATCCGGCAAGACAGCCACCATGGCGGACCGGGTGGTGTGGCTCGTGGCCAATGGCTGGGTCCGTCCCGAGGAAGTGCTGGGCGTGACGTTCACCCGGAAGGCAGCAGGTGAACTCGCCTCGCGCATCAGGGGAAAACTGGCCGCCCTCCAGCGCGTGGTTGTCCAGGATAGAGGTGTCCAGGACGGCGCCGACGCGGACAGCGGGGGCAGGGTGTTCCAGCACGGGCTGCTCAGCAGTGATGCGCTCGAACCGAAAGTTTCCACCTACCACTCCTTCGCCAGCGGCATCGTCTCTGACTATGGGCTCCGCCTTGGAGTGGAGCGGGACGTGGTCCTGCTGGGCGGCGCGCAGGCCTGGCAGTTGGCCAGCGAGGTCGTGGAGGGTTACGACGGCGAGTACGGGCATTTCCGCGCCGCCAAGTCCACGCTCGTGAAAGCAGTCATCCAACTTGCCGGTGAATGCGCCGAGCACCTCCAGGAACCCGAAGACGTCGAAGCCTGGTTGATGGCGCGGCTGTCCGACTTTGAGTCATTGCCGTATCTCGCCACCAAGAAAAGGAACGCCCCGCAGGCAGCGGCTGACCTCGCCGGCATGTTGAGGACCAGGGCAAGCGTGGCGGACATGGTTGGCCGGTACGCGGCGGCGAAGCGGGCCCGGGGAGCACTTGATTTTGGCGACCTGGTGGCCCTTGCCGCCCGCGTGGCGCAGGACGTGCCTTTGGCCGCCCACATGGAACGGCAGCGCTACAAAGTGGTCCTGCTCGACGAGTTCCAGGACACGTCCCACGCCCAACTGGTCCTGTTCTCCCGGCTCTTCGGCGGCGGGCACGCGGTGACCGCCGTTGGCGACCCCAACCAGTCGATCTACGGTTTCCGCGGTGCGTCGGCAGGCCAGTTGTTCCATTTCGTGCGCGAGTTCCCCGTGTGGAAAGGGAGGCCAGGACATGGGACAGAGCCAACCGGGGCGGAGGGCACCCCGGCAGGGGGAATGGCGGAAGGCGGGGCCGACTGGGCTCCCGCGCCGACGTCGTACCTGACAACGGCGTGGCGGAACGGACGGTCCATCCTGGCCGCTGCCAACGTGATGTCTGAATCCCTGGCCCGGTCAGCGGCGCAGCGCGGACCGGCGGGCGGGGGAGGGCCGGCCGCGCCCAAGGTGCCGCCGCTGCAGCCGAGCCCGCATGCGGCAGCGGGATCTGTGGTGCTGGGGCGGTTCGGAAGCGACGTGGATGAAGCCTCAGCGCTCGCCGATGACGTCCTGAAGTACCGGGTGACGGATTTCGAGCTGAAGCCCGACGGTTCGCCGGTTCCGCCCGCCATCGCCGTCCTTTGCCGGCGGCGCGCACAAATGGAGCCCATCCGGCGGCAGTTGGAGGCCCGAGGCGTTCCCTACGAGATAGTCGGACTGGGCGGGCTCCTTGATACCCCCGAAATCGTGGATCTTGTTGCCACCCTGCGTGTCCTCGCCGACCCCGGCCGTTCCGATGCGCTGATGCGCCTGCTGGCAGGGGCGCGTTGGCGGATCGGCCCCGCAGATCTGATGGCCTTGCGGGACTGGTCCAGCCAGCTTGCCCGGCGTCGGGCCCAGGCTGGACAGGGCGATGACCAGCTTCCGGATGCCGGCCCGGCCGTCCTCGAAGGCGACCTTACCGACGGTGCCAGCCTGGTGGAGGCATTGGATTGGCTGCCCCGGGAAGGATGGACCTCATCGAACGGCAGGTCCCTGACCCCCGCTGCGCGGGAGCGGATGGTGCGGTTCTCCACGGAGCTGCGTCAGCTCCGGGGCTACCTTGGCGATGACCTCACCACCCTGCTCGGGGAGGTGGAAAGGGCCATGCTCCTTGATATCGAGGTTGCCGCCAGGCCCGGCATCAGCATCCATCAGGCGCGCCGGAACCTCGATGCCTTCCAGGATGCCGCTGCCGGGTTCCTGCGGACGTCCCAACGCGTGGACATCCTCGCCTTCCTGTCCTGGCTGGAGGCTGCGTCAGCAGAAGAAAACGGACTGGAAGCACCACCGGGCGACGTCAACCGGGAGGCCGTGCAGCTGCTGACGGTCCATGCTTCCAAGGGGCTGGAATGGGATGTCGTTTTTGTTCCGGGACTGAACGCCAAGGACTTCCCCAGCGACCGCGACTCACGCTGGAGCAGCGGGTCCGCAGCCTTGCCCTGGCCGCTGCGCGGTGACCGGGCAGACCTTCCCCAGTGGGACCTCGACCAGCCTGACCAAAAAGGCTGGCTGGATGCGGAAAAGGACTTCAAGGCAGCTGTCCAGGCCCACGCGGAATCGGAGGAGCGCCGCCTGGCCTACGTGGCGTACACCCGGGCCAAGCATGTCCTGTGGGCGTCCAGCGCCGCCTGGGTGGGGTCCAGGTCGGGACGGGCGGAAATGTCGCCATTCCTGGCAGAGCTTGAAACTCTGGCCGCCGCCGCAAGCGAAGGCACGGCGCCGGCCGTCATCCATCCGCGCTCAGTGGAGGAGTCCTCACTGCCTGAGACCAGTCCGCTGACGCTCGATACTGAGGTGGCCGGCTGGCCGTACGATCCCCTGGAGGGGCCGGTGGACCCCCGCACGGGGGAGCGCCTGCGCTTGGCAGGCGGCCGGAGGCGCGCTATGGAAACCGCGGCTGCCCGGGTGGCGGCGGCGCTGGAGGACGCTCCCCGCGCGCGGACAACCACCCGGGAGCCCGAACTTACAGGGGTTGCCGCCGGGTGGGCCCGGGAAGCAGCGTTGTTGCTCGAACGCCGGGCGAGGAGGTCTTCAGCCAACGACGTCCACCTTCCCGCCCACATTTCGGCATCCACCCTCGTTGACCTTGGCGAGGACCCGTCAGCCGTGGCCTGGCGGCTGCGCAGGCCCGTGCCCCGGGAACCGGGCATGTCGGCCCGGAAGGGCACGGCTTTCCACGCGTGGGTGGAAGAGTACTTTGGCACGGCCGGCATGCTGGACCTCGGTGAAGCGCCGGGCTCGGATGATCACATCGACGCGTCGTACGACCTCGACGCCATGGTGGCCACCTTCCGGTCGTCCCCCTGGGCCCACCGCTCTCCGGCCTTCATTGAGGTGCCGGTGGAGACACGAATAGGGGACGTGGTGGTCCGTGGACGTGTTGACGCAGTGTTCCAGGATCCTGACGGGCGCTGGGACCTGGTGGACTGGAAGACCGGCCGGCGGCCCTCCGGGGACCTGCTTCGGGCCAAGGCCGTCCAGCTGGCGGTGTACCGGCTGGCATGGTCGCGGCTGAAGGGCGTTCCGCTGGAGGACGTGCGCGCAGCGTTCTTCTACGTTGCCGATAACGAGGTGGTGCGGCCCCACGACCTGGGTACAGCAGGCCAGTTGGAGGAGATCGTGGCGGCAGCCCTAGCTTCCCCTAGTCCTTCTTGATGTCGACGATTGAGAGCGCCGCGGTGGAGGTGTCGTCCGGTCCGCCGGCGGACCCTTGGCCGGGGGTCTCCGGCTCCACCGGAAGTGGAGTCACGGCAACCGGAATTTGAGTCACGACGACGGCGGGCTGGGCCGGGACGGGCAGGACGGTGACCGGCGGCACGGCTGCCGGCACGTCGTCGTCGGCCGCCCTGATGCCTGGGACAGCCTCGGGAGCAACGCCCTCAGGCCGTACCGCGTCAGGTGCCCCGGAAGCGGGGGCGCCCGGGGCCCCGGCAGCTGCCGCGGGCGGGAGGGGCTCAACGCTGATGGGCTGCCCGCCGTGCTCAGCGATGTCGCTTGCCAGCGTGTCCAGCATTTCTTCTGCCTCGGCAATCATGGAGGCATCGCCGGCAGCGATCCCCTTCACCAGGTACTGCGCGAGAGCGAATTCAGCGGAGAGCGCGGCCCGCCGGAGGAGGTGGTTGTCGGGGGTGTCACGGCGGCCGGAGGTGTAGGCCGCCAGGACGGCATCCACAAAATCATGCTCGTTGGAGGCGACCAGCCATGCGAAGTCGTCCGCGGGGTCGCCGATGCGGAGATCGGTCCAGCCGGTCACCGCCGTGACCCGCTGGCCCTCCACCATCAGGTTGTCCTCATGCAGGTCCCCGTGCACGACGCAGGGATTGAAGCGCCACAGGGACACGTCTTCCAGCGCGTGTTCCCAGCGAAGCAGCAGGGCGGGGGGAATCTTCCCGGTGGTGGCTGCCTGGTCCAGCTCATTCAGCCTGCGCTGCCGGAATTCATTCGGGGTGTAGCTGGGCAGGTCCGCGTTGCTGACCAGGGCCCGGGGAAGGTCGTGAATGGCCGCCAGCGCGACGCCGATTTCGCGGGCGAGGGCATCCGGTCCAGCCGTGAGTTCTTCGACGCTGCGGGTGCTCCCGCCCAGATGCGAATACACGAAGGTGCTCAGGCTGCCCAGCCGCACACTGCCCGCAACCGTGGGCATCAGAAAAGGCAGCTCAGCCCGAATGCCCGGCGCGAAGGCGCGCAAGACCAGGAACTCGGTTTCCAGCCGTGCGCTGGCCTCGGCATGCCGCGGGGACCTCACCCGCCAGCGCTTCCCCTCCGAATCGAGGAGCAGGGCAGAGTCGAAGTCCGCGGGATCGTCCGGGGCAGAGCTAACGGCCGTCGGGGTCAGTCCGGGGACTGCCGCGGTTGCAACGGCTGCCAGTTCAATCGGTTTTCTTCTCACCATTCCACGGTAGATTGCCTGCCGTCCGGGAGGCCGGTCCGGCGGCGGCGAGTCTTGAGATACCTGCAAATCAGGGGAGGGGAGGTCGGCCGGGAAACGGCCTCGAAATGTCAATTGTCAGCGCCAGTCAGTACGGTGGACCTATGAGCCACGCCGAGTCTGTTACACCGGTCTACCAGGGGCAGCAGGCAATGCTGCCCGCCAACCACCTCAGGGACACACTGCTCCCTGTCAGGCCGGCGCTGGTGGACCGCGGATCGGCCGAGCGCACGGCTCCCGGAATAGTTGCCAGCCAGCTGGCCAACCCCGCAGCGTTGGCCGTTGTCCTGTCGGGCCGGCAGGGGCTGGTACAGGGCGGCGGGTTGTTTACGGCCGCTGCGGCGCCCCTGCTTGAGGAACTCACCACGGCAGGCTCAGCCCCGGAACTGGTCATCTTCCTGGGCACCGCCCTCCCGGACTCGGACTTTCCCGCAGGAACCGGCCTGCTGCTGTTTGTCCTGCCGGAGCAGGCGGCTCCGGGAACAGCCGGAATCCCCTCCGACGCCCAGTGGGCCGGTTTCCGCGACGTGGCTGCCGGGCTGACCCCAACCCACACCGCGCTCTTTGTCGAATCAAGTGCCATCGCCAACTGGCATGCCGGCCACACGCATTGTCCGCGCTGCGGGAAGCCCACCGAGGTGGAAGCCGGGGGCTGGGTGCGTCGCTGCCCGGTGGACTTGTCGGAGCACTACCCGCGGACGGATCCCGCCATCATCGTCACGGTCGAGGGCCCTGACGGCCGGCTGCTGCTGGGCGGCGGAGGTCCTACGGATGCCAGGAACTATTCCACGCTGGCAGGCTTCGTGGAGCCCGGGGAGTCCCTGGAACAGGCAGTAGTCCGCGAGATCTACGAAGAGGTTGGGGTCCGGGTGACCGCATGCCAGTACCTCGGATCGCAGTCCTGGCCGTTCCCTGCCTCGCTTATGCTTGGATTTACCGCCGTCACCGAAGACTCCGAAGCAACGCCCGACGGCGTCGAGGTCACCAGGGCGCGCTGGTTCAGCCGGGAGGAACTCCAGGAAGCCGTCCTCAGCGGGGAGATCACCATCTCCAGCCGGCTTTCCATTGCCCGCTCGCTGATTGAGCACTGGTACGGCGGACGCATCCAGGACCGGGCCGGGGCCTGACTCCTTTACGTATCCACCAGACTCCAGCACGCGGTAGTCGAGACCAAGAGCAGCAGAAGTGACTACAGAACATATTGACGGGACAGCCTCCCTGGAGGACCGCATCCTTGGCGGCCTGGACGCGGAGCAGCGCGAAGTCGCCAGCACCCTGAACGGCCCGCTGTGTGTCCTGGCAGGCGCAGGGACCGGCAAGACACGCGCCATCACCCACCGCATCGCCTACGGCGTCCACTCCGGCGTCTATTCGCCGCAACGGCTGCTTGCGGTGACGTTCACGGCCCGGGCCGCTGCCGAGATGCGGAGCCGGCTGCGGGATCTCGGGGTGGGCAACGTGCAGGCACGGACATTCCACGCCGCCGCCCTGCGCCAGCTGCAGTTCTTCTGGCCGCAGGCGGTTGGCGGAACGCTGCCCAACCTCCTGGACCACAAGGCACAGATGCTGGCCGAGGCCGCGCGGCGGCTCCGGCTCAGCACGGACAGGGCCTCCATCCGCGATCTCGCCTCCGAAATCGAGTGGGCCAAGGTGTCGATGCTCACGCCGGCCAACTACCTGGAAAATGCCCAGGACAGGGGCGCCCCGGGAGGGTTCGACCTCACCGCCGTGGCCAGGGTCTTCCAGTCGTATGAGGACGTGAAGACGGACCGCAACGTCATTGACTTCGAGGACGTCCTGCTGATCACGGTGGGAATTCTCCAGGAGGACGAGAAGGTCGCCGCCACCGTCCGCGAGCAGTACCGGCACTTTGTGGTGGACGAGTACCAGGACGTCTCCCCGCTGCAGCAGCGGCTCCTGGACCTCTGGCTCGGCGGCCGGGACGAACTCTGCGTCGTCGGTGACGCCAGCCAGACCATCTATTCGTTTACGGGGGCTTCCCCCAAGCACCTCCTGGATTTCAAAGCCCGCTTCCCGCAGGCCAACGTGGTCAAACTGATCCGGGACTACCGTTCGACGCCCCAGGTGGTCAAGCTCGCCAACGACCTCCTGGCAGGCCGGCGGAGCGGCGGTCCACTGGCCGACGCCGCCTGGGCAACACCGCTCCAGCTCGTGGCCCAGCGGCCGGCGGGCCCGGCACCCCAGTTCACCGAGTGCGCGGACGATGAAGCAGAGGCTGCCACTGTTGCCCAGAAGATCAAGGCCCTGCTCGACGGCGGCACGCCCGCAAGCGAGGTGGCCGTCCTGTTCCGGACCAACGGCCAGTCCGAGGCGTACGAACAGGCCCTCGCTGCGGCCGGCATCGGGTACCAGCTGCGCGGCGGCGAGCGGTTCTTCGCCCGCAAGGAGGTCCGGGACGCCATCCTGCAGCTTCGGGCCGCAACCCGGGCCGTCGCGGAGACGGATTCCCCCGAGCCGCTGGGGCAACTGGTCCGGGACATTGTCTCGTCCCTCGGTTACACGGACTCCGCCCCCCACAGCGGCGGCGCACTGCGGGAGCGGTGGGAATCGCTGGCGGCCCTGGTGGCGCTTGCCGACGAACTGGTCCAAACCCGGGGTGCCCGGTTTGGCCTGGCCGACTTCGTCAACGAACTCCAGGAACGTTCCCTCGCCCAGCACGCCCCCACGGTCCAGGGCGTGACTCTTGCCTCGCTGCACGCGGCCAAGGGCCTCGAATGGGATGCGGTGTTCCTGGTGGGCCTCAGCGAGGGGCTGATGCCCATCTCCTTCGCTGACTCGCCGGAATCGGTGGACGAGGAACGCAGGCTCCTTTACGTGGGAATCACCCGTGCCCGGGAGCACCTGTCGCTGTCCTGGTCCACTGCCCGGACCCCGGGCGGACGGGCAAACAGGAAACCGTCCAGGTTCCTGGACGGGCTGCGCCCGGATTCGGTGGCGACTTCAACCACCCGGGGGAAGGTCACGGTGTCCCGCCGGAAGGCCGCCGCTCCTGCCATGTGCCGGGTCTGTGGAAGCATGCTCGCCACCGGCGCGGAACGCAAGGTGGGCCGGTGCAATTCCTGTCCGCCGAGTTATGAGGAGCAGACTTTCGATGCCCTGCGGAACTGGCGCCGCGAAGTTGCCCTCGCCGCCGAGGTGCCGGCGTTCGTCGTGTTCACCGATGCCACGCTCACGGCCATCGCCGAGGCGCGCCCCGCCTCGCTCGAAGAGCTGGCCGGACTGGCAGGAGTGGGCCCGTCCAAGCTGGAACGGTACGGGGAGGACGTTCTGCGCGTCCTCACGGAAAGCACTTCCCTGTGAGGCCCGGCCAGGGCGCAAAGACGGCCGGAGCGGTTACTGCCCCCTTGACCACTGACGACGGTGCGCCCGTCGTCGTGCGGCGTTCGGCCCGGCGCACCCGCACGGTGGCGGCCTTCTGGGAGAACGGAAGCGCAGTTGTGGCCATCCCGGCGCGGTTTACCGCCGCCCAGGAGGCCGAATGGGTCCACCGGATGGTGGCCAAGCTGCAGCGCCAGGGGGAGCGGCGGGCAGCAGCGGGCAAGCGGCGCCCGGCCACGGACGCCGCCCTCGCCGCCCATGCCGCCCACCTGTCCGCACAGTACCTCGGGGGGCGGGCAGTGCCGACGTCGGTGCGCTGGGTCAGCAACCAGAATTCCCGGTGGGGTTCGGCTACTCCCGCTGAGGGCACCATCAGGCTCTCGGACAAGCTGCGGCCAATGCCGCAGTGGGTCATCGACTATGTCCTGCTCCACGAGCTCGCCCACCTGCTGGTGGCCGCGCACAATGCCGCGTTCTGGAAGCTGCTGGAGGCCTATCCCGAGACCCAGCGGGCCAAAGCGTTCCTGGAAGGTGTCTCCTTCGCCACCGGGCGCGGCATGGCCGATCCGGACGCGGACTGAAGCCGCACCCGCAACAATGCGGGCCCGGACGTCCTAGCCTTTCGGCTGGCCGTCCCGCCCCTCCTCCGGCCGCCCGCCGTCGCCGTCGTCCTTTGCAGTGCCGCCCTGGTCCTGGCCTTCGGCGCCGCCCTGGCCCTCAGCGCCGCTCCTGCCTTCGGGGGCGGCGTCGAAGCCGCCACTGAGGAGTTTCTCCAGGGCGTCGTCCACTTCGCTGTCGCTGGCTTCGGCCAGTTTGCGGCGCCCGCTGAAGCCCTTGGGGTCATCCAGGTCCTCGGCGGTGGGCAGCAGGTCCGGGTGGTGCCAGATGGCGTCGCGGCCTTCGATGCCGCGCTCTTCCTTCAAAGTGGCCCACAGCGTGGCGGCATCCCGCAGCCGGCGGGGCCTCAGCTCCAGGCCCACCAGGGACGCAAAGGCGTGCTCGGCCGGACCGCCGGTTGCCCGGCGGCGGCGCACTGTTTCGCGGAGCGCGCCCGCGGACGGCAGCAGCTTCTCTGTGGCGGCCGCCGTGAGCTCGTCCACCCAGCCTTCCACCAGCGCAAGCGCCGTCTCAAGCTTCTCAAGGGCCTGTTCCTGTGCGGGTGTCCGCTGCGGCATGAACACGCCCTGGGACAGGGCCTCCTGGATGCCCTCGGGGTTGCCGGGATCAAGGTCCCGCGCAAGTTCCTCAATCCGCGAGGTGTCGATATGGATGCCGCGGGCGTAGGCCTCGATGGCGCCCAGCAGATGGCCGCGCAGCCACGGCACCTGGACAAAGAGCCGCGCGTGCGCAGCTTCCCGTACCGCAAGAAAAAGCCGGATGTCATTCTCGGGCAGGGACAGGCCCTCACCGAACGCCGCAACGTTGGCCGGCAGCAGCGCCATCTCGAGGTCGGCCAGCGGAACACCGATATCGGTGGAGCTGACCACATCAGCGGACAGGGCGCCGATGGCCTGCCCCAACTGCATGCCGAAGATCGCTCCGCCCATGTTCTGGAGCATCGAGGATGCCCCGCCCATCATTGACTTCATCTCTTCGGGCATCTGTTCCGTCATTGCGGAGGACAGGGCGTTCGCGATGCTGTTCGCAACCGGCTCGGTCAGCCGTTTCCACGTTCCAAGGGTGGCTTCCACCCACTCCGCCCGGGACCACGCGTGGCCGATCAGGCCGGTGGCGGGAAGGTCTGTCACGGGGTCAAGCCACAGTTCCGCAAGGCGCAGGGCCTCGTCGACTTCGCGGGACTGCTGGGCAGTGACTGAAGGGTCGCTGCTGCTCGCCGCGACCCGGCGGGCGTTGTCATGGGCAAGCTGCCAGTTGACGGGACCTTCGGAAGGCGCACTCATCATTGCCTGCACCTGGGAGAACATCTGCGCGAGCAGGTTGGGGTCGTTGGGCAGCCCGGCAGCCTTGGCCAGCTCGGCGGGGTCGAAATTTTCCATCCCCTTGCCGCCCATGAGGTTCTGCAGCATTTCGGTCAACGGATCCTTGGGGGTGTCATCCCCATTGGACGAATTGAGTGGATTGGAGGCCATGATCCCGCCGATCGTCGGTTTGACTGTCAACCTTCACGGTACCCCGGCCATGCCCGGCTGTCTGCCGGACCGCCGGGCCGTTCGCTCTAGGCAAAGCGTTGGCAGGCACTGGTCACCGCGTAGTCTTGGTTGGGTGACTACAACCCGTGGCGGCCACCCCTCAGAGGACCACGCTCCTGAGCTCTTCACCCGCGGGTTACCTGCGCAGACAGAAGAAGCACCAGCAGAAGAAACCAACGACGGCGGTCCGGCCGTCGGCAGGCTGCTGCCGGACCCTGCGCCGCGCGACCCTAAAGTGTCCGCCATGCTGTTGGCCGGGATGTCGGCCCTTGGGCTGGGAATCGCCGTCGGTACCATTCCGGTGCCGTACGTCATCGAGTCACCCGGACCCACGTACAACACCCTGGGTGAAAGCCAGGGAAAGCCGGTTATCAGCATCACGGGCCGGGATGCGTACCCGGCGAAAGGCAACCTGGACCTCACCACGGTCTACGTGGACGGCGGACCCAACGGGCCCGTCAGCATCCTTGATGCCTTTTCCGCCTGGCTTGCCCCCTCCAAGGCCGTCCCCCCGGTGGAACTGATCTACCCCACCGGCACAACCAGGGAAGAGGCTGAGGAACAGAGTTCCGTGGCCATGACCACCTCCCAGGAGAACGCAGTGGCGTCGGCCCTCAAGGAGCTGGACATTCCCTTCGGGCAGCAGCTCCAGGCAGCGGGCCTCTCGGAAGGTTCCGCATCCGCCGGGAAGATCGAGCCCGGGGACATCCTCAAAACCATCAATGGCCGGGACATCACCTCACTGGCCGTTGTCCAGGAGGAACTGGCGGCAGGAAAAGGCGCGCCGGCCACCGTGGTGGTGGAGCGCGGCGGGCAGCCGGTCACGGAGACCATCACCCCCAAGGACAACGGCGAGGGCCGCTTCATCCTCGGCGTGATGCTCAAATACCTGTTCACGTTCCCCTTCACGGTCGACATCTCGCTTGAGAAGGTGGGCGGCCCCAGCGCCGGGCTGATGTTCTCGCTCGGCATTATTGACACCGTCACCCCGGGCGACCTGACGGGCGGCAAGCACATAGCGGGGACCGGCACCATCTCCCCGGACGGCCTCGTGGGACCCATCGGCGGGATCGAGCAGAAAATGCAGGGTGCAAGGGCCGGGGGAGCCACCATGTTCCTCGCGCCGGCCGCCAACTGCCGGGAAGTGGTGGGGCAGATCCCCGACGGGCTGCAGGTGGTCCGGGTGGAGAACCTCGCGGAGGCGCGTGACGCCGTCGAACGCGCCGGCAGCGGCCAGGACACGTCCGGCCTTCCGGCGTGCACAAGCAACTAGACTGGGCGCAACTAGACTCGACAGGAACTAAGCCTTACCGCCACTCGTGGCAATTGTGACGGACGAAACCAGCTGTTTGACCGGTGCCGGACGTCGCTCGCACGCACGCATCGAATAATCTGACGACCAGCTATGAGGTACCCAGTTTGTCCCGTCCCGCCAGCACCATGTCCACAGGCAGGCCCCCTTCACGACGCGGGGCGTTGACGCCCACCCTGATCGTTGTTGCCCTGGTGGTAGTGGGCTTCATCTTCTTCGCCAACGTCTGGACCGACGTCCTCTGGTACCGCCAGCTCGGCTTCATTGAAGTGTTCGTGACCGAGAACCTGGCCCGGATCGGCATCTTCGCGGCCGGTTTCGCGGTTATGTTCCTGGCGGTCTTCTTCGCGATCCGGATTGCCTACCACGCCAGGCCGGTTTATGCGCCCGACTCCGAGATCCGGGACAACCTCAACCGGTACCAGGCGCAGCTGGAACCCGTCCGCCGGGTAGTCATGGTGGGCCTGCCCGTCCTGTTCGGCCTCTTCGCCGGCAGCGCAGCCGCCAGCCAGTGGCAGAAAGTCCTCCTGTTCTTCAACCAGGAGCCCTTCGGGCAAGCGGATCCCGAGTTCAACATGGACATCAGCTTCTACCTGATGACGCTTCCGTTCTTCGGCTTCGTGACCGGATTCCTGATCAGCGTGGTGGTCATTGCCGGCATCGCAGGCATCCTCACCCACTACCTCTACGGCAGCATCCGGCTGATGGAACGCGGCGTCTTCACCAGCCGGGCGGCGCAGATCCACATCGCTGTCACCGGCGCCTCCTTCCTGGTGCTCCTGGGCATCAACTTCTGGCTTGACCGCTTTACGACAGTGCAAAGCAACAGCGGCCGCTGGGCCGGCGCCCTCTACACGGACGTCAACGCCGTCATCCCCACCAAGGCCATCCTCGCGGTGGCTGCGGTCCTCGTTGCCATCCTGTTCGTCGCCGCCGCGGTGATCGGCAAATGGCGACTGCCCGTCATTGGAACCGCGATGCTGGTCATCACGTCCATCCTCGCCGGGGGCGTCTACCCGTGGGTGATCCAGCAGTTCCAGGTCCGTCCTTCGGAAGAGACGCTGGAAAAGGAATACATCCAGCGCAACATCGACAACACTCGGGCTGCGTATGGCCTGGACAAGATCCAGGTGGACCGCTACAACGCCACCAACACGGCCAGCACCGGAGCCCTCGCGCCTGATGCCCAGACCACCGCGAACATCAGGCTGCTGGACCCGAACCTGATCTCGGACGCGTTCTCGCAGCTGGAACAGTACCGGCCGTACTACCAGTTCCCCGAAGCCCTCAACGTTGACCGCTACGAGGTGGACGGCAAGATCCAGGACACCGTGATCGCGGTCCGTGAACTGAACCCTGCCAACGTCGCAACCAACCAGCAGGGCTGGCTCAACCAGCACGTGGTTTATACACACGGATACGGCGTGGTGGCAGCCAAGGGCAACAAATTCACAGTGGACGGCAAGCCGGAGTTCCTGCAGTCGGGCATCCCGTCAACCGGTGTCCTCGGCGACGACTCCACCTATGAACCGCGGATCTACTTTGGCGAGTCCTCGCCGGACTACTCAATTGTTGGCGCGCCGGAAGGTGCTCGTGCTCGCGAGCAGGACAGGCCCTCCGGCCGGGAAGGCGAGGGCGAGACCCAGTACACCTTCCAAGGCAACGGCGGACCCAACGTGGGGACGTTCTTCAACCGCGTGCTGTACTCCATCAAGTTCCAGTCCTCGGACCTGCTGCTCTCGGACGGCGTCAACCAGGAGTCCCAGATCCTGTACGACCGCAACCCCCGGGAGCGCGTGGAAAAGGTAGCTCCCTACCTGACCGTGGACGGCAATGCCTACCCTGCAGTGGTGGACGGCCGGGTCAAGTGGATCGTGGACGGCTACACCACCAGCCAGTACTACCCGTACTCCCAGCAGGAGCAGCTCTCGGATGCCACCGCTGACACCCAGACCACGTCCGGCCGGGCGGTTGCCCTGCCCAACAGCACGGTCAACTACATCCGGAACTCCGTCAAGGCAACGGTGGATGCGTACGACGGTTCGGTCACGCTCTACGCATGGGACGACCAGGACCCGCTGCTGAAGTCCTGGCAGAAGGTGTTCCCCTCGACGCTGAAGCCGTACTCGGAAATGTCCGGCGATGTCATGAGCCACGTCCGGTATCCGGAGGACCTGTTCAAGGTCCAGCGCCAGCTCCTGGGCGAGTACCACGTGACCAACCCGTCCACCTTCTACCAGACCAAGGATGTCTGGAGCGTTCCGGCGGATCCCACGGTTGATTCCACCAGTGGCGTCAAGCAGCCGCCGTTCTATATGTCGCTGCAGATGCCGGACCAGGACAAGCCCGCCTTCCAGCTGACGTCGTCGTTCATCCCGCAGATTGTCAATGGAAACGCCCGCAACGTGCTCTACGGCTTCCTTGCTGCTGACTCGGATGCCGGCAACCAGGCAGGGGTTAAGGCGGAGAGCTACGGCAAGCTGCGGCTGCTCCAGATCCCACCGGAGATCCAGGTCCCCGGTCCGGGCCAGGCGCAGAACAAGTTCAACTCGGACCCCACGGTGTCGCAGGCGCTGAACCTGCTGCGCCAGGGCGCGTCGGAAGTCCTTAACGGCAACCTCCTCACCCTTCCGGTGGGCGGCGGCATCCTGTATGTGCAGCCTGTCTACCTCAAGTCCACCGGCGAGACGTCCTACCCGACGCTGCAGCGCGTCCTGGTGGCGTTCGGCGACAAGGTGGGCTTTGCGCCCACCCTGGATGAGGCGCTGAAGCAGCTGTTCGGTGGAGACTCCGGAGCTGCTGCCGGCGACTCGGACAACAACGGCCAGGCGCCCGCCGGTCCCGGCGCCCCTGCCAGCCCCGCTGGTGCGGATGCCAAGGCGGACCTGAAGGCGGCGCTGGACGAAGCCAACGCGGCCATGCAGGCAGGGCAGGCGGCACTGGCTGCCGGCGACTTCGCGGCGTACGGTGAGGCGCAGAACCGGATCGCCGCTGCCCTCAAGAGGGCCGTCGAGGCGGAGGCCAAGATCCCCGTGGCGGCTCCCGAGGCATCTCCCGCTCCGGCGTCCACGGCTACGCCTTCGCCCTCGCCGAGCAAGTGATTGTGACTGGTACCCGACTGATACCGCCCGGTAGCTGATTACGTACGACGGCGGGACGCGGGGGGCGGGCGCGGCGGGGGGCGGGGGGGGGGGCGGGGGTGTGGGGGGGGGCGGC